>NZ_JAJVCR010000001.1:0-379395 GCF_021395195.1 Polynucleobacter sp. IMCC 29146 | reverse complement strand
TCAGCCAAAAGTGGAGTATGCCCATCAGAGATTGGAAGGGTGCATTAAATCAGTTTAGTATTAAGTATGAGGAGAGAATCCCTCTGTAGTAAACGAACCCCGTTTACACAAAATATGGGACACCCTCATGTCTTGGAAGCATTTAACGTCATTAGTAATGCTGTAAAAATAGTAGAAGTAGGCGTTATACAAAGGCTCCAACAGGCGTCGATTTAAGCGACGCTTATTGAATTGGTCTGTGCTACCTTTGAGTGAATCAAGCGAATTGGAGAAATTATGAAAATCCTTATTAAATCTTTTATCGCCTGCTGTTCACTGCTCTTTGCAGTCTTATGCTCAGCGCAGGCTATCTACGATGCCAATGGAGCATATAAGGGATACTCGCAAACAAGCCCAAGTGGCGTCACAAATGTCTATAACGCCCAAGGTCAAAATACTCAGTCGTTTCAAACAGATAATGGGCAGACTAATTTCTATAGTCCGCAGGGGGCTTATCAAGGAACAAGTACAGCACCAATTCAGACTCAACCGAATACAACAATTAACGCACCTCGACAAGTGCCTCAAGCACCAAGCGTTAAAGGTTGGTAAATGAAGTGTCCTTTTAAAGGACGTTTGATGACACGGGGATCCATAGCAAGAACGGTCAAACAGGATCCATCATCCCCACCCGTAAGGTCAGCACTCTGAACTCAGACAATCTACGCTGAATCTAGGTAGGCAACCATTGCTTAACTTAAAAACAAATAACTAGGGTAGAAATGAAAAAAGAGAGCTAGAAGCTCTCTTTTTGAATCTTGGTGGCCCGGGGCGGAATCGAACCACCGACAAAAGGATACTTGGCTCTACTTCTCAACTGCCACTGGTAAGGCCACTACAAATCGCGCGCCACTACCAACAGAATCTTCATAATTAATAGAGCCCCCATATTTAGTGACAATATGTTTACAAAGCCATAACCCCAGGCCCATGCCAGAATGCTTAGTAGTGTTAAGGAGTTCAAATAGGCTAGATTTTTGCTCTTGCGGAACCCCGACTCCGTTATCACTAATGCTGATTTGAATCCTATCTTCTATTTGCTTAGCCTCTATTTGAATGCGCCCTACATGATTTTCCTTGCCAGCTACTGCCTGAATCGCATTGTTAATCAAGTTAAGCAAAACCTGCTGAATTTCAGTTGCCCTAGCCTGGGCCAATAGATCCCGATCTACGCTCTGGATAATTACAATATTCTTATACTTCAATTCAGGCTTAACGATTTCTAAAACATTATTAATAATTTGCCCAATATCGACGCATTCAGTTGCTACATCTTGCTCAGTAAAGATCGATCTTAATGATCTAACAATCGTAGCCGCCCTTTTATTGTCGCCCTCCAAGGCATCTAGAATTTCTTTTCCTAATTCTGAATTTAACTGACCTTTTTCCAACTTCATTTTAAGAAATTGAATGTTCAGACTCGATGCGCCAAGGGGTTGATTAAGCTCATGGGCAATAGAGGCTGATAGAGCCCCAGTAGCCGCGGTTTTATTAGCCCTTAAAAGAGAGCCGACCATGAGCTCGCGCTCATCTAATAATGCTTGAATTCGTGCTTTGTCTTTTTTCAGGCTTTTATTCCAAAGCCAAAAAACAATAAGCCCTAACAATAGCGTCACGACCAAAATAAATGTGTAGATTGCAATAGTGCGCCAATTGCCATAGTCAAATCGCACTGAAAACCACTTTGTTCTTTGGCTTTGCTTATCTTGCTCAGTTAGTGTATCGAGTACTTTATTGGTTAAAGTCACAAGATCGGGCCAATCCTTTCTAATCATCATAGACTCGCCCTGAATCGGAAAGCCGGTTGGCGCTGCTACTTTAAGATTCGAGAGTCCATACTGAGCAATCATAAAAGTAGCATTTACTAGGTCGCCAACATAAGCATCGCCAACGCCCGATGAAATTGCCTGTAACGACTCTAGTTGTGTGTTTTTTTCAATAAACTCAAAATCAGATACCTCCTTACGCAATAGGCCATTCACGACAAATCCTTTAACGCCTACAACTTTTTTTCCAGCGAGATCGTCAAGAGATATAATGCTGGTACCATCTGTCCTTGTAATAATTACCCATGGAGAGAAAAGGTATTGGTTGGTATAAAGCACATACTTAAGTCGTTCCGGTAAAAATCTACCGGTCATGAACACATCAGGACCATTCGCTGTTCCAATATAAGGAATTGCCTCAGAAAAAGTGCCAGGGAATTGATCTTTGAATTCGCAATTAAGCTTATATGTTCTGCAAACAATTTTGGCGTAATCTATAGCCAAGCCAATAGGCTTTTTTTTATCATAAAAATATGGTGGTGCCTCAGTACTTACCCAAAATCTAATTTTATGATCAGCTTTGATCCAGCTCTTTTCAGAATCTGATAGCTGAATTTGACCGGCCAAGCGGTCGGAAATCGCCATTACATCTGGGCCAGAAGCATCATCTTTTGATTGAGCCAAAACATTGGAAGCAAAGAGGCCAATAAAAAAGACAATATAAAAATTACTTAAATAGTTTTTGGCAATATATTTCAAAATGAATTTTTAAATATGTATGATTTTTTTAAATTCTATAGCAAAAATTTGGCAGAATATAGAAGCAATGAGTGTCGTTTAAAACGACATCGACTGACACAGGGATGTCTAATTGATTTGTCCTTTTAAAGGACGGTTCACGCTGGGGATATCCGAGGCTAATAGCGCCTAATCCTGCCAAGCCCCAAAAGAAAATAGCCCAACAAGTGGGCTAAGGTAATTCCTGGTGGCCCGGGGCGGAATCGAACCACCGACACAAGGATTTTCAACTCTGATAGACCGCCTAAGAGATACTTCAAATCAAAGAGATAAAGCATAGAGGGAAAGTTTTTTGTAAGCGTTGTGCTTTTGTCCCACGCAGCGTAAAAATAATTTACGCTTATTTTAGCTATACCTCTTGTCCGACACAACAATGATTTTGTAATGGCACTACTAACCAACAGAAAACCCGTCGTTTGATTCAAATTCGGTATTTTCTGTTCAGCGTTGTTGTAGCTGCTTGCGCAATCTCTCCGCATCACGCTGCCGTCGCTGTCTATCTCGTTCTGCTTGTAATTGGCGGCGGCTGTTTTCAACATTCTGTTTGAGTGAGTTGATTCTTGCCTGTGCGGGCGTAAGAGGTGGCTTTGGTTTGATTGACTTAGTGGCAAATTCATAAAAGCGCATTGTGTATTTACGCAGCTCAATTCACACCTCTTTAAAACTCAATACATTACCAATGCCATACTGCGCTTCACCTAAATGTTTGGCTGCTAAACCGTTTTCCGCAAACACAAGCGTGAATGCTGTCTGCGAGCCTCTTATACGCACCCACAACTTGTATTTTTTCATTTGGCAAATCCACTGCGCAATTTGTTAGCCGCAAAGTCAATAGCTGCGTCTAGTTCGCCCGCTTCAACTGCGGACTTAATGACTTGTAGTGTTGAGACTAATTCAGTGGCAGCTCCAACCTCTACTGCGAATTTTCCTTTTGCCAACTCTAAAACTTTTGAACCATAACGGATTGCTAGTGCTAACTTGCCGTTATCGCCTACAAACCACCACGCTTTAATACGCTTTTGGGTTTCTACTTGTTTGCGTAAGCCTGTTTCTTTATCTGTATAGCTGCGGAAACGGCTGACAGCGAACTGCCCGCCTGTTTGCTCTGCTTTAGCCAATTCAATCTGCTCCCAAATGCGTTTCGCTAATTTATTTCTGCGCTGTAAGACCTGCGGAATTTGATTAGGCTTTTTAGTTGCTGTTAATTTCAGTGCTGCTAGTGTGCTCATAGTGCGTCCTTTTCTGTTTGTGTAATAAAACAATAAATTCGGCGAAGCACTGAGAACAACCGAAATTCAACTGAAACCGCCGTCTTACCAAATAAATTGCCACTTTCCTACTGAATTTCTTATCACTCGTATAAATAACTTTGACAAGCAGAACACACAAATGCTCTGTGTTGCCATTGATTACTACCGATAACGAGTAGCGGCACTCAGTTGTTATGCCGCCCTAAAGCTGGACATTGGTGTTCGCAGCGACGGAAATTCTGTGCGGTAGCAGAGACTTAAATTCACTATCCTTAACAGGACGCCGTTAGCTTTGCTAGCTAATTGAATTGAGAATTAATCAGCATAAAGTTGATAGCACATAGTGCTATAACAACACGAGAAAGCCCTGCTCACACAGCAACTTTCAAACAGGACAACGGTAGCCACTTATGCTGTTGTCATTGTTGCGCTTCATTTCAGCCGCATATAAAAGGAGACAGCGAAGCCGCCCTTACCTAAATGGTTATGCCCTAAGTGATGTAGTAAAGAACTCAGCGAAAGTCCTTTTCTATTACTGAGCCTGTTGTTTAAGGCTCAGTGTAGGTTGAATCTAGCGAAAGTCTTCAAACATCAACTCTAAAAAAATTAAAAGAGAAAAAATGTGTGAGTGAGTGCGCAGCACTTACGAAACACAAGCGAACGCAGTTCGCTATATAAGGTGGCTATAGGTCAAAAATCACCACTTCGAATATTTTCTGTAAGTCAAAAAAATTGCGCAGCTAGAAATTAGGGCTGCTAACTGATTTTCTGTTGCTTACACAGCAAGCAGTCAAATCCGTCGTTTAAAGCGAAATTGTCAGTGGGTGAATGCGCAAGCTAGCAAACGCTTAAATAACAGCGTGTAGGGCTTATTTTGCTGTGGCTTATTGACTACAGCGACATAAGAAAATTACTAAATTCTTATCGCAGCCCACTTTGGATTTATAAGTCATTGATTTATGGAAACTCTTTTGCTGAGAATTTTCGGTAGGAATTTTGAAAATAAGAAAACATACTAATAACAACAAATTCTTTTATGGAGAGACGAAATGGCACAAGCAAAAACACTAAACCAAAGTGAAATTGATATGGTTTTGCGCTATATCAGCACAAAACAGAAATACAGCACTAGAAATAGGGCGATGCTGCTGACTAGCTATTGGAGTGGTATGCGGGTAGGGGAGATTGCTGCGCTGAGAATCTGTGATGTGTGCAACGAGGACGGAACCATTAAGAGTGAGATTCGTTTATCTGCGAGCCAAACTAAGGGCAACAAAGCACGAGTAGTGTTTGTTAATGAGAAATTGAGAACAGAGCTTGCTGCTTATCTAAAACACTACAGAGCCAAAGATTTAACTCTGCCGTTGTTCTACACAGAAAAGTCAAAAGGATTTACAGCTAATACACTGACGCAGTGGTTCTTTTGGCTGTATCGCAAAGCGGGTGTTAGTGGTGCGTCTTCACATAGCGGCAGACGCACTTATGCTACAGGCATTGCTAGTAATGGCACTAGCCTGCGAGTGCTAATGCGTCTAATGGGGCATAAATCAGTATCCACAACAGCTATCTATGTGGATGCCAATGACGATATGCTACGCAAAGCTGTGGAGTTGATATAAAAAAGCCCGCCTAAATCAATAAGCGGGCTTTAAAGTTAAGCGTCAAAAAAATCTACGCTGCTGTTTTATTGTTGCGCATTACTATGCCACGCTTCAATAATCTCGTCTAACGCACGATAGTAAGCGCGATTGTCGTAGTCGTTTTCATAGACCGTGTCCAACACATCACGCAATACGCTGTCGTCTAAATCAACTCCCTCACTGCGCAAGATGTGCTGTGCGCGATTGAAAAAACGGTCAGGCGGCGCAGGCAGCACTTCCACTACTTCTGCCCTACTCAGCAAGCCCCTGTCAATCTTTTCTACTTCATTCGTAGTAAAGATAAACAACTCGCGTTCTGCCATTCCATCTAAACAAAACGCAGCGCACCTTTTGCTTTAGGGTCAAAATTAACTTCCTCTACAACCGTATAGTTGTTCTTTTGCCCGTCTGTGCTGAATAAGCGGTCATATTGAACAGAACGAAAGAATTTATCCCGCACTTCTTTCGCATTATTCAATTCTTCCGCATTGACATAGTTGATTGATACTGCGTCGCCGTCAATCGCTTTTGGAATTAGCTCTGCTAGCAAACTCTTACCTGTGCCATACTCGCCGTGTAAGACCAACGGCAGCATTGTTTTGCCATCCGCATAGCGTTTGATCTGCGTTTCCAATTTCGGAGTTGCGAAAACAAACTCGTCAATTGTTTTAGGTCGATACTTGTAATTCGTATTCATCTGTAATATCCTTATGTTGTGGGTTGAGTGCGCCAACACCCAACCCAAGTTTCAAAAAAGCATTTAGTTAATTAAGCAGCCAACAATTCGCCTACCGTTTCGGTGGGCGTTTTGCTTTTTGCTGCGGACTTTGCTGCTGTTAGTGCTGCGTCTTTCTGCTTAGCATTAGCGTCTTTCTTTGCCTGTGCTTGCTGCTGACTTAAAAACAGCGCCATTTGCTGCTTAGCCCACTTAGTCATACCTGCCGAATACGCAGGCACAGCACCTAGTGCCTTAATGTTGCCCTGCTTGTCCGCTTTACCAATCACAAACACAAAGTCTTTGTCATAGGTCTGCGCTACAAACTTGTTAGGCACTTTAAATGTTGCTAACGGCTTTGCCACTGCGTCAGCTAGCGTTTCTTCTACTAAAGTCATTGTGTTAGCAATCGTTATTTCTTTTGCTACCACTTTCGCTGACTTTGTAAAACGCTTCTTACATTGTTCTACGCCGCCGCAATCTTCAATAAACTGCGCTAACTGACCTGCACTAATGCCCTGCTGTAGTGCTGCTTGTAAAGTCCTGCTGTAATTCAAGCTGCGCTGCCTATCAGTGCGAAATACATAGCGCACAAATAGTGTTAGTGCCAGCGTATTTGTTTGAATACGCACCTTACACACTTCCAAATTAACTTTCATTTGCTTAATCGTTTCAGTTAAAAGAGTTTTGCTAGTTGCTGCCTGTTCATACATTGCCAATACTTCTGCCAAAATTTCATACAAACGCTTGTTGCTGCGTGCGTATTCGTTTTGTTCAAAGTGTTCGCGTTGCTTTACTAATGCGTCCGCTTTATTAACGATTGCTTGTGCGGACATAATTGATTTACTGCTTACTGACTTAGCCATAATGTTTCCTTTCGATTTAAATGGCGTTAATAAAAGTGCGTTTGCGAAATTGCCCACGCACCACCTACTACAAGCGTAAAAAATATTGACGCTTGCTTTACTGCTACTACAAAACTTTGCTATTTGTTAAAGAGGGATACGCTGTGCTTGCCGTATCGATAGTTCTATGATACGCTGTATTAACACGAATTATTATTACGACTTAATAGATGAATACTTGTTAATATTAAATGGCTAATTTAGGGCGCAAACCACTCCCCCGTCTCATTACATTAGGCGCAGAATTTGATAAAAGCGGCGTTTCGGTTAAGCCTGATTTGCGCTACGACTTAGTCTGCGATTACCTAAAAGCCAGTCCAAGTTATGACGCTGTAATGCGCAAGCTAGCCAATCAAAAGTCGCCCTATCCAATACCTAAAGACCACAAAGCCGTTGCTAAAGTGGTTAAGGACTTTGGTCAGATTTACAAAATGAGGGAAGCGGATTGGTGGGAGAAGATAGGCAAGCACTTATACGGCATTAGTGCGCCATTGCCTGCGGTAAAAATCACAGGCGCATTAGACAGCACAAGCACACAGCAAATCAGCAATTGGGCGGGTATTGATTCAGTGGTTGCCGAGTTGCCACTTAATCTCACATTGCCACAAGCACTAAAGCAGTTGCGCAAGCAGCTAGCCAACTATCAGTTTTCTACCGCATTACCAAAACAAACTGCGCCCACTTACCAACTATCCAATAGCAAGCTTCGCATTGAGACACTACAAAACGGATTGACAGCACTACGACTTTACAAGCGAGGGTTGCCGTTGTGGAAGATTGGCAATGAGCTACGCTTAATTCCTGCGCAGTCATTCATTGAACGAGATATTGATTTGAATGACCCCAATCTCGCCGATAGAAAAGAGTTGCTGAGTATCGCTGCTAGTAGATTGATTAAGACTGCGGCATTGGTCTCAGAGAATGCGGCACGCGGACGCTTTCCCTCTGACAAGAGATTCAGTGAAGCAATTACAGCTCCGTATTCGCGTAAAGCAGGCAGACCTATCGGCACGAAGAAACAAAAGGTATAGTGATGAAAACTATTTTTGATTGGAAATTCAATGACAGCAGAATACAGCACCAATTGGGACGACATTCCTGATACTGACAAAGATGCTAAACCTAAGACGTTTAGAAGTGTTGAGAATGCGTTAGTTATCTTTATTTCTAATGGCTCTTTGAGAAATAGCGAATTTACAGATTGTTATTTTGAATTAGCAAATAACGAACCTAACTTTGACACTTTTGACGGCAAGCAAAGAGTTGAAGTAAAAGTTTTGTGGTTTGGAAGAAAGCCTAAAACAACTTGGGCGCATATAACGCTTAATGGCAATTGGGAATTAAAACCAAGCTATACAGGTCAGGTTGTAGCAAATATAGGCAAGTAGAATGAAATTACAGCACGCTTATCTTTTAGGCCTAGTCGCTGGGAGAGGCCACATATTTAATGAAAATTCTATGGTTGCAATTGAATTTTCTCATTCAAATGAATTTGTTGAAGGCATTGCGCATTGTCCTAAATGTGGATTTCTTGCGACAAAACCCAAATCTTCTGACAAAGATAGCAATGACTTGGTATGCAAAAATTTGAGTTGTGCATCAATTGTGAATTCGAGCGTAAAAAAGAAATACAACCAACCAATTGAAACGCTTGAATCATTAGAAAACGTAATTATTCCGTTTCTTAGAACTGAAATAAATGCAAAATTTGAGACATCCGGTAACAAAGCAATGACTCTACTTCTTATTGATTTCAATAACAATAAAGAAGAATTTCACAAAATTAGTGACGCCTTTTACCCAGCCTTAAGTTTTGATAACTTTAGTATTCCTAAAGTAATACACGAAGCTTCAATTGAGAATAAAACAGAATTTGTAAATGGATTGCTGGACACATCAGGTTTTGCAAATGCTGGCGGGTGGCTTAATCGTGATGGCGAAAAAGGGCACGGGAGAATGCGTGCCTACTTTCAAATTGTTAGAAATTGGAAAATGCCAGTAGAGATTGATAACTTCTTAAGAGAATATTTTAAATTACCAATTCAAACAATTGATTGGGGACACCCTAACATTAGAGATGGAAATCTCACTGAGTTTTATGGAGACGAAAAATCTGCAAGCTGGAGTCGAGAACATCAGGTTAAATTTTTTCCTGAATATTTCCAAAATTTTAAATTTCGAATATCGCCTAAACAAAAATTATTCATTGAATTGTTGCAGCACAATTTAAATGCTGTGTTCAAAGATACGCAAGATTGGTATCCGCCTTCAAAATTTGGAATTGCTCAAGTGAAACCATTCCATCCTGGCGAGCAAGACCCAAGAATTCCAATAGCGGTTAGGCGGCATATAAATGCATTTTGGCAAATTAATCTTCACATGGGATGTAAATTTTTAAACTCAATTAAGAGCAAATGTCAGTTCCCCAAAATGTATGAGTTAAACGGGGAAGATAAGGATGGCTATGAGATAACTAAATTACTTTACGAGGAAATCAGCAGAAAAAAGCATGACGAAATTTTCGCAAAGTATGAGTTAAAAAAGCAAACTAAAGAAATCACTACAGCGTCCAAAAAAAGAAGAACCGCGCCAGAGGCTGAGACATATCCACCACTAGTAGCGTATTTTCAGACTCATTTAGAAAAGAAATATGCACAGCCTGTGGATACTTTTGATACTTCAGCTGGAAATCTAAATGCTTTCCTAAAAAATAATGCAACTGACTTATTAGAAACATTTGAGAATTGTGAAAGATTCAGAATCCGACCAGATGTTGTTAGCTTTTTAAGTAAAGACAAAAAACTAGTTTTTGTTGAGTCAAAAGTTACTCCATTGGATTTGAAAGCGTTAGGACAATTAATTGGCTATTGTTTAGTTGCAAAACCTATTGAAGCTATTCTTGTATCAACAAAAGAGCCCTCTCCTAGTTTTATAAAAATTCTAAAAGCAAATAGATTTCTTTTGGAATATGAGACTAGTAGATTTATCCAAATCGCGACACTAAAACAAAACAATCAAGTATTTTTCATTGAGATTTAATATGGACAAAAATAAACTATCCAGTGAGCTAGCAAATTGGTTGCCTGTTTTTATTAATGATAATTTTAAAAATGAATTTGAAATTTTAGAAGTCCATACTTCACCTTCGCAAATTGCAAAAATCAATAGTCCTCACATTAAGTCATTGCCAAATTATTCTTCATGGGAATTTAGTCCAGATGTTTTAGGGGTGTTAAAAAGAAAGAGTGACAATACAATACAATTAGCGTTGTTGAATCGTGCTATATCTGGTTTAAGTCTCAAAGAAATTGGTGAATTGCATTGTTATGCGAAGCTTACTAGAGCTTGTTTTGCGTTTTTAGTTTCTACTGCCGGAGTTTCCAATGAAGTAAATATTTTGTTGGTCGATAAGCCTATACGCGATAGGCTTTTAAATTTTGCACCCGATAAATCGATAACAATATTTACTTGGAGTGAATCTTTATCTGCCGTTATTAAAAATTCAATTCTTCCCGTTGAAATGAGGCCGTTTTTTAAATGAGGTTTTAAGTGTCTAATGCAGCTATTAATAAGAAAACTTCTTATCCAACAAAAAAATATAAAGTTTTAATAATTGACCCACCGTGGCCACAGGGGAAGACGGGCAAGAGGGGGGTTCGTCCAAATCAGGGGACAAAGCTCGATTATCCAACTATGACAAAGCAAGAATTACTTCAGTTACCCGTTGAAAGCTGGGCTGAAGAGCAATCTTTTTTATTCTTATGGGCAACAAATAGCAAAGATAAAAAAACGGGTGAGCCTATTTTGAAAATGGCATTTGAATTAATGGAAAAATGGGGATTCACGTTTTACACAATGATAACTTGGGATAAGAAGACAGGGCCATGCCCATTTGGGCCTTATCAAATCACCACAGAACATATTTTATTCGGATATAGGGGAAAAGCTGTATTTGAAAAAGCTTCTTTAGGAAAAATGAAAACCTGCTTTACTGAATCAGCAACAGCCCATAGTGTTAAGCCAAATTCATTTTATGAATTAATTACAAAACATTTTAAAGGAAGAAAGCTTGATGTTTTTGCGCGGCAGGTTAGGGATGGCTATGACGGTTGGGGTAACGAGTATGGAATGTTAAGTATCGACTTAAAAAAGTCTCGCAAAGCTAAAACCTCAATTACTCGTAAAAGTGATTCAACAAAATTAGAAAAGCTACAAGCAGAAATGTTTTAACGTTTCCAATAAACGCAAATATATTCATGCACTTTGTTAAATCTAAAGACCCACGGATATCCAAGCGTTTTCATATTGTTATATTCTTTTTGCCTATCCCAAATCACATACTCCTCTAGTTCAAATCCAATTTCTCGCATAATTCGAGATTGGTCCTCATGCAATGGATAAAACTTATCTTTTTTTCGAATATCCATTACAACGCTACAACATCTCTTGTTGGGCTTCAGCGCAACATAAACTTTTTGAAAAACATCTTTTAAGTTTTCAAGAAATTCTTCATAGCTTTGAATATTTCCCAAATCATTGTCAGAATCTGAATAGTTTCTAATATTTTTTTTATCTGCTGTTCGCTTTTGATTGAGTATGTTCCAATAAGGCGGTGAAGTAACAACTAAATCAACTGAATTAGGCTTGACATGCTTAAGTAAATTACGAGAGTCGTCACAATAAATCTTTGGTTTATGCTTTTTAACTTCTGTTACTTCTTTTGTTTCAATTTTTTGTAAATCGATTCTCTGTTTAGCAATTGAGATAAATTCCTCGTTTAAATCTATGCCGACCCCCTTTTTGCCGAGCACATATGCGGCCTTAAGCGTAGAACCAATACCTAAAAATGGATCAAGTATCACTTCACCGTTTTCTTTTGTATAGATTTGTATTAGTTTTTCAGCAAGAATTTGCGGAAATAGTGCTGGGTGCTTAGTGTTTCTCTCTTCTGTGGTTTTTGAGATATCGCGCCAAATACTAAAAGAATTTTGCAGCCACTCTTTTCCGGTTAGATTATTCATTCTTTCAGCCATTGTGTTCCTCAAAAAATATCCTTAGAGTATCTCTAAGCCAACTTATCTGCAGCCATAGTTGCCGTTAATTTTGAATAATGCCGTTCAATCATTACCGCACTATTGCCCATCTGTTTTGCTAGCGTGTGTATGTCTGTGCCATTTTCTAAAAGCTCTAGTGTAGCGTAGGTATGACGCAGCGAATACAAAGTTCTAGTCTGTGCTTCACTATTTTTTTCTAACTTACTATCGCGCATTAATCGCCTAAATGTGCCATTCAAACTTGGTGGTTGATAGCCGTCGCTGAATCGAAATAGCTTATGCGGCACTCTAGTTTTTAACAGCACTTCAAATTCAATATCTTTAATGTCAGTTTGTCTTTGATGTAATCGTCGCAGCACCTCTACAGCCCTGTGTTTGGCAATCAACCATCTACCGCCCGTTTTACCACTGACCCACAAGCGTAAATATTTTTTACCCTCGTGTGTGTGCCATTCGATATTGCGCCACTCTAAGCCCATTGCTTCAGTGCCGTGTCGCATACCTGTTAGCAGCAGCAGTTCAACATAATCACGCAATAAGGGGCGCATTTCTCGCTCCACAGCCAATCTGCCTGTCTGTGCCCACTTGACCATATATTCACAGAGATAATCAATCTCTTCTCTCGTAAATGCGGGACGAGGTTTGCTTTTTAAGCCGCCGCTACTGAGTTTGGGCACAGGCGTCCTATCGCTTATCCAACCCTTATTAACAGCCGTAGCTATCAGCCTATTCCACGCACTTGAAAAATTATTCAGTGTGCTGGCTTTGGGCAACTTGCCCATTTGCCGATTACGCCACATTTCAAATTCAGTTATGTCGTTGTGTGTGAGCTTTTCTAAATACTTGTCCGCAAAGTAAGGAATGAAATACCGTTCTATACAACTGACATAAGAATGAAACGCTGTCTTTCCACTACCCATATCAATTTGCTGTCGCAATTCTTTTAGCGTTGCTTCAGCGATGTGTGCGAAATTCTGTGTTGTGTGTGCTAAGCCTAATCGTTGTCTGTATCGTGCTTCGTCGTATAAATCACAGGCAACGGCTACAGCGCCCTCTAAGCTGGCTTTGTGTGTGCTAACCCTAACCCAACCCTTATCGGCTAATTTAAAGCGGCACTGATAAATTGGTGTGGAAGAACGCTTGTATAAAACAACTTCGCCATCTCGCAGATAAATTAAATTTGGCGTTGCTGTAATTAATTGCTGTAAATTTTTTTCGTGTGGCTTCGGCTGTTGTGTGGTTTGCGCTCTGTTGCGTTCCTCAAACATATAACGAGATGGGGACTAGCATTTGATAAAGTGGGCTGAGCGTAAATTATTTTTACGCTTACGCTGAAATGAAAACACCCTAGCCGCTTGACTAGGGTGCTTCAATGTGATACTTGGTGGCCCGGGGCGGAATCGAACCACCGACACAAGGATTTTCAGTCCTCTGCTCTACCGACTGAGCTACCAGGCCAAGACTCGCAATTATAAATCAATCGCCCTTATTTCTTGAGGTGTCTATCCCCAGTGCTTTGAGTTTACGGTAAAGGTGTGTCCGTTCGAGACCCGTAAATTCAGAAATTTTCGTCATACTCCCGCCCATTATTTGCATTTGATTTTCAAAGTAGGCCTTTTCAAATAGGTCTCTAGCCTCACGCAAAGGCAAATCAAAATAACTTTTTGCAATGCCGCTAATTAACTCTAATTCAGGCTGGCCGCTCTTGGCGCTGGCCGCGGCATCGAGCGCTACACCGGTTTTAAGTTGGCCCGGGGAATATGCGCCATTTGCGGCCAAAGCATCTTCTGGTTCGGGTCTTTTCAGCGATTTTTCTAATGCCTTATTTACCGTCTTCAGTAATTTTTGCAAAGCAATCGGCTTTTCTAAAAAATTCATTGCCCCTATGCGGGTTGCCTCTACGGCGGTATCGATCGTGGCATGCCCCGACATCATCACCACTGGCATGGTGAGCTGGCCACTCTTTGACCACTCTTTTAGCAATGTAATGCCGTCGGTATCAGGCATCCAAATATCGAGCAAGACCAAATCGGGCCGCATTTGCTCACGAATCGTACGCGCCTGAATGGCACTTTCTGCAGAATAAACGGTATGGCCTTCATCACTCAAAATTTCATTGAGTAATTCTCTTATACCCATTTCATCGTCAACAACTAAAATATTTGCCATATTAAGCGGGCTCTTTTGCAAGGTTCATAAATACAATGGCAACTTTGGCTCCAATCAGTATTTCGCCTTGTAAACGATTCTGAATCTCAATTTTGGCGCCATGATCATCAATGATTTTTTTTACCACCGCTAAGCCCAAACCTGTTCCCTTACTCTTGGTTGTAACATAGGGCTCAAACGCCCTTGCCAATATCTTAGCTGGAAATCCGCAGCCTGAGTCACTTATTGTGAGGCGTACTGCATTTTGTTGGGGATGGGCCCCAATTCCATAAGGTACAACACTAGTCCTTACTTCCACCAAAGCGGTATGGTCTTTACCTTCAAGCGTAGCATCTTGGGCATTTTGGAGTAAGTTATGAATAACCTGCCGCAGTTGAGTGGGGTCACCCAAAATGTCTGGGCATTTGGGGTCAAGCTGAACCTCCATTGGGCTGCCTTCGTATAAGCCCAAAATTTCCTGTATTAAGGCATTCAGCGAAACAGGTCGTAATTGTGGCAATGGGGTTTTTGCAAAATCACGAAACTCATTGACCATTTGCTTCATTGCTTGCACTTGACCAATAATAGTTGCGGTATTACGCTTCATCATTTCTTCCAACTCGGGGGTTACTGCGCCCGTTAATTTCTGTTGCAAACGCTCGGCAGACAATTGAATTGGTGTCAAAGGATTTTTTATTTCGTGCGCTAGTCTCCGTGCTACTTCGCCCCAAGCAATGGAGCGCTGGGCCGTAACGACATCAGTAATATCATCAAAAACAATCAAGCGCAATTCATGACTTAACTCGGTGCCGCGCACAAAAAGCGTTACACCAACTTCATTTTCATATTCATTTATCGCATGTAGCTGAATTTGCTTCTGCCATATGGTGGCGCTAGGTTTTTTATGGTTGGCTTGGCTTGCTTCACCTGAAATTGCCATATGCAAAGTTGCAAAGCCTTCGCGAATGGCAGCATCAAACTCTCCTAACAAGGGAAAAGCGTTGATTTGTTGGCCCCGCATTGGCGCTAATTCGGTCCCAAAAATACGATCGGCGCCTGGGTTACTGGAAACCAAACGATATTGCTGATCAAAGATACATACCCCCGCAGTAAGACTATCTAAAATCGACTGTAAAAATGATTTGGATTCTTCTTGCGCTGTGCGTGCATCGGCAATTTGTTTGGTCATCATATTAAATTGACGCGTTAACATGCCTAGCTCGTCGCCTGTATCTAACTCAGGCTTGGGCGATAAATCGCCTTGTGCAACTGCCTCTGTCCCCCGCAAAAGCATTAATAGGGGTTTAGCCAATTCTCCGCCCAACAATAACGCAAGGCTTACTGCGACAAACAGGGCAAAAAATAGGGTTAAGGTTAAGGTACCAATATACATTTTGCGTAAGCCAGTGCGCCCTAAAGCCTTTTCCTGATAATCGCTGTATGCAGTTTGAATTGCCAGGGTATTTTTAGTGACACTAGGAGGAACCTGCTTAACTAATTGCAAATACCTAGCCTCTCGAAGGCCTTGTGGGCTGATCCCAAAGTTGCCCGCTGCTGAGGTCACTCTGCCCTGACTTATCGGGACTACTGCACGTAAAAAATAACTTTGGGAACCATCCCCCTCAATACGCTCATCAATGGTGCCAGTTCCTTTTAATTTATTAGCCTGTGCCAATAAACTCGCTGAGGGAGGCGGGGCTTCCTGAATATTGCTACCAGAAATAGCAATCGCAATTAGCTGCTGCCGAGTATTAAAAATTGCTAATTCTTGAGTATTAGTTTGGGCGCGTAGCCGCGATAATATAAGTGTTAATTCGGCAGCGCTGGCATTATTTGGCAAGCGCGTCAATTGTTCAGCGATATTGCTACCATCATCTTGCAATTCTTGTAAAGAGGCATCCAAGGTAGTGCGCCCTAACTCAAGCGCAGCTCCAAGCGCTGTTTCAACTTTGACATCAAACCATGTTTCAATACTACGCGAGACAAACTGCCAAGAAACACCATACAAAATTAAACCTGGCACCACTCCGACTAAAGCAAAAATCATGGCTAATTTAGCCACCAAGCGCGCGCCAAAACGGCGCTCTTTCCAGCGTACCGCTATCACTGCGCCCAGCACCAAAATGATCGTTAACAAACAAAGTCCAACAACAACGTTGACACTATAGAGCCAAATAAAATTGTTATCGAAAAATGCGGTGTTGGATGAAGCAACTGAAAGCAATATTAATAACACTAAAGCCAAAAATCCAGAAGCGGTTACGGCTATAGGTAGGGCGCGTCGTTTCCAGCCCTCCCTTGCTAGCGCAGCGCTCCAACGGGCAGGAATAGGGCTACTTATCATTGCGCGATGACGTTCTGGAAACTGGGTGAGAATGGAAAACGCAACCAATCGCTTGAAACATTCCAGTCGCGATTATTTAACGCATTAACTTGAAATGGTTTGGGTAGCTTACTTAAATCTAGGGTCATGCGTAATGCCGCAATATAGGTTTTACCCAAATCAATATTGGCGCGCTCAATAACGCGCCAACCCCCGATCGTACCGGCTGCCTGTAGGGCCTCACGCATAGTTGCTACAGAGAAACTAAAACCCTCCGTAGAGATTCGATATTGCTTGGTGAGAGGCTGGTAAGAAACCCGCGTTTGTCGCGTCACCTGTGAGGGTCTTTCATCAAACCAATACCAACGCCCCCGAGTTAGTTCAAACTCAGTTTGAAATGTTAAAACCAAACCTTTTTGTAAAGCATCCTCTAACCCGGGCGATAGCTCAATATTAAAAACGGCGTTTAACAGCCAGTCGGTGTCAACCCGTTCAATTTCTGCTGCCTTAACTTTAATTCCTTCGGCATAGATTAATGGGCTCAGCCCTAAACCTAAGCCTAAAATTAAATACAAGATCCAATTGTTAAGTCGCCGCGTCATGAACCATTCTTTTTAAATAGAGCATAGTAAAAGCCATCGTGCGTTTTGGCCGGCAGAAGCTGGCCAATAGACTCTAATCGTAATGCATCGGCATAATTTGCTTCAAACCAGCTAGCTTGCTCCTCCCCCTCGGCTGGAAAAAGCGAGCAAGTGACATACAACATTAAACCGCCAGGCCTTAATACTTGCCATAAGGAGTTTAGTAAGGCACGTTGGCTTAGTTGTAGTTGCGCAATATCGTTTTCTCGGCGTAAAAAAGGAATGTCCGGATGGCGCCGCACAATTCCTGAGGCTGAACAGGGGGCATCTAATAAGACCTTATCAAATAATTGCCCATCCCACCAATTGCTTAGAGCTGCATCTGCCTGTTTAATAAGGTGGGCTTCGGATGCTAGCCCCAAACGGGCTAGATTGCTAGCAATTTTGCTAATCCGGTGTGGGTCTATTTCTAGGCTAAGTAACTTAATGTTGGCAGTTTCAAGTAAATGCGCTGTTTTTCCTCCAGGTGCTGCGCAAGCATCTAAAACCCGCTCGCCCGGCTGAAGATTTAACAAGAGCCCTGCCAGCTGTGCACCCGCATCCTGAACCGATACTAAGCCAGTTGTAAAGCCAGGGATTTCTGTCACTGGACGTGGTACTTGCAAAGAAAGTGCGCCTTCTAAGGTATGGCCTGCAATAGGCGGAATTTCTTCATAAGCTAGGCCAGCCTGCGCCAATAGTTCGAGATAAGCGACGCGGGTAATTTTGCTTAAATTAATACGTAAACTTAGCGGCGGGTGTTGTGATTGATGAAAGCAGAGTTGTTTCCATTGACTTGGGTAGCTAGCCTTTAGTTGGGCTAACCACCATGGCGGTAGATACCCGCCCCCTACATCAATCTTGGTAACCTTATTGGGTCCTTGGTCCAGCTCGGTGATTGCCATGCTAATTTTTCGTAATACTGCGTTCACTAATCCCTTCGCGTGCTTGGTCTGAACTGAGGCGTCACACGCCTTCACTGCTTCGTCGACCACGGTATGAGCAGGATACCCCCGCTTCATATTTATCTGGCGCTGCATTAATAGCACAATGGCGATGCTCAAAAGATGGTCTAGTCGCTGGCTGGGCGCTTTAGGTACATATTCTTTAATTAGCTGATGCGCCCCCCGCCACTGGCGCAAGGTCTCGAATGTGAGGCTTTGCACAATGGGTCGCTCTTGGGCGGGTAAGTCTTCAATAATTTGCGTTAATGATTGGCCTGCCATGATCCCATCTATTGCGGTAGCAGACAAACTAATGGCTTTTGCCAGGCCGATACTTTGTTGGGTTTGCCTTAACTGCCCCATTAACAAGATTCGTTATGAAACTGCTGCTGGGGATGTTGTTCTAAAGCTAAAAACCAAATGCGTGCACTGATTTTATTTCTTCCCGGCTTTTGTACTTCAAGCAATTCAATCATGCCTTCCCCGCACCTCACCAACACCTCACCATTGGGGCCACAAAAAATTGCTCCAACTAATGCAGTGCCTGCAGTCACTTCCTTTGGCATCGTATAGCTAGCTATTTGTGAATGCCAAATTTTGAGCACCTCACCATTTAACCGAGTACTAGCCCCAGGAAAGGGATTAAACGCACGAATCTGCCGATTAATTTCGTTAGCACTTTTAGACCAATTTACAACAGCCTCACCTTTGAGAATTTTTTGCGCATAGCTAACGCCTTCGTTTGCTTGAGGCATGCGCCTGAGTGACTGGCCCATTTGTAGCGTTGTTAAACATTGGGTTATTAATTGTGCGCCCATAATGGCTAATCGATCGGTCAAGCTGGTGCTAGTCTCATCAGCAGCGATGGGCGTCTTTTGCAACGCGACCTGATCCCCGGTATCAAGCCCTGCATCCATGCGCATAATCGTGATACCAGTTTGCCTATCGCCCGCTTGGATTGCCCGCTGAATAGGTGCTGCCCCGCGCCAACGCGGCAAAAGAGAAGCGTGCACATTAAAGCAGCCCCAGCGTCCATTGGCTTCGGTTAAATCTAAAATGGCCGGGGGAATTAGCAACCCATATGCAACCACTACCATTAGATCGAAATCGGTTTGAGTGATAGCATCGAACGCTGCTTGGACTAAAGAATTGTTTTCTAATTCACCCGGCTTTATTTTTAAACTGGGCGGTTGCAGCACCGGAATATCATGTTCTAGAGCCAGTACCTTTACGGGGCTTGCTTGCATTAACATGCCCCTACCAGCAGGCCTATCAGGCTGAGTAAGCACTAACACTACTTGATGACCAGCAGCCAAAATTGCCCGTAATGACTGCGCAGCAAACTCAGGTGTGCCAGCAAAAATAACCTTCATAAATGGCTCACCTGTTTTTAGGCCGCTGTGCTGATGCACTAACGAGTTAATAAATCGATCGCGCGCTTTTTCATTTTTAAAGCAATTCGCGCGCGCTTTAAAGGTGAGAGGTACTCGATAAAAACCTTGCCCATTAAGTGATCCATTTCGTGTTGTAGGCAAACCGCTAATAAACCATCGGCCTCAAGCTCAAATTCATTTCCGCTAGGGTCTAATGCTTTAACTTTAATGCTTTCTGCGCGCTCTACTTCATCAAAGTATTCTGGTACCGACAAACAACCTTCCCGCCAAGATTTTTTTTCTGTGCTCGCCCAAACTAACTCGGGATTAATTAAAGCAATAAGTTGATTTTGCTCTTCAGTAATATCAATCACAATAATGCGTTCATGAATATCAACCTGGGTTGCAGCTAAACCAACACCCGGTGCCGCATACATTGTTGCGGCCATATCGCGCACAATATTTTGAATGCGAGAGTCGACCTGTGCCACTGGCTTGGCAATTTTATGCAAGCGCTTGTCGGGATATTGGAGAACTTCTAATAGTGCCATGTAAGAATTATCCAACAGAGTAATAAAGCTGTCCTGACAGACAAAAATTTCCCTACGCCGACAATGAATTGATGCAAACTTCTACGATTTTGGCTATTAGCCGTGGCGCACCCAACTATCCACCCCAGCTTCTCGACCTTCACGACCCGCCGGCGACAATTTATGCCTCGGGCGATGTAGCGCTAATTAATCGCCAGCCCCTAATTGCCATTGTGGGTGCAAGAGCTGCCTCTCGACAAGGCTTGCTCGATGCCGCTTTTTTAGCACAAGGCCTAGTAGAAAGGGGTTTTGGAGTAGTTTCTGGCCTAGCGCTAGGGGTTGACGGCGCCGCGCACCGCGGCACCTTGAGGGCCAAAGGCTTCACTTTAGCCGTTGGTGCAACTGGGTTAGATGTGGTTTACCCCCCACAGCATGAGCAACTTGCTCAAGAAATTGCCTGCCAAGGCCTACTTTTATCCGAATTTCCTGCGGGAACCGCCCCCAAAGCCTTTCATTTTCCGCGCCGTAATCGCTTGATTGCAGCACTCTGTTTGGGGGTTGTGGTAGTTGAGGCTGCGACGAAGTCCGGATCTTTAATTACCGCGCATCTTGCAGCCGAACTAGGTCGCGAAGTCTTCGCTCTGCCAGGCTCAATCCACTCAACGCTTGCCAAGGGCTGCCATCGACTCATTCAATCTGGGGCGAAGTTAGTGACCAGTATTGACGATATTGTGAGCGAATTGCCCGCTTACGGGCTTCAAACCAGCCGGCAAATACCTCTGCACAGTGAAATCACCGGTGATTTATCCCCTAAATCACCCGTTTTTGCAGATTTTCCACTGCTTCGGTGGATTAATTATCACCCCAGCTCCATCGACGAAATCTGTCTTTTAAGTGGCATTTCTACCCAAGAAGCCCTGGTTCAGGCCTTATTGCTAGAGGCTAAGGGCTTAATTGAGCGACTGCCTGGAGAGCGCCTGCGTTTGTTGCAAAAACAATGAATTTGGACTTTTCCTAAAAGATCGGTTAATAATAAAAAAGGGTGAATTTGCCGATGACTAACAAAATCAGGTTAAATTACCCTTCTTTTTAATAATTCTCATTTCTTTTTAAGTTCAACTTTAGGCTCCCGCGTGGCAAAAGCACCTACCAAAACTAAACCCTCCGCTTCTGCAGACGGTGAAACTAAAACCTTGATCATTGCTGAGAAGCCCTCGGTAGCGAATGATATTGCGAAGGCCTTAGGTGGTTTCCAAAAATACGACGATTATTTTGAAAACGCCGATTTTGTAATTTCTTCAGCAGTTGGTCACTTGCTGGAAATTGCTGCACCAGAAGAGTATGAGGTTAAACGGGGCAAATGGTCTTTCGCTAACCTGCCGGTGATTCCGCCCCACTTTGCCTTGCGACCAATTGTTAAAACTGAATCACGCCTCAAGGTGTTACAAAAACTGATTAAACGTAAAGATATTACTGGCTTAATTAATGCCTGCGATGCAGGACGTGAAGGCGAGCTCATTTTTCGCTTAATTGCACAGCACGCCAAAGCCTCACAATCGATCAAGCGACTCTGGTTGCAATCAATGACTCCCAATGCCATTCGCTCTGGGTTTGAAAATTTACGGCCCGACCTTGACATGCAACCCTTAGCTGATGCCGCCCGCTGCCGCTCAGAGGCCGACTGGCTAGTAGGCATTAATGGTACGCGCGCCATGACTGCTTTTAATAGTAAAAGTGGTGGCTTTTTTCTGACTACGGTAGGCCGTGTGCAAACCCCAACCCTGTCGGTGGTGGTTGAGCGAGAAGAACAAATACGGCAATTTATTTCTAAAGATTATTGGGAGGTAAAGGCTGAGTTTATCGCTGCTGCTGGTATTTATGAGGGCCGCTGGTTTGATCCGAAATTTAAGAAGGATCCAGCCGAGACTGATCTGCGTGAAAATCGCCTCTGGAGCGAAGCCGCCGCCCAAAGCATTGTGGCCGCCTGTCGCGGTAAAAAAGGCACGGTAAAAGAAGAGGCTAAACCCGCTACTCAGCTTGCCCCGCAGCTTTTTGATTTAACCAGCTTGCAACGCGAGGCCAACGCCCGCTTTGGTTTTTCAGCAAAAAATACTTTGGGCTTAGCGCAGGCATTGTATGAGCGCCATAAAGTATTAACCTACCCGCGTACCGACGCTAGAGCATTGCCCGAAGACTATCTCGATACGGTTAAACAAACCATCGAAAATTTGGCCGAGCATTCGCAGGAATATAAGCCCTTTGCAAAACAAATCTTACACGGCGACCCGACCGATCCCAAAGCTAAAGCGGGTTATGGTTGGATTAAGCCCAACAAACGTATTTTTGATAACTCGAAGATATCTGATCACTTTGCCATCATTCCCACCCTTGAGGCACCGAAAAATTTAAGCGAGCCTGAATACAAGTTGTATGACTTAGTAGTGCGCCGCTTCCTGGCGGTATTTTTTCCTGCAGCTGAGTTTCGCGTTACCACGCGTATTACTGAATCATCAGGCCATCACTTTAAAACTGAGGGGCGTGTCTTAGTGAGTCCTGGCTGGCTTACTGTTTACGGTAAATCGATTCAGGCTGACGATGAATTAGTGCCTGTTCAAGCAAATGAAACAGTACAAAATGAGGCGGTAGTGGTAGTGCCGCTTAAAACCAAACCGCCTGCTCGCTATACCGAAGCTACTTTGCTCTCGGCCATGGAAAGCGCTGGTAAATGGGTTGATGATGATGAGATGCGCGAGGCAATGGCCGAAAAGGGCCTGGGAACGCCGGCCACGCGCGCAGCCATCATTGAAGGCTTACTATTTGAAAAATACATGGTGCGCGAAGCACGGGAATTAATTCCCACCGCCAAAGCCTTTCAGTTAATGACCTTGCTGCGTGGTCTTGATGTTGAGGAGCTTACGCGCCCCGACCTTACTGGCAACTGGGAAAATAAACTGGCTCTGATTGAGCAGGGCAAAATGAAGCGCGAAACTTTCATGCAAGAAATTGCGCAGATGACGCAACGCATTGTGAAGCGCGCTAAAGAATATGATAGCGATACCATTCCGGGCGATTACGCCACCCTAAAAACTCCATGCCCTCATTGCGGCAAAGCAGTTAAAGAAAACTACCGGCGCTTTGCTTGCGAACAGTGTGGCTTTACGATTAGCAAAACTCCGGGTGGGCGAGCTTTCGAATATCCCGAAGTAGAAAGTCTGTTGCAAGAAAAAACCATCGGTCCATTGCAGGGGTTTCGTAGCAAAATGGGCCGTCCTTTTGCGGCCATTATTAAATTAAGCGAAATTCCCGAGGATGACAAAGATTATCCCAATGCGGGCTTTAAGCTAGAGTTTGATTTTGGCAATAGTGCTAACGATGAAACTGAGGCCATTGATTTTACGGGTCGCGAAGCTTTGGGCGTGTGTCCAAAATGCTCGGGCGCCATTTATGAAGACGGCATGCGTTATATCTGCGAACACAATACTGGCCCGAATAAAACGTGTGACTTTAAAACTGGCAAGGTAGTTTTACAACAAGAAATTTCCACAGAGCAGTTGAAAAAATTATTAACTACGGGCAAAACCGACTTGCTCACTAACTTCAAATCAAATCGTACGGGTCGCGGCTTTAAAGCTTATTTGGCACTAGATCCTAGTGGAAAAATTGGTTTTGAATTTGAAGCTAAAGCGGCAGGTAAGGCACCAGTCAAAAAGCGGGCGGGCGAGACGGCAGCAAGTAAATCGGCCGATAAGCCCAAGCGCGCCAGTCGCGCTAAAGCGGCTGAGGGCGCTTGATCGCTAGCGCCAGCTAAGGCTTGTTGCTCAACGCGCGCCTGCACTTGCGCTGAAATAATGGCGGCCGCTAAAGCCGACCACAACACGCCCCTCGAGCCCAGCGCAGTGGCAATGTAGAGGCCCGGCAACGCGCGCACCTCACCAATAATCGGCAGTCGATCGTGAGCCGCGCAGCGTATGCCGACATAACTGCCAGCAAGCTTCAGTTCGGCTAAATTGCCCCGCTCATAATGAAGTAGCGCTGCAGCTTGCTGACGATTGTGCGCATCGCTACTTGGCCATGCTGCTAGGCTAGTTTCATTTTCATCGTAACTCGAGCCAACTACCCAGGAATACGTTTTACTTACTTCATCATATTGCGCAGGCAAACAATAACCTTCGCCTGAAATGGCCGCACTGGGCAAATAGGCTGCCCAAGCACTATTTGCTGAAATTTGAAATTGATTCAGCTGACCACGAACGGGTTTTAGGGGAAGCTGAATTTGCCAATCTGCCACTAACTGTTTTGCGCCATGGGCGCATGCCAATACCAATGATGTTGCTTTCGCTAGCGATTGGCCTTGTCGATCAAGCGCGTGCCAATTTACACCGTCATGACGAATGCTGGCAACTTGTGTATTTGCTTGATACATTAGCGCATCGGGTTGACTAAAAATGGTGGCGCAGGTTTTTTCTAAATTGATGGTTGCGCCCTGTGGAAACCAAATACCATCACGGGCAACACCAGTTAATTGCCGCGCTTCACCAGCGCGCAGAATTTGCGCAGAGGCGTCATTAAAGCCTACACTCGCCAATTGTTCGTTCAGCAAAGCTTCATTTAATCCGGTGTTGGGTTTAAGTGGCTGAAAAATACCTTCTTCGCGCCAATAGGGCTGCCATGTTTGTTTGGCTAAAGCAAAAGCAATGTACGTTAAGCGCTGTAGTAACGGTCGCGCGCGTATTAGGCCTGGATGGGCTAAAGCAAAAGCATGAGCTGAGGCTCCAGAGGCGGGCTTGGGTCCACCATCTAATACCCGCACGCGTTTGCCTTGTTGTAAAAATACTTGCGCAATTGCTGCGCCAGCAATGCCAGCCCCAACTAATAAAATGTCGTCTTGGTAAGGCGACACTTAACTACTAAGGCGCGCTTCAATTTTGCTGCGGGTTTCCAATAGCTCTTGGGGCAAGCGCTCTTTTAATTGCTCGAATAACTCTGCATGTAATTTCAACTCGGCATTCCATGCTGCTTTATCAACCGAGATAACGGTATTAAATTGCTCGCATGAAAAATCGAGGCCCGCCCAATGTAAATCAGCATGCTCTGGACAAATACCAAAAACGGTTTCTTGGCCTTTGCCCGTTCCCTCCACGCGCTCCAAAATCCAAGCTAGCACGCGCATATTTTCACCAAAGCCCGGCCAGACAAACTTACCTTGCGCATTCTTACGAAACCAATTGACACAATAAATTTTTGGTAACACTGCGCCCTCGCTGGCTAGTTTTTTGCCCACATTAAGCCAATGCTGAAAATAATCGCTCATGTTATAACCGGCGAAAGCAATCATGGCAAATGGGTCGCGTCGCACTACACCCACTTCGCCTGTAATTGCTGCGGTGGTTTCAGAGCCCATCGTCGCAGCCATATAAACGCCCTCTACCCAATCACGGGCTTCGCTGACCAACGGGACAGTGCTGGAGCGACGTCCACCAAATAAAAATGCGTCGATTGGCACGCCTGCGGGATCATTCCAACTGGGATCTACCGCGGGATTATTGGTGGCAGCCATCGTAAAGCGCGAGTTTGGGTGTGCTGCTTTGCGCCCTGCTACTCCATCTGCGGGAGTCCAATCTTTGCCCTGCCAATCGATTAAATGAGCTGGCGGGGTCTCTGTTAGCCCTTCCCACCAAACATCGCCATCGTCAGTCAGCGCGACATTCGTAAATATCACATCGCGATTTAAAGAATCAATGCAATTGGGATTCGTAACTCGATTGGTCCCTGGAGCAACGCCGAAATAGCCTGACTCTGGATTAATGGCATATAAGCGCGTTTTCCCGGTTAGTGGATCTTTCCGCGGCTTAATCCAGGCAATATCATCGCCAATGGTGGTGACCTTCCAGCCCTCAAAACCTGCGGGCGGAATCATCATGGAAAAGTTAGTTTTGCCACAAGCCGATGGAAAAGCTGCGGCGATATGATATTTTTTTCCAGCGGGATTGGTAACCCCCAAGATCAGCATGTGCTCGGCTAACCAGCCTTGATCACGGCCCATGGTTGAAGCGATGCGCAAAGCAAAGCATTTTTTACCAAGCAAAGCATTGCCGCCATATCCCGAACCATAAGACCAGATTTCACGGGTTTCGGGAAAGTGCACAATATATTTGGTTGAGTTGTTGGGCCAAGCAACGTCTTTTTCGCCTTGGGCCAGCGGCTTACCAACAGTATGTATACAGGGCACAAAATTGCCCGTGGCGCCCAGCTGATCGATTACTGCTTTTCCCATGCGGGTCATGATGCGCATATTAATTGCTACATAAGGGCTGTCGGAAAGCTCAACTCCGATATGGGCAATTGGCGAACCAATTGGCCCCATTGAAAATGGGACCACATACATGGTGCGGCCACGCATACAGCCTGAAAACAAAGGATTTAAGGTGGCGCGCATTTCTTTTGGATCAACCCAATTATTCGTTGGGCCTGCGTCGACCTTTTTCTCTGCGCATATAAACGTACGATCTTCTACGCGTGCTACATCTTGTGGGTCGGATAAGGCCAAGTAGGAATTTTTGCGTTTAGCAGAATTAAGCCGCTTGAAAGATCCCGCTTGCACCAGCAGTTCACAAAGCTGATCGTATTCTGTCTGTGAGCCGTCACACCAATGCACTTGATCTGGCTTTGTAAGGGCGGCAAGATCTGCAACCCATTGAATTAATTGCTGATTTTTAACATAGGCAGGGGTGTTTAAGTTCAGCACGCCTTGGATTGCTGGTTGGTTCATTGGAAACCCTCACTGCATTTTTTATAAAGAAAACGATTTTAACATTTACGGCTTATTTAAGCCCTTTTTCCCTTGGGCCCAATCCCAGCACTGAGCCCTACTTACCAATGCAAAATTGGCTAAATATTTTGCCCAACAAATCATCTGGCAAGGTTCTGCCAGAAATGTCCTCGAGTCGCTCTTGTGCAAGGCGCAATTCTTCTGCTAAGAGCTCAAGGGTTTGATTACCATTCGCGCTATGGCCTTTGGCATTGTGTAAGTGGCTTGCCGCCAAACGAATAGAATCAACATGACGTTGTCTGGCAATGAGAAGTCCCTCGTTGGTACCAGACCATCCCACAGACTTGAGAATGTGCTGGCTAAGAGCCTCAATGCCATAACCCGTTTTAGCAGAAATACTTAAAGCGCCCGCCAGATTGCTGGCTTGATTATTTTCATCTGTGCGTAAATCGGCTTTATTAATAACCAGGAATATTGCACAACTCGCGGGAGCGGTAGTGGCAACGCGTTTTTGTAATTCCTGCTCGGCTTGTTCTGCCTCAACACTTTGTTCACTGCCATCGCGCAAAAAAAGAATTGCGTCGGCCTGTTGAACTGCTTGCCATGTGCGCTCAATGCCCGCCTGCTCAACCAGGTCTTGAGTAAGGCGCAGGCCGGCCGTATCAATTACGTGTACTGGTAAGCCCCCCATATTAATTGTGGCTTTGATGCGATCACGGGTGGTTCCGGCAACCGGCGTAACAATTGCCAGCTCATCCCCAGCAAGCCGATTGAGTAGTGCGCTTTTACCGACATTGGGTGCGCCTACCAATACAAGTTGAATACCATCCCGCAAGATTGTCCCCTGAGTTGCAGCTTGCTGTAAGTCAGCCAAGCGCAAGCCAATGCTTTGGAGGCGCTGATGTGCCTGTGCATTTTCTAAAAAATCAATTTCTTCTTCTGGAAAGTCAAGGGTTGACTCAACCAAAATTCGTAAGGCAATAATTTCCTCAACTAGGGCATCGATTGTTTGTGAAAAAGCCCCCTGCAATGAACGTGTGGCGGCCAGCACCGCGGCTTCGCTCTGGGCGCCAATTAAATCAGCAACTGCCTCGGCCTGAGCTAAATCAATTTTGCCGTTGAGGTAAGCGCGCTGTGTAAATTCACCAGGCGCAGCAATGGTTAGGCCGCATTTTTTTCCAAGCTCTAAGCAGCGCTTAACAATCAACTGCAATAATTGTGGGCCGCCGTGACACTGCAGCTCTAAAACATCTTCACCAGTAAACGAAGCAGGCGCTGGAAAGAATAGTGCTAGGGCTTGGTCTAGGGTTTGTCCAGCGGCATTTTTAATCGACACTAAAGTGGCTTGTCGCGCTACCAGTGTGGTGCCCACCAGCGTTTGCATTAAATCGGGTGGGATGGGGGCGCCACTAATGCGCACAATACCAACCCCCGCGCCGCCAGTCGCCGTAGCAATCGCAATAATAGGGGTTTTTCTAGCAAGCATTATTAGCGGGCCTAGGCCGCTTGTTTTTTTCCAAACATTTTGTTAATTTGCCATTGCTGGGCAATCGATAACAGGTTATTAACGACCCAGTAAAGCACTAAGCCCGAGGGGAAGAAAAAGAACATGACCGAAAAAATGAGTGGCATGTACATCATCACTTTAGCCTGAATAGGGTCGGGTGGCTTGGGGTTTAATTTGGTTTGAACAAACATCGATATAGCCATAATGACTGGCAAAATATAATATGGGTCGGGCATTGAAAGATCGTGAATCCAACCAATCCATGGTGCATTGCGCATTTCAACCGACGATAGCAGCACCCAATACAAAGCAATAAATACCGGGATTTGAACCACGACTGGCAAGCAACCGCCAAGCGGGTTAATTTTTTCCTTCTTATACATTTCCATCATTGCGGCATTTAATTTCTGTGGATCGCCTTTATATTGTTCGCGCATGGTTGTTAAGCGGGGCTGCACTTCTTTCATTCTTGCCATCGATTTATAGCTAGCCGCGGAGAGCGGGAAGAACACTAGCTTAATTAATACGGTTAACAAAACAATCGACCAACCCCAATTGCTAACCACACCGTGAATTTTTTCCAACAGCCAAAAAATTGGCTTCGCCAAAATGGTGAGATAGCCGTAATCTTTTAATAGCTCGAGACCAGGTGCTATGCCCTCAAGCATGCTTTCTTCTTGCGGGCCAATAAATAAACGGGTCTTTTCGGTAACGGTTGTACCAGCAGCGATTGTCCCTAGCGGAATTTGCATGCCCACCCGAAATAGGTTCTTGTCTATTTTTCCGACATAGATATCGCGTACAGTTTTGTCAGCGGGTATCCAAGCGCTCGCAAAATAATGCTGCACCATGGCAATCCATGCCGGAGAAGCCGCCGGTACATCTTTGGGAATTTCTTGTTTGCCTTTATCGATATCAGCAAAGCTCAGCTTTTGAAACTTATCTTTTTGGGTATAGACCGCAGGCCCTGTAAAAGTACTATAAAACTGGCTCTCTTGTTTTTCGCTACCGTCACGCACTAATTCGGTATATAAAATAATGGGTCCGGCGCTGGCACTGCTCTGCGTTACGCTATGGCCAACCTGAACCACATAAGAGCCAGGAGTTAACAAAAATAATTTCTCTAACTTCACCCCATTGCGTTCTGCGCCCATCACCAAAAATGGCCGGCCCGCACCATCTTTGCCAGAGGACTGCAGCTTAAATACTGAGTTGTGATTGGGTAGCTCAAGATTGGCGCCAGCGATCAGTCCTGAGCGCGCAATATATTGATGGGTTGCGTTTAATTGCAATAGCTCGACGGGGGTTTTGTCGGCATTAAATTCTTGTAATAATTTTGCATTAACAATATTTGCACCGTTGGCACTAAGCTCTAAACGCAAAACATCGTTTTCTAGTACAAATTTTTCGCCGTTATTTTGCTCCAACACGCTAAGGTTTGAGAGGTTGACGTCTTTTGCTGGGCTTGCTGGTGCATTGCTGGGCGGCGCTACTGCGGCCCCCGCTTGCGGCGGTAAATCACCTTTGTTGGCATCAAGTGGTTTTGTGCCACCGCTAAGCGCGGTTGGTGTTGGCCCGCCGAGCAAACTCGGACGCCCTTCATGTACCAACCAATTGTTGTAAAGCATTAGCCCAGAAATGGCAAAAATGGCCCAAAGTATTGTTCTTTTAATATCCATAAAAAATAATTCGCCTAGGTCTTGAGGGTTTGTTTAGATTTTGTTGCCGGATCGTAGCCACCATGAGTCCAGGGGTTGCAACGCAAAATTCGCCATACACTTAAGCGTACGCCTTTAAGAAAATGGTGGCTGCGCAAACAATCGCAGGCGTACTGCGAACAACTTGGCTCAAACTTACATTGGCCGCCCACATAAGGTGCCAAGACGATTTGATAACCGCGGATGCAGTAAATTCCCAAGAGGCTCAATACGCGCATTAAATTAATTCCGCTATTTTGTTGCGTAAGTTGCTGAACTCGGCTTGGCGCAAGCGCCCACGTGTGGTTTTCCCCACAGCATGGCGCAACTTAATTACTTTATCGTGATGCAGGGTTTGTGCTTGTGTGGTGCGCGCTATGTTGCGGAGCATACGCTTTAATGTATTGCGATCAACCGCCCTTCTTACCCATTTTTTTGCTACTGCAATGCCTAGGTCGGGGTGGTTTTGGTTTTGGGGTTCGGCAACATACACGCCCCAAGATTTATTGCTTTTGGGGGGCGTTTTTAGAAGCTCTGCAATTCTGGCGCTTTTCAACGCAAACTTAAACTGCGAGGCGTTTGCGACCCTTGGCGCGACGGGCATTTAGCACTAGGCGTCCACCGCGCGTTTTCATGCGGATGCGAAAGCCGTGCGTGCGCTTGCGGCGGGTTACTGATGGTTGGTAAGTTCTTTTCATGATCAATCCTGGGAAAGCCGACCATTTTCCTTGCTACGGCCCAAAAGGTCAACCATTGATTCAATTTCGTGATCGAGAATTCACAATTTTTGCGAGTTATTTTGATATTTTTATGAGCATTGCGCTGATTTTATTACGATTTTTTTACTTGTTAACAAGTTATCCACAGGTTTTCCACGCTTTTAGTGCTTGTGGGTAACTTTCAGAGCTAGCTACAATCAATATCTCATAATATGTCTAATCCCCAAATTCCCCCCTCACTGCAAGCCTCTAGCCCCCTTATATTTTGGGATGAGGCCTTAAGTTTGCTAGCGCGTGAGCTGTCGCCGCAGCAGTTTAAAACCTGGGTCCAACCCCTTAAGCTGGGCTCCTTTGTTGAGAGTGAGCAATTGCTAACTATTACAGCCCCGAATCGCTTTAAGCTCGATTGGATTAAAAAAACCTTTGCTGAACGCTTTCAAGAGTTAGCTACGGCCTATTTTGCCACCCCGATAAACCTCAGTTTTGTCCTTGAAGTTGATCCTGATGCAGTCGATCGCGTCCTGAATAGTGCCGCGACACCCGCTTTGGTGGGCGCCACCCAAATTGGTCTTGACCCCAACTCCGCCCTTGATGACGAAGAGTTAGTTGGCTTTAGCGATGAGCAGGTATTTGATATCGAAGACCACTCTAAGCTAAATCCAGCCCTAACTTTTGATACCTTTGTCACCGGTAAGGCCAATCAATTAGCTCGAGCCGCTTCAATTCAAGTGGCCCACAACCCGGGCACCTCATATAACCCGATGTTTTTATATGGTGGGGTGGGGTTGGGTAAAACCCACTTGATTCATGCCATTGGCAACCACCTTTTAAAAGAAAAGCCTGGTGCACGAATTCGATATATTCACGCCGAACAATACGTTTCCGACGTGGTTCGCGCTTACCAACAAAAGGCTTTTGATCGTTTCAAGCGCTACTATCACTCATTAGACCTGCTGTTAATTGATGATATCCAGTTTTTTAGCGGCAAATCGCGCACCCAAGAGGAGTTTTTCTACGCCTTTGAGGCCCTTTTAAGCAATCGCTCGCAAGTCATTATTACGAGTGACACCTATCCAAAAGAGATCGTGGGCATCGACGAGCGCTTAATTTCGCGCTTTGATTCGGGCCTGACGGTGGCAATTGAACCACCAGAGCTTGAGATGCGGGTCGCTATTTTGATGAAAAAGGCGGCTCAAGAGGGCATTCCCATGTCGGAAGATGTGGCTTTTTTTGTTGCCAAGCATCTGCGCTCCAACGTGCGCGAGCTTGAAGGCGCCCTGCGGAAAATTTTGGCCTTTGTACGCTTTCATGGTCGCGAAGTCACAATCGATGTTGCGCGGGCGGCCCTCAAAGATTTGTTATCAATCCAAAATCGCCAAATTTCTGTCGATAGTATTCAAAAGGCGGTGGCAGACTTCTATAATATAAAGGTGGCAGACATGTATTCGAAAAAGCGTCCAGCAAATATTGCCCGGCCGCGTCAAATTGCGATGTTTATGGCGAAAGAATTAACCCAAAAGAGTCTCCCTGAAATTGGCGATCTTTTTGGTGGTCGTGACCACACGACGGTTTTACATGCGGTAAGAAAAATTAATGAGGAGCGTGCGCACGATAGTCACTTAAACCACGAGATTCACGTTATTGAACAAACCCTAAAGGGCTAGTTTGCTTAATTTTGCTTGTGGATAAGCCTTTGGATAATGTGTGAATAAGTTGTGAAGAACTATTGGTTGAGGAGAAAATCGACTGCCACTAGGAAGTTATACAGATTTTGTCCGCGGCTTATACAGAACTTATCCACAGCTTTTTGTGATTGTAAATTGTTGTTTTAAAATACCTATTTGAGTTATCCCCTGTTTTGGCCGCCCTTATTACTACTACTATAAAGATATATACAAGGACTTAAAAGCAATGCAACTGGTTAATACATCTCGTGATAATTTATTAAAGCCTTTACAGGTCGTTAGTGGCATTGTTGAGCGCCGCCATACTTTGCCTATTTTGGCAAACCTGTTATTTAAAAAATCGGGCGAGCAAGTCGCCTTCGTCTCGACCGACATTGAAATTCAAATTACCACCACGGCAAATTTTGGAGTTGGTGCTGAAGACGTAATCACGACTGTTGCTGCAAGAAAGTTGTTAGATATTTTGCGTTCATTGCCCGAAGGGCCGGTTGCGCTGAGCTTAAAAGAGGGACGCATGGTGGTGCAAAGTGGGCGCAGCCGCTTTACTTTACAAACGCTGTCGGCCTCTGAGTTTCCAGTAATGCAAGGCGTGGGAGAAACAACAGCATCTTGGAATATGCCCCAAAAAGATTTTCGTCAACTAATTAGCCAAGTGCACTTTGCTATGGCACAGCAAGATATTCGCTACTATCTAAATGGCATGCTGTTGGTGGTAGAGGGCAAGCAAGTTATTGCGGTGGCAACTGACGGCCATCGTTTGGCGTTTAGTCAAATTGAGCTTGCAAGCCCGCCAAGCGGAAACGGCGAAAGACAAGAAATTATCATTCCCAGAAAAACCATTCTTGAGTGTCAGCACCTGCTTGAAGAATCAGACGCGCCACTGCAAATCAGTTTGACCAGCAACCAGGTGAAATTTAATTTTGGTGAGATCGAATTAATTTCTAAATTAGTTGAGGGCAAGTTTCCCGACTTTCAGCGGGTCATTCCAAAAGGACAAAAAAACACCTTATCCATGAAACGCGAAGAGTTGCAGGCAGCCCTGCAGCGCGCCGCCATCTTAACCACTGAAAAATTTAAAGGCGTGCGCTTCTCTTTGAGCCCAGATCGCATTACGATTCAATCTACCAACGCCGAGCAGGAAGAGGCACAGGAAGAGATTGAAACGCAATATAATGGCGATGCGATTGAAATTGGCTTTAATGTTGGTTACTTGCTCGATGTGCTGGCCAACCTAAAGCACGAAACATTACAAATAAGCCTTGGTGATGCCAATAGTAGCGCCGTCATAACCCTTCCAGGATCCGAGTCCTTTAAGTATGTTGTGATGCCAATGCGAATTTAAATTAGAAAAAAATGACTGAAGAAATTAAAGTAGTTGAGCAGTATGGTGCGTCATCAATTCAAATTCTCGAGGGCCTTGATGCGGTACGAAAGCGTCCCGGCATGTATATTGGCGACACCTCGGATGGTACGGGACTGCATCATTTGGTATTTGAGGTTTTAGATAACTCGATCGATGAGGCTTTGGCCGGGTATTGCACAGAAATTATCGTAGTGATTCAAACCGACAACTCCTTATCCATTGTTGATAATGGCCGCGGCGTGCCCACTGGAATTAAGTACGACGACAAGAATGATCCCAAGCGCAGCGCCGCAGAAATTGTCATGACCGAGCTCCACGCTGGTGGCAAGTTTGACCAAAATAGCTACAAGGTTTCAGGTGGACTACATGGCGTAGGGGTGAGTTGCGTTAATGCGCTATCCAAATGGTTAAAGCTCACCATTCGACGGGACGGCAAGTCGCACTATATGGAGTTTGCGCGCGGCGTGATTCAAAACCCAAACATTCAAATGGAAAATGGCGTGGCCATTTCGCCCATCACCGTCACTGGTGAAACGGAAATGTCGGGCACCGAGGTGCATTTTTTGGCCGACGAAACCATTTTCGGCAAGGTTGAATATCACTATGAAATTTTGGTGAAGCGCATTCGCGAACTTTCCTTTTTAAATAACGGGGTGCACATTCGGCTAATTGATCAGCGCAGCGGCCAAGAAGAAGACTTCGCTTTTTCTGGCGGGGTGCGTGGGTTCGTTGAATATATTAACCAGACCAAAACCGTGCTCCACCCCAATATTTTTTATGCCGAAGGTATGCGGCCATCCGATCTAGGTGGTCAAATTACGGCAGAAGTATCTATGCAGTGGAATGATAGCTTCAGTGAGCAGGTCCTCTGTTTTACCAATAACATCCCTCAGCGCGATGGAGGAACCCACCTAACCGGTCTTCGCGCCGCAATGACGCGGGTGATTAACAAATATATCGACGAGCACGAAATTGCTAAAAAAGCCAAGGTTGAAATTTCGGGCGATGATATGCGTGAGGGCCTCACATGTATTTTGTCGGTAAAGGTTCCCGAGCCCAAATTTTCTAGTCAAACTAAAGATAAGTTGGTTTCAAGCGAGGTGCGCGGCCCGATAGAAGAAATTGTGGCCGAGGCTTTAAGTGCCTATCTACAAGAGCGCCCACAAGACGCAAAAATATTGTGTGGAAAAATTGTTGATGCGGCGCGGGCTCGTGAGGCCGCACGCAAGGCTCGCGACATGACGCGCCGTAAGGGCGTGCTCGATGGCCTTGGTTTGCCCGGAAAGCTAGCCGACTGCCAAGAAAAAGACCCCGAAAAATCTGAATTATTTATTGTCGAGGGCGACTCAGCGGGTGGCTCTGCCAAGCAGGGGCGCGATCGTCGCTTTCAGGCCATTTTGCCACTCAAGGGAAAAATATTGAACGTTGAAAAGGCGCGCTTTGACAAGATGTTAGCGAGCCAAGAGGTTGTTACCTTAATCACCGTATTGGGCACCGGCATTGGCGCGGAAGAATATAAGGCTGATAAGTTGCGCTATCACCGCATCATTATCATGACCGACGCAGACGTTGATGGCAGCCACATTCGAACCTTATTACTTACCTTCTTTTACCGGCAAATGCCAGAGCTAATTGAGCGGGGCCACATTTATATTGCCCAGCCCCCCTTATATAAAGTGAAGTTTGGGAAAAACGAGCAATACATTAAAGATGATGTTGAATTAAATCAGCTTCTCTTAAAAATAGCGCTTGAGTCTGCGTCGATTGAAACTCCCGATGGCGAGCTTATTTCTGGTGACGGTTTGGTCGACCTAGCAAAGAACTATCAAGTGATTCAGTCGGTGGTCGATCGTCTTTCGCGCACAATTGATGAAGACGCGTTGCGGGCCATTGCTGCTGGTGTCCCGCTGAATTTAGATACCGAGGCACAGGCCAATGACTCCGCAAAGCGCTTGCTTAGCGCTCTATCGGAAGGCTTAAACCCCTTGGTTTTGCCGCCCGAAATTACGGTTCAAAAAGAAGATCGCACTGAGCGCTTTAGGTTGTTATTGTCCAGACGCATTCACGGGAACTTAAAACTGTCAGCAATCAATTCCGATTTTGTCCATGGCAACGATTATCAAAGTTTGACCAGTGCCGCCCAAGCGCTTGCCGGTAAGGTGTTGCCAGGCTCTCGCGTACGTCGAGGCGATCCTGAAAAAAATCAAAAAGAGCAGGTTGTGCAAAACTTTCGTGCCGCCTTTGCTTGGTTACTGGCAGAGGCCGAGCGCACCGTGAGCCGGCAGCGTTACAAGGGCTTGGGTGAAATGAACCCCCAACAGCTGTGGGAAACAACAATGGACACAGCAACGCGACGATTGTTAAGGGTACAAATTGAAGACGCCATCATGGCCGATCAAGTATTTACAACCCTCATGGGCGATGAGGTTGATCCACGCCGTGCGTTTATCGAAAAGAATGCGTTGATTGCTCGCAATCTTGACGTTTAACAGATGGCAAAGAAGAATCTTCAACTACCTAAGGTAGACCGCTCACGCATAGTGGTTAAGTCTTCGGCCATTCATGGCAAAGGTGTTTTTGTTGCTAAGCCAATTAAAAAAGGGACGCCAATCATTGAGTACAAGGGCAAGCGCATCTCGTGGAAAGAGGCGGAGCGTATCCATCCCCATGATCCAAAACAACCTAATCACACATTTTATTTTTCTTTGGACGATGGCAGGGTAATCGATGCCAACCAGGGGGGCAATGCAGCACGCTGGATTAATCACTCCTGTAAACCCAACTGCGAAACTGAGGAAGAGCTCTATGGTGGCAAGGCGCGCGTATTTATTTTGGCGAAGCGTAATTTAAAGGTTGGTCAAGAATTGTTTTACGACTATTCGTTGGATGTGGAGGGGCGCATAACGAAGGCCATGAAGCGCGATTACGCTTGCCGTTGTGGGGCAAAAAAGTGTCGTGGCTCGATGCTTGCTGTGTCAGCCAAATAAACCTAGGCAATAACCGTGTTTGTCACAATTCAAGAGTTGGAGGCGGCGATCAATTTTTGGCGTCAGCGAACGCCGCCGGTAGGCGATGAGCAAGCCCTTTCTGCCGAGGTTAGCGCCTTAGCAAAGCCGTATGCAATTTTAATTATGCAAGGCGCACAGCGGATGCCGCTCGACCTGATGGGCGCCTCAGCGCAGCTGGCCATTAAGCAATATCAGACTGAAATTTCCTAGCTTAGGGCCTATTCTCAGCCTCTTCGGGGTTATCCCTATGCAATGCTGCGCGATCCTGGGTTATCCTCAAATGCTTATCTGCGCAAGCAATTGAGGCTTTGTGGACCATAACGACATTATTTTAAAAACAGTAAATTTAGGGAAGGCCTTTAAAGGGTTTGCGGCGGTTAGCGACGTTAATCTTCAGGTTGCGCGCGGCGGTATTCATGCCCTAATTGGCCCCAATGGTGCTGGCAAAACCACTTGCTTCAATTTATTAACGAAATTTTTGGAGCCTAGTACGGGCCATATTTACCTGAATGGCACCGACATCACCAAAGAGCGGCCGGCGCAAATTGCTCGTCGAGGCGTAATTCGTTCGTTTCAAATATCGGCCGTATTCCCCCATCTTAGCGTTTTAGAAAATGTGCGCATTGCTTTGCAGCGCCAGCTTGGTAGCGAGTTTCATTTTTGGAAATCACCCAGCTCATTAAATATTTTGAATGCGAGGGCCATGGAGTTGTTGCAGGAAGTGGGCTTGGCGGAAATGGCAGATGAGCAAACAGTCAATCTACCCTATGGCAGAAAGCGCGCCCTTGAAATTGCGACGACCTTGGCGATGGAGCCAGAACTGATGCTGCTAGATGAGCCTACGCAAGGCATGGGTCATGAGGATGTGGCTCGCGTTACAGAGTTGATTAAGCGAGTTGCGCTGGGGCGCACGGTGTTGATGGTGGAGCACAACATGAAAGTGGTTTCGGCAATTGCTGACCAAATTACAGTTTTGCAAAGGGGCTCGATCTTAGCCGAGGGGCCCTATAGTGAGGTTTCTAAAAATCCCCTCGTGATTGAGGCCTACACCGGCAGCGAGCCTGAGGCAGAGGTATGAGCGCGGCGGCCTTAAATGTAAAGCAACTTGAAGCGTGGTATGGCGAGTCGCATATTTTGCACGGCATCGATTTTCGTGTTGCTGACGGCGAAGTTGTTACTCTACTTGGTCGAAATGGCGCTGGCCGCTCCACTATTCTTAAGGCTATTTTGGGATTAACGGGTAAGCGCACTGGATCAATTGAGGTAAATGGCAAACAAACCATTGGCATGCAAACCTTTCAAGTGGCGCACCTTGGTATTGGATATTGTCCCGAAGAGCGCGGTATTTTTTCAAGCTTAACGGCCGAAGAAAATCTACTCTTACCCCCAGAGGTCATGCAGGGCGGTATGACCTTGGATACGATTTACGACATGTTTCCAAATTTGTATGAGCGAAGGTCAAGCCCGGGCGCCCGCTTGTCGGGTGGTGAGCAGCAAATGCTAGCAATTGCCCGCATCTTACGTACGGGCGCTAAATTACTTTTGCTGGATGAAATTACCGAGGGCTTAGCCCCAGTCATTGTGCAGAAGTTGGGCGAAGTAGTTACCAAACTTCGTAATAGTGGTTTTACGATTGTCTTGGTTGAGCAAAATTTTCGTTTTGCTGCGAAGTTGGCAGATCGACACTATGTCATTGAAAGCGGACATGTAGTCGAAGTGGTGCAACGTTCAGAATTGGCTGCTAAGGCTGAATTGCTGAACGGGTATTTGGGGGTTTGATGGGGTCAATATTTACTAAAGGAAAAAAAATGAAACAGACATTAATTTCAAGTGCCGTGGCAGTGCTGATGGCAGCCTCTGGTTTTGCGCAGGCCGCCGATCCGGCGCCAGTCAAAATTGGTTTTATTACCGATATGTCCGGGCTCTACGCCGATATTGACGGCGATGGTGGCCTCGAAGCGATCAAAATGGCCATTGCCGATTTTGGCGGCACAGTGTTGGGCCGCAAGATCGAAGTGATCTCTGCAGATCATCAAAATAAGGCTGATATTGCAGCGTCAAAAGCGCGTGAGTGGGTTGATCGTGATGGCGTAACCGTGCTTTTCGGCGGCACAAACTCAGGTACAGCGCTAGCTACGGCTAAGGTTGCTTCGGAAAAGAAGCGTATTTATATTAATAATGGCGCAGGTTCATCGGCACTTACTAACGAACAATGCAGCCCCTATACTGTGCATTACACCTATGACACCATTGCAATGGCTAATGGCACAGGCAAGGGCATGATTGGCAAGGGTGGAAAAACCTGGTTTTTCTTAACCGCAGACTATGCTTTTGGTTACGCACTTGAAAAAGATGCAGCCGCAGTAGTTGTAGCAGATGGCGGTAAGGTGCTGGGTAATGTACGACACCCCTTAAGCGCTAGCGATTTTTCATCTTATCTCCTACAGGCGCAAAACTCCAAGGCACAGGTTTTAGGCTTGGCGAATGCGGGTGGCGACACGATCAACTCAGTAAAAGCAGCTAATGAATTTGGTATTACCAAGACCATGAAGATTGCCGGCCTATTGGTCTTCATTTCTGATGTCCATAGCATGGGCTTAAAAAGTGCCCAAGGCCTTTATGCAACTGAAGCATGGTATTGGGATCAAAACGAAGAGACCCGTAAGTTTGGTAGGCGCTTCTTTGGCAAAATGAAGCGCATGCCCTCGATGGTTCAGGCCGGCAATTACTCATCAACCATGACTTATCTTAATGCGGTAAAGGCAGCAGGTACCGATAACGCTGATAAAGTGATGGAGCAGTTGCGCAAGGTGAAAATTAATGACATGTTTACTAAGGGCGGCTACATTCGCAAAGACGGAACCATGGTGCATACCATGTATTTGTTTGAAGTTAAAACGCCAGCTGAATCAAAGTCTCCTTGGGATTATTACAAGTTGATTTCCACCATTCCTGGTGAGCAGGCGTTTCCCATTGCGTCTTATTCGCAGTGTGCCTTGAAGTAATCCTTGGAAATTTTTGGTCTATCCACTTCAGCCCTGTTAAGCCAACTCCTCTTGGGGTTGGTTAACGGGAGCTTCTATGCCATTTTAAGTTTGGGCCTGGCGGTTATTTTTGGCCTCTTAAATGTCATTAACTTTTCGCACGGCGCGATGTTTATGCTGGGCGCAATTGTGACGTGGATGGCTGGCCAATATTTTGGCTTGAACTATTGGGCGATGTTATTGTTGGCGCCGCTAGTCGTTGGCGCGATTGGCGTGGTGATTGAACGGCTTTTATTGCGGCACCTGTATCAGTTGGATCATTTGTATGGGCTCTTATTGACTTTTGGTTTGACGCTTTTTATTGAGGGCATCTTGCGCTCAATTTACGGTTCTTCAGGGCTGCCATACTCAACCCCTGAATTACTTACTGGTGCGACTGATTTAGGCTTTATGATGCTGCCAAACTACCGCGCATGGGTTGTGTTTGCATCGCTCTCGGTGTGCTTTGTAACGTGGTATGTCATCGAAAAAACGAAACTGGGCTCTTACTTACGGGCTGGAACCGAGAATCCAAAATTAGTTCAGGCGTTTGGAATTAATTTTCCGCTAATGATGACCTTAACTTACGCCTTCGGGGTTGGCTTAGCAGCATTTTCGGGCGTGCTTGCCGCGCCCATTATTCAAATTTCTCCGCTGATGGGCTCAAATTTAATTATTGTGGTCTTTGCGGTTGTTGTTATTGGCGGCATGGGTTCAATTTTGGGTTCAATTTTGACGGGCCTAGGGCTTGGTTTAATCGAGGGGCTTACTAAAGTTTTTTATCCCGAGGCCTCAAACACCGTGGTGTTTGCAATTATGGCGATTGTTTTGTTATTCCGACCTGCTGGTTTATTTGGACGGGAAAAATAACATGTTCTCGATGAAATCGTTTAAATCGATTTTTTATCTGCTTCTGCTTTCGATCGGCATACTTGCGCCGTGGTTTTTTTATCCGATCTTTTTAATGAAGATTTTATGTTTTGCTTTGTTTGCTGCGGCATTTAATTTGTTATTGGGTTACACCGGCCTGCTCTCGTTTGGCCATGCAACTTTTTTTGGCGGCGGCGGCTATGCCTTGGGATTTTTCATGCGCAATGCCGGACTTTCGCCGGAGCTCGGAATTATTTTAGGAACTACTTTCGCAGCTTGTTTAGGCGCAGCAATGGGTGGTTTGGCAATTCGTCGACAGGGAATTTATTTTTCGATGATTACTTTAGCCTTGGCGCAAATGTTTTATTTCATTTGTTTGCAAGCCCCCATTACCGGTGGTGAAGATGGCTTTCAGGGCATTCCAAGGGGAAGTTTATTTGGCTTGATTGATTTAAGCGATGATCTGACCTTATATTATTTTATTTTAGGTTTGGTGGTATTTGGATTTTTACTAATTGCGCGTATTGTTGCTTCGCCTTTTGGACAGGTCTTAAAAGCGATTAAAGAAAATGAGCCGCGTGCAATTTCTTTGGGCTACGACGTGAATCAATTTAAGTTTTTAGTCTTCCTTTTATCTGCCGCCCTAGCGGGCTTAGCAGGCAGTGCGCAGGCTTTGGTGCTTGGCTTCGAAACGCTTAGTGATGTGCATTGGTCGATGTCTGGTCTAGTTATTTTAATGACCTTAGTTGGTGGCGTTGGCACCTTGATCGGCCCCTTAGTGGGCTCACTAGTCATTGTGGTGCTTGAACAGAGAGTCGGTGAGATTGGTAATTTTTTAGCTAAGCTAACTAGCGTACAGTGGTTTAATTCGCTGGGCGAGTCGGTCACCATTGTTACCGGCCTGATTTTTATTTTGTGTGTAATGCTCTTTCGCAAAGGCTTGGTTGGCTATTTTGTAAAACCAAAATAAGTTTTTATTTTTTAAAGAGCGCATCATCGAATTTTCAATTTACTTATGGCCACTGTTATTGGCGCTCGCTTTTTTTGCGGGGCTGGTTGATGCCGTGGCTGGCGGCGGGGGCTTAATTCAATTGCCAGCATTATTTGCCGCCTATCCCGAACTACCCCCAGCTGCGCTGATGTCAACTAATAAAGTAGCCGCCATTGGTGGCACGCTCAATGCAGCGCGGCGCTATTTGCGGCACGTTGATTTACCTTGGGCGATTGTGGGCCCCGCCATTGTGTTTGGTTTTATTGGCGCACTACTTGGTGCTCAGGCGGTGACGGTATTTCCTGCCGAACCCTTGCGAAAGGCGCTGCCATTCGTACTCTTATTTTTATTGTTCTATACCTGGTTTCAACCAGCATTGGGTGGTGCGCACGACCCAGTGGAGAAGAATTTTTTGGTGCAACTCAAGGCGGCTTGCCTGGGCCTAATCATCGGCTTTTATGATGGTTTTTTTGGACCAGGCACGGGCAGCTTTTTATTATTTGGCTTTGTACGTTTTTTTAACTTTGATTTTTTGCATGCTTCAGCTGCAACTAAGCTAGTCAATGTGGCAACGAATTTGGCGGCAATTGGCTTATTTGCTAGCTTGGGCTACATTAATTGGCCGCTAGGGCTGGCGATGATGGTGGCAAATATTGCCGGCAGTCAGTATGGCAGTAAGTTAGCCATTCGCCACGGCAGTACCTTTGTGCGCAAAACCTTTTTAATTGTTGTGAGCGCGCTCATTTTAAAATCAGCTTACGACGGCTTTTTTTTGAATTAAATCAAAGGCTTACTCGAAATAACTAGGTTTAAATCAGAGCCAAATAGAGCTGCATAACACCGCCATCGGCAAATTTGTTTCACGTGAAACAGACAAAATGCTATGATCATCGCCCTATCTTGGTTAATTCATGCGCTATTCCAAAAATTTTGAGGTGATTGTTGTCGGTGGCGGCCATGCTGGCACTGAAGCTGCTCTTGCTGCTGCGAGGATGGGCTGTGACACCTTACTCATTACCCACAATATTGAAACCTTGGGTGCCATGAGCTGTAATCCGTCTATTGGCGGAATTGGCAAAGGCCATTTGGTGAAAGAAATTGATGCATTGGGCGGCGCGATGGCAGCGGCAACGGATGAGGCGGGGATTCAATTCCGCATTCTTAATTCAAGCAAGGGGCCAGCTGTGCGCGCCACTAGAGCCCAAGGCGACAGGGTCTTGTATCGAGCGGCCATTCGTCGACGCCTAGAAAATCAGCCTAACTTAACCCTATTTCAAGCCGCAGTAGATGATCTTGTAGTTCTGAACAATCAGGTTCAGGGTGTAGTTACGGCCCTTGGCTTAACCTTTTGTGCACCTCGCATTGTATTAACAGCAGGCACCTTTTTGGGCGGTAAAATTCATGTTGGGCTAGATAGTCACGCGGGCGGTCGTGCCGGTGATCCCGCAGCCAATACCCTGTCTCTGCGCCTGAAAGAGCTGCAATTACCTCAGGGGCGGCTTAAAACTGGCACCCCACCGCGAATTGATGGCCGCACCATTGATTTTTCAGTCATGCAAGAGCAGCCTGGTGATCTTGATCCCGTTCCAAGCTTTTCATTTTTGGGTCGTCCAGAACAGCACCCTCCTCAAGTATCCTGCTGGATTACCCATACGAATGAACAAACCCACGACATCATTCGCCGTGGGCTTGATCGTTCACCCATGTATACCGGCGTGATAGAGGGCGTCGGACCACGATACTGCCCGTCAATTGAAGACAAAATCCATCGTTTCAAGTCTAAAAATGCCCATCAAATCTTTTTAGAGCCTGAGGGCTTATCAACCAATGAGTTTTATCCTAATGGCATTTCTACCAGCCTACCCTTTGATATTCAGTGGGATCTGGTAAGAAGTATTCGGGGCATGGAGGCGGCAACGATCTTGCGCCCCGGCTATGCAATCGAGTACGACTTTTTTGATCCACAACACTTGCGTCACACCCTAGAGACAAAAGCCATCACAGGGCTCTATTTTGCTGGCCAAATCAACGGCACAACTGGCTATGAAGAGGCCGCTGCACAGGGTTTGTTGGCAGGCATTAATGCTGCTTTAGCTATTTTGGGCAAAGAGCCGTGGATACCCAAGCGGAGTGAGTCCTATATTGGCGTCTTGGTGGACGACTTAATAACCCGCGGAGTGCAAGAGCCCTACCGGATGTTTACAAGCCGGGCCGAATACCGTCTCAGCTTACGTGAAGATAATGCTGATTTGCGCCTGACAGCTATCGGGCGCCAATTGGGCTTAGTCGACAATGTCCGTTGGGGGTTCTTTTGTGAAAAAGAAGCTGCTGTTTCACGTGAAACATTGCGCCTCAATAGCATTTGGGTTGGTCCCCGGCACGAAAAAGCAGGTGCATTGGCACTTATTTTGGGGCAAGCACTGGCACACGAGTGCTCTTTGGCTGAAATACTCCGGCGCCCTAGCATAGGTTATAGCGAGTTAATGGCAGCCGAAAAAGGTTTTTGGCATCCAGGCGATTTGGCAGACGACCCCATTTTGGACCAGCAAATTAAAGATCAAGTAGAAATTGCCATCAAATATCAAGGTTATATCGATCGACAAAGCGCAGAAATTGCGCGTCATGCCCATTTTGAGGGCTTAAGCTTACCCATAAACTTGGATTACCTCGAAGTTCATGGTTTATCGGCTGAGGCTCAGCAGAAGCTAAACTTTCATAAACCCGCTACGCTTGGCCATGCTGCCCGCATTTCAGGAGTAACCCCTGCCACCATTTCTTTATTGCTCGTGCACCTGAAGAAGGGGCTTGGTAAGGGCACTGTTCTCTTATGAGATTAGGCGCCCAATGAGCCAGCTAGCAGATGGGCTCCAAGATTTAAGCGTGGCTTTATTGCCAGCGGCAGTCGCTGACCTCGAGCTATTTTTGCTAGAGCTTGAGCGCTGGAATCGGGTTCATAACTTAACTGCTATTACTGAAGAAAACGCCTCTATAAGTCTGCATCTCCTTGATTCTATTGCAATTTTACCTGGAATGCTGGTGGCTTTAGAGGCGCAAGCTGGGAGCACATCACAAACCAGTACGCAGCCCTATAGAATTGCCGACCTCGGGTCTGGAGGGGGCCTACCCGCAATTCCTTTGGCCATTGCACGGCCAGACTGGCGTTTTAGCCTAATTGAAAAAGTCCGTAAAAAAACCGCTTTTTTACAGCACCTTAAAGGTCGGCTGCATTTAAATAATGTGGAAATACTAACTATGCGGGTTGAGGATGCGGGCGCGAAATTTGCAGGCGAGTTTGACGCAGTTATTTCGCGGGCTTTTACCAATTTAGCTGATTTTTTGCGCTTAGCCGAACCCTTTTTAAAGCCAACCGGCGTGGTTTTTGCCATGAAAGCAAAACACGTTGAAGCTGAAATTAGCTCGCTCCCTCAAGAACGGTGGCGCTTAGTTGCCGATTTGCCGGTGCATTTACCCAATTGCACAGTCGAACGCCATTTACTCACCTTTACCCAACTGCACTAATCTTTTATAGAGCATTTTTTTACTATGGCTAAAATTTTTTGTGTTGCCAATCAAAAAGGCGGGGTCGGTAAAACTACCACCGCTGTTAATTTAGCAGCGGGCTTGGTGGGTCATCAGCAACGCGTACTATTGGTAGATCTAGACCCGCAAGGTAACGCCACTATGGGTTCCGGTATAGAAAAAAGCGACTTAAGCAAAACAGTCTATCAAGTATTAATTGGTCATGCAGCAGTGCAAGAGGCCGTGCAGCGTTGCCCTAGCGCTGGCTACGACGTATTACCAGCAAACCGTAATTTGGCTGGCGCAGAAATTGAATTGGTCGATCTTGATGAGCGTGAGCTGCGTCTCAAAAATGCTTTGCATAGCGTTGCGCACGACTACGATTTCGTTTTGATTGATTGCCCACCAGCCCTTTCATTGCTTACCTTAAACGGCTTATGCGCAGCGAATGGTGTAATTGTGCCAATGCAATGTGAGTACTTTGCACTAGAGGGTTTATCCGACCTAGTGAATACGATTAAACAAGTGCATGCCAAGTTAAATCCAGACCTCGTCATCATAGGATTGTTGCGAGTGATGTTCGATGCACGGATGACATTACAGCAGCAAGTGTCTGAGCAGTTACTGGCCCATTTTGGCGATAAAGTTTTTAGCTCTATTATTCCGCGCAATGTGCGCTTGGCCGAAGCCCCCTCATACGGTATGCCCGGAGTCACCTTTGATAAGGCTTCCCGTGGTGCCCAGGCATATTTGGAGTTTGGTGCCGAAATGATTCAGCGGGTGCAGACAATGAACATAATGCAGGGCAATTCAGCAGAGGTGAAACCATGAGCGTGGCTAAGAAAAAAGGCTTAGGCCGAGGGCTTGATGCCCTGTTGGGCGAAACAAATCAGTCTGAGGTAGCAGGATCAAGCATTGCCTCCTTACCACTTACCGCTTTGCAGGCCGGCAAGTATCAACCTCGTCAACAGATTAAGTCAGAGGGTTTGCAAGAGTTGGCTGAGAGCATTCGTGAGCAGGGCATTATGCAACCGCTATTGGTGCGTGAGGTGGCTCCAGGCAAATATGAAATTATTGCCGGCGAACGACGCTTTCGCGCGGCCCAATTGGCTGGCTTATCCGCTGTGCCGGTATTAATTAGCATGGCGAACGATCGCTCTGCAGCGGCAATGGCATTAATCGAGAACATGCAGCGTGAAGATTTAAACCCCCTTGAAGAGTCTCAGGGCTTGGCGCGCCTCATTGCAGAGTTTGGTTTTACCCATGAGGCTGCTGCCAAGGCAGTTGGCAAATCGCGTAGCGCCATTAGCAACTTATTGCGTCTCTCTCAACTAGCCAAGCCGGTGCAAGCCATGCTCATGGCTGGTGAGCTCGATATGGGTCACGCACGCGCCCTCTTGCCGTTACCCGGCGCAAGCCAAATTATTTTGGCGCAACGCATTGTGGCTCAAGGCTTGTCAGTTCGCGAGGCAGAAAAAATGGCAAGCGCAGCCACTATTGCTATGGGTCAAATTGGGCAGAGTAAAAAATCGTTGGTAAATTCCGCCTCAGCTGCGGCCAATAAAGATCCTGATTTACGCCGTTTAGCCCAAGAGATAGCTGATCTAATCGGCTTAGCAGCACAATTTAAAATAAAAAGTAAGGGCGGCGAGCTCTGTATTCGTTTTAGCCAATTTGATGAGTTAGATGCCTTACTAAAAAAGTTGGGTATTGCGCATGTGTAGAAAAAATACCCGGCAAAAAGTTCAAAATCAATTGACCAATCATGTTGGTAACACTAAAATATGCGGGCTAAATTGATTACCCAAAAAAATCAATTTCCGCCGAAGTGTCAATGGGAAGAGCCCGAAGAGGCCTTTCGGACCTACAGCAAAGCAGAAATGAGCGCCTTACGGGCTGCACAGCCCGCGCAATTTTTTGCCTTGTCGTCTTGGCGAATAATTTTGGGTCAGGTGGTAGTAACACTGCTTAGCGCGGTTATTTGTAGTTTTTTTGGGAGCCCGTTGGGTATAAACCTTTATACTCAGTCGGCTTTGGTGGGTGGCTTAATTGGGTTTTTACCAGCGAGTGTCTTTTTGTTGCGGCTGCAAATCGCGAGTAATTCCACCAAGCCTAGCGCAGGGCAGTTTTTGGCGGCGGTGATTTCTGGCGAGTTAATTAAGATCACTTTAACTTTAGCCTTGTTTGTGGGGTTTGCGGTCAAGCAGCCAGATTTAAAATGGTTGCCGTTGTTGCTGACTTATTTTTTAACCTTGAAGTGCTATTGGTTTATGTGGCGCTTCAAGCAGGTAGCAAAATGATTGAAACAGGGAATTGTTGATAGATGTCTAGCGAAGCAAATCTGGCAAATGGAGTCGCATCGCACGGTGCAACTGAAGCCATTACGCCCACCTCATATATTGCTGAGCATTTGCAAAACCTCAATAATATCGGCGGCAAACAAGCTTCAATTATTGACTTTAGCGTTATTAATTTAGATACCGTTTTTTGGACCTCGTTAATGGGCGTCTTAGCGGTTGTCTTGTTGTTAATCGCTGCGCGGCGTGCAAGCCCCGGAGTTCCAGGGCGCTTCCAAGCATTGGTGGAAATGCTGGTTGAAATGGTCGAAACCCAATCCAAAAGCATTATTCATGGGAACCGCACTTACATTGCCCCGCTCGCCCTATTCGTGTTCTGTTGGATCATTTTGCTAAACACCCTTGACCTCATCCCGGTTGACTGGATTGTCGGCGTGAATCAGTTCGTTGGAAGTTTTGGCCTGCATGTGCCCCATCACAAAATTGTGCCGACTACCGATCTCAACGCCACTCTCGGACTATCCTTTTCAGTGCTCTTGTTAGTGCTTTTTTATAGTTTCAAAATTAAGGGCGTTGGCGGTTTTATGCATGAATTAATTTCTGCGCCATTTGGGGCTAAATGGTATTTGGCGCCAATTAATCTAGCATTAAATTTAATTGAGTATGTAGCTAAGGGCGTCTCCTTAGGTATGCGACTTTTTGGCAACATGTATGCAGGCGAATTAATTTTCTTGCTCATTGCGCTTCTGGGTAGCATTTGGACCTTTAGTCTGGACATGACGATGTTTGGATTTGTCGGTAACGTCATAGCCGGATCAGCGTGGGCGATATTTCACATACTTGTTATTTTGTTGCAAGCGTTTATTTTCATGATGCTGACTTTGGTCTACATTGGCCAAGCGCATAGTCACCATTAATTTTTTCAACCTCACCCCTTTTAATACTTAGGAGTTAACATGCAAGCATTTTTAGCCAACATCCAGGGACTGACAGCCGTCGGTATCGGTCTTATCATTGGTTTGGGCGCCTTAGGAGCCTGTTTGGGCATTGGCCTTATGGGCGGAAAATTTATTGAAGGTGCAGCCCGTCAACCTGAGTTGATGAACGAACTGCAAACCAAAATGTTCCTTTTGGCTGGTTTAATCGACGCAGCGTTTTTGATCGGCGTTGGTGTGGCAATGTTGTTTGCCTTTGCAAACCCACTGCTTGCCGTCATCAAGTAATTGTTGCGGTTTAGATGACTAAATTGGTCATCTCTCCGCTTTTAACAATACCGAAAGGAACATCGTGAATCTGAACGCGACCTTATTCGCGCAAATGATCGTTTTCTTCATACTATGGTGGGTTGTTGCACGCTTTGTGTGGCCGCCGTTGGTGAAGGCATTAGATGATCGCGCCACGAAAGTAGCCGAAGGCTTGGCTGCTGCAGAGCGAGGCAAAGCCGATTTGGCATCTGCTAGCAAAATTGCTGAACAAGAATTAGCTGGTGCTCGCCAAGAAGGTGCACAACGGGTTGCCGAAGCTGAAAAGCGGGCACAAATGGCCGCCGAAGAAATTCGTTCCAATGCCCAAGCCGAAGCTGCCCGAATTTTGGCGCAGGCTAAAGAAGATGCAGACCAACAAGTGAGTCGCGCCCGGGAAATTTTACGGCTTGAGGTGGCCGCCCTAGCAGTACAAGGCGCTCAACAAATATTGCAACGTGAAGTCGATGCTAAATCCCACGCAGCATTATTAGATCAATTGAAGGCGCAACTTTGATATGGCTGATTTAGCAACGATTGCCCGCCCTTACGCTGAGGCCTTATTTGCTAGCGCTCAGCCAACTGATTTAGCGCCGTGGGCAGCTCAACTAAACGAGCTAGCGCAAATTGCTTCAGCACCAGAATTGGTCTTGTTGGCCAATAACCCCAAGGTGTCTGCCGCCGACTTAAGTCAGCTCATTGTAGGCATGGCCAAAACACCAATAAGTGAACGGGTTTTGAGTTTTTTGCGCTTACTTAATCAAAATCAGCGCTTAGGTGTTTTGAGTGAAATAGCGGCGCAATTTAGTTTATTAAAAAATCATAGCGAAGGCGCTGCAGAGGTCATGATTACTAGCGCATTTCCACTTGAGGGCGAGGCCTTAAGTAGTTTATTGGTCAGCCTAAAAAAGCGCTTCGGCGGCAAAGAATTGCGCCCAACGATTGCTCTTGATCCCAGCTTAATTGGCGGCATTCGGGTGCAAGTTGGCGATGAAGTGTTAGACGGCTCAGTAAAAGCGCGCTTGGCTCAGATGCAAATTAGCCTAAGCGCATAAGTTAATGAAGAACATACGAATTAAGACCCAGGAGTAAGCAATGCAACTCAACCCTTCCGAGATCAGCGAGCTGATCAAAAGCCGAATTAGTGAATTAGGCATTGATACGCAGATGCGTAATCAAGGTACCGTTATTTCGGTAACTGATGGTATTTGCCGAGTATATGGACTGTCTGGGGTGATGCAAGGAGAGATGTTAGAGTTTCCTGGCGGCACCATTGGTCTTGCTTTAAACCTAGAGCGTGATTCGGTTGGTGCGGTGGTGTTAGGTGAATACACCCATATTAAAGAGGGCGATCCAGTTAAGTGTACGGGCCGAATTTTGGAAGTTCCCGTAGGGCCTGAATTATTAGGTCGAGTGGTTGATGCATTAGGCCAGCCCATCGATGGCAAAGGCCCCGTTAATGCAAAATTAAGCGACTTCATTGAAAAAGTTGCACCAGGCGTGATTGCTCGCCAATCCGTTAGTCAACCCGTACAAACTGGCCTAAAGGCAATCGATGCAATGGTGCCCATTGGGCGCGGTCAGCGCGAATTAATCATTGGCGATCGTCAAACCGGTAAAACTGCCGTCGCAGTTGATGCCATCATTAATCAAAAAGGCAAAGGCGTTTATTGCGTTTACGTGGCTATTGGACAAAAAGCCTCCACTATCGCCAACGTCGTGCGCAAGCTCACCGAGCTGGGCGCCATGGAGTACACCGTGGTGGTTGCAGCTAGTGCGTCCGATTCGGCGGCAATGCAATATTTATCGGCTTACGCGGGTTGCACCATGGGCGAATACTTCCGCGATCGCGGCGAAGATGCCTTAATTGTTTATGATGATTTAACCAAGCAAGCGGTTGCTTACCGTCAAATTTCGCTGTTATTGCGCCGTCCGCCTGGGCGTGAAGCCTACCCTGGCGACGTGTTTTATCTGCACTCACGCTTACTTGAGCGCGCTGCTCGGGTGAATGCGGAATATGTTGAAAAGTTTACGAAAGGCGCCGTAAAAGGTAAAACAGGATCGCTTACAGCATTGCCCATTATTGAAACCCAAGCGGGCGACGTCTCTGCATTTGTGCCAACAAATGTGATCTCGATTACCGATGGACAAATCTTTTTAGAAACCGACTTATTCAATGCTGGTGTGCGCCCGGCTATTAATGCTGGTATTTCTGTATCACGGGTGGGCGGTGCTGCACAAACTAAAGTGATTAAAAAATTATCGGGCGGTATTCGTACCGACTTAGCGCAATATCGCGAGTTAGCGGCGTTTGCACAATTTGCTTCCGACCTCGATGATGCTACGCGTAAACAGCTTGAGCGTGGGCGTCGAGTGACTGAACTACTAAAGCAGCCACAATACATGCCCATGCAAGTTTGGCAAATGGCTGCATCACTCTACGCTGTCAACAACGGCTTCTTCGATGACATTGATGTGAAGCAAGTGCTGCCCTTTGAAAAAGGTTTGCATGAGTTTTTAAAATCCAAATATGCTGCGTTAGTAGCCAATATTGAAGATACCAAAGACTTAAGCAAGGATGATGAAGCTGCATTACGTGCAGCGGTTGAAGACTACAAACGCGCGGCCGCATAAATAGACTATGGCAAGCACAAAAGAAATCCGCTCCAAGATTAAAAGCGTACAAAATACGCGCAAGATCACCAAGGCCATGGAAATGGTTGCCGCCTCGAAGATGCGGCGTGCGCAAGAGCGGATGCGTGCAGCTCGCCCCTATGCTGAAAAAATTCGTGAAATTGTTGCTAATTTAGCCAAAGCAAATCCCGAGTACCGCCCAAGTTATATGACGGTGCGTGAAGTCAAAACCATTGGCACTATTTTGGTCAGCACTGATAAGGGCTTGTGTGGCGGCTTAAATACCAATGTACTGCGCTTAGTGATGAATCAGGCACGCGAAATGCAAGAGGCCCAGATTGAAATTGAATTTACCGCCATTGGCGCTAAGGGTCTGCAATTTTTAAATCGGTCTAAGGCAAAAATTCTATCCGAAGTGATTCAGTTGGGTGATACGCCCCACATGGATATTTTGATTGGCTCTATCGCTGCACAATTGACAGCTTTTGAAAAAGGCGAAGTTGACGCGGTCTATTTGGCCTATACCCGCTTTATCAATACCATGAAACAAGAGCCCGTGTTAGAAAAACTTTTACCTCTCGAGCCAAGTGCTTTAGAGCCGCAACAGTCAGCCCATGCATGGGATTATATTTACGAGCCAGATGCCGAGTTGGTGCTCAATAGTCTATTAAAACGCTATGTCGAGGCTTTAATTTTTCAAGCTGTAGCTGAAAATAAAGCCTCGGAACAATCGGCGCGCATGGTCGCTATGAAGTCGGCTTCGGATAATGCAAAAAATGTGATTGGTGAATTGCAACTGGAATACAACAAAACGCGTCAAGCGGCGATTACCAAAGAGTTGTCAGAAATTGTTGGCGGCGCGGCGGCGGTATAAGCCGAGCCTATTTAGTAGCAAGAAAGAATTTTAGGAATTAAAAGCGGAGAAATACGATGAGTAACGTAAGCAACGGCAATATCGTGCAGTGCATTGGTCCTGTAGTAGACATTCAATTTCCACGTGATCAAATGCCCAATATTTATGATGCCTTGACTCTGGTCGATAGCGGGGAAGCATCGTTTGCTGAAAAGGGGCTCACCTTTGAAGTGCAACAACAAATTGGCGATGGTGTCGTACGTACGATCGCGATGGGCGCCAGTGATGGTTTGCGCCGTGGCATGGAAGTAAAGTCGACCGGCAAACCAATCTCAGTACCGGTTGGCCCCGCAACGTTGGGCCGCATTATGGATGTGTTGGGTCGCCCAATTGATGATGCTGGTCCAATTGCAACCGATGTGCGGCGCGCAATTCATCAGCCCGCCCCTAAGTTTGAAGATCTCGCCCCTTCAGTAGACTTGCTTGAAACGGGCATTAAGGTAATCGATTTAGTTTGTCCATTCGCTAAAGGCGGTAAGGTTGGCTTGTTTGGTGGAGCAGGAGTAGGTAAAACTGTCAACATGATGGAGCTCATTAACAATATTGCTAAACAACACTCGGGATTATCTGTATTTGCCGGTGTTGGCGAGCGTACCCGTGAAGGTAATGACTTTTATCATGAGATGAAAGAGTCAAATGTAATCGATAAAGTGGCCATGGTGTTTGGTCAAATGAACGAGCCCCCAGGAAATCGTTTGCGCGTGGCCTTAACGGGTTTAACCATGGCCGAAGCATTCCGTGATGAAGGCCGCGATATTTTGTTCTTCGTCGACAATATTTATCGTTACACATTAGCTGGCACAGAAGTCTCCGCTTTATTGGGGCGGATGCCCTCTGCTGTAGGTTATCAACCAACTTTGGCTGAAGAGATGGGGAAATTGCAAGAGCGTATTACCTCAACTAAAACTGGCTCAGTGACATCAATTCAAGCGGTTTATGTCCCTGCAGATGACTTAACCGATCCCTCTCCGGCGACAACCTTTTTGCATTTAGATTCCACCGTGGTGCTCTCAAGGGATATTGCAGCTTTAGGTATTTATCCCGCAGTTGACCCACTCGATTCAACTAGTCGTCAGCTTGATCCGCAGGTCGTTGGTCAAGAGCATTATGAGGTGGCTCGCGAAGTGCAGATGACCTTGCAACGCTATAAAGAGTTGCGCGATATTATTGCTATTTTGGGGATGGATGAATTATCGCCAGAAGATAAGTTAGCCGTATCGCGCGCGCGTAAAATTCAACGTTTCTTGTCGCAACCATTCCACGTCGCTGAAATTTTTACTGGCTCGCCGGGAAAATATGTGCCTTTAAAGGAAACCATTCGTGGCTTTAAAATGATTGTGAGTGGCGAATTAGATCACCTGCCAGAACAAGCTTTTTATATGGTTGGATCTATCGACGAAGCGATTGAAAAAGCCAAGAAGCTTTAAGGACAAAACATGGCAACAATTCGGGTTGATGTTGTGAGTGCTGAGCAGTCTATTTTTAGTGGCGAAGCCAACTTTGTTGCGCTTCCTGGTGAAAGCGGCGAGCTGGGAATTTTGCCTGGTCACACGCCACTCATTACCCGTATTCGTCCCGGATCAGTGCGCATTGAGAAGGTAGATGGCGAGGAAGAATTTGTGTTTGTTGCGGGCGGCTATTTAGAGGTACAGCCCGATCACATTACAGTTTTGGCCGATACGGCGATTCGCGGTCACGATCTGGATGAAGCAAAAGCCCTCGAGGCTAAAAAACGCGCGGCAGAGGCTATGCAAAATCGGGGTAGCGAATTTGATTTGGCTTTAGCACAATCCGAATTTGTTATGGCCGCCGCTCAATTAGCTGCACTTGCGCGCTTTCGGCGCAAAAAATAATTCTTTGTCAAGCTAGCCTTGCTGAACGATCGATTCCTTAAGGCCTGCCTTGGCGAGCCAACGGATCGAACGCCGTTGTGGCTGATGCGCCAAGCTGGTCGTTATTTGCCAGAGTACAACGCTACGCGCGCCCGCGCGGGCAGTTTTTTAGCGCTAGCCAAGAACCCCAGTTTAGCTACTGAAGTTACCCTTCAGCCACTTGATCGCTACCCCTTAGATGCTGCAATTTTATTTTCCGACATCTTAACTATTCCTGACGCCATGGGCCTTGGTTTGCAATTTACCGCTGGCGAAGGCCCCAGCTTTGAAAGGCCTTTGCGCACAGCGGATGATGTAGCTAAGTTGCAAGTGGCGGATATGAATCAGCTGAAGTATGTTTTTGATGCGGTTGCAGAAATTCGCCGCGCGCTAATGCAAAATGGTCAGCAGCGTATGCCACTGATTGGTTTTTCAGGATCGCCGTGGACACTGGCTTGTTACATGATTGACGGCTCAAGCGCTGATGACTTTCGTCATGCTAAAACCATGATGTTTAGTCGGCCAGACTTACTGGCACAGATTCTCAAAATCAATGCCCAGTCTGTAGCCCAATATTTAAGCTTGCAATTAGAGGCCGGCGCTCAAGCATTAATGATTTTTGATACATGGGGCGGCATGCTGCCCGACAAGTGGTATCAAAGTGTATCTTTAGCAAGCATGCGCGAAGTAATAGCGCAGCTGCCCCGAGAGCACCAAGGGCGAAAAGTGCCGATTATTATTTTCACCAAAGGGGGTGGCCTCTGGTTAAACGATATGGCACAAGCTGGTGCTGATGTCATTGGTCTAGACTGGACTATCTCTCTGCAGCACGCGCGCGCAGCACTGGTAGCGGCTAATACCCCCATAGCACTTCAAGGCAATATTGATCCCCTTGCCCTATTTGCCGAGCCCGCCCAAATTCAGCAATTAGCGTGTGAAATACTCGATGGATTGGCGTCAGCGCCGCCTATGCGCCCCAAACTACATCCCTTAGATGGGCATATCTTTAATTTGGGCCATGGCATTTCACAATTTACCCCCCCAGAGCACGTTTCTGCGCTAGTTGAGGCGGTCATAAGCCACTCCCAAGCCCTTAGAAAGTAGGCTAAACCAGAGCCGCTTGGCCTGTCAATTTGGTGCATTGCGAAAAGTTATGCACATAGTTATGCACAGCCAAACACGAGAATAAGAAATTCAGTAAGATTCGCTCGAAGCTTCAGATTACCCCTGCATAATTTAGTCTAAGTAATTGTTTTAATTGAATAAATAGTCGTAAAGCACCCCTCACGTAAGACTTTAAAAATGAACGCTAATGAAAAGATAATGGCAAACTTAGCGATATCCACAGACTTATCCACAAGTAAAGTTAACCCGCTAAAGCGCTGTAATGACTAAGCCCCTCATTGTTCAGGTTGCGATTGATAAGCCCCTGCGCCAATGCTTTGACTATATTTGGAATAGTGAAAAATTAGGGCAAGATCCCCTTATTGGCCAATTGGTTGAGGTACCATTTGGCCGCGGAAATTTAGTTGGGGTTGTGGTTCAAGTAAGCCATGACACTGCCCTAGAGCCGGCCCAATTAAAGACAGTTACGCAACTTGCACCGATTCCGGCCTTAGACCCCCAATTAATGCAGCTCATGGTATTTGCCAGCACGTACTATATTCAAGGGCTTGGCGAAACCCTCATTCCAAGTATTCCGCAATATTGGAAAAAACCCAAAAATTGGCCAAAACTACAACTTGCGCTAATGGATCAGGCGGCCATTAGTCAGGATGGTGGCCCCCACTCCAGCAGCAAAAGCGCTAAGGCTACCGGCGCCATTCTGACGGCAGCGCTAAATGCAGAGCAGGCCGCTGCGTTAACAAAATTAAATAATCAAAAACAAGACAGCCAGAAGAGCGGCTTGCGCGCCACATTATTGCAGGGCAGAACAGGTAGTGGCAAAACGGCCGTTTTTTTAAATTGGCTGGCTAATATATTGGCAGAAAAAAATGCTCAAGTGCTGATTTTGGTGCCCGAAATTAATTTAACCCCGCAATTAGAGAGAAGTGTGCGTGCGCATTTTCCAGGGCACACACTAGCTGTCTTACATAGTGCGTTGGCAGAAAAAAAACGCGGCATGGCCTGGTATGAAGCACAAATTGGTCGGGCGCAAATCATTCTTGGTACCCGTTTAGCTGTCCTTACTCCCATTCCGCACTTAAGGGCAATCGTCGTTGATGAAGAGCACGATACATCGTATAAACAGCAAGAAGGTACGCGTTATTCAGCACGTGATTTAGCAGTTTGGCGCGCTCATAATTTACACATTCCTATTGTTCTTTCTTCTGCTACACCCTCTTTAGAAACTTGGTTGGCTGCACGCAATAGGCGCTATGACTTAATCCAGCTAAACCAGCGAGCACAAGGCGGTGCAATGCCAGAAATACGCTTGATTGATTTAAAAGACAAAAATAATCAATCTGCTGGTGCTAAAAAAATTCATCTTTCAAGGCCTCTGGCCAATGCAATTGATGCTAACTTACAGCAGCAGGAGCAAAGTTTAGTGCTAATTAATCGCCGTGGGTATGCTCCTGTTTTAACTTGCTTATCTTGCGGCTGGCTTTCACAGTGCGCGCAATGCAGTGCATATTTAGTCTTGCATAAGCCAGGTGCAATTACTGCTAAGCCGATTTTGAGTTGTCACCATTGTGGCTTGGTAAAGTCTGTACCTAAGAGTTGTCCTGAATGCGGAGATGCCGATATACGACCCATTGGGCAAGGAACACAAAAAATTGAAGATGCAATCGGCCTAGCTTGGCCAAACGCCCGCATCTTGCGGATTGATGCTGATAGTAGTCGCAGGGGGCGTGGCGCTGAAGATATGATGCAGGCGGTGCATGCTGGTGAAATCGATATTATTATCGGCACACAAATGATTGCGAAGGGTCATGACTATCAAAATATCCGTGTAGTTGGCGTATTAGATGCTGATGCGCGTTTATATTCGCACGATTATCGTGCTCCGGAACGCTTATTTGCACAACTCGTTCAGGTTGCTGGGCGCGCTGGTCGAAGCGATGGTGTAGAAAAAATAAGTCAAATTTATATTGAAACCCGCCATCCAAATGCCGCTGTTTTTCAATACTTAATTCAGCATGATGTCGATGGTTTTTTAGCGCAGTTAGCAACTGAACGTGAAGAAGCGCAGTTGCCGCCTTTTACTTTTCAGGCCTTGATTCACGCCGAGGGAAAAGTGTTAAGCAAGGTATTGGTATTTTTAGCGCAGCTTAAACAAGAGGCAGCCAGCCACTTTGACGCCGAACAGCAGGTAAAAATATACGATCCCGTAGCGAAGAGTATGGTGCGAATTGCAGGCTTAGAACGCGCCCAATTAGTTATTGAAGCCAATCATCGGAATCAATTGCAAGGTGTTTTAGAGCAAATTGATACCTTCTTACGAGGTCAGTCGCAAGGGCGTATTAGCAAGAAGGACAAAATACGCTGGTCGATTGAGCGCGATCCAGCGCTTATTTAAACTAAAGGCCCTACCTACTCTGTAGACCTTAGTTATACCCAAGCCGACGTTAGGTTTTAGCTGAGCCCGTACGATGAGTACGGTTATAGAGGCAGCTGGCACAAATCCAGCGCTGTTTGCGATTGCTCGTAGGAATCCACGTACCACCTTCTAAGCGCTTCTCGCGACTACAAGATGAGCAAAATTTAAGGCTTTGTGAGGTGTCTTGGGTTGGGGCGGTGGTTGAGGTGGTCATAAGCATTCCGAGGGGTACTAATCTACAGAAATGCTATTTTACCCGTTTTAGCAAGCTGGGGCAGGCGTCAGCATAATTTTCACTGAATCAGCGGTTTTATTGCCATCAAAATCTAGCCAGGCCTTATTTTCAAAGTCATACAGCTTACAGGCTCTGGCAGTATCAAAATACCATTTCCAGGAGAATTTTTGGATAAAAATTCGCTCTGGTAAAACAGTTTCTAGCTTCGCCTGAGCCTCTTTAAGACGATATAGGGGAATCGACATATCTACATGGTGAGCCGTGTGCTCCATGATATGGTGCATTAATGCGCCCCAGACAAAATTAAAAGTCAGATGAACGGTGGTAGAAACAAAGGGCTGAGCCCTTAACCATTCCGATTTTTTATCGTACCAAGACACTGAGGGGTGGGTGTGGTGTACGTAAACTACAAAACCAATCATGCCATTCCAAAATAAAAATGGCAAAGCAAAACCGGTGAGCAGGGTAATCCAAATCGATTGGTCGGTAAGCCAAGCCCCAGCAATGAGTGAGCCAAGCCACAGAACCGCAAAGGCCGAGACCAAATAGTTATCTTTCATAAAAATGGCACGGTTCGCTGGCTTATAAGTGGCATTGGGAAAGTATTCTCTTTTCCACCAGATTTCAATCATGTAATACAGTACTGGGCCCCAGCCGCTGCGATAAATGCGCTCAAGGGTTTGGCGCCATGCAGGTAAAGCATCAAACTCGGCTTTTGAAAGTGGCGCCCACACAAAATCAAAACCTTTTAAATTCGTTTGCCCGTGATGAACAACGTTGTGACCAATGTCCCAGAGGCTGTAGGGGGTTAACGAAGGCAAAAAGGCAATGCGTCCAAGTACTTTATTCAGTTCGCGATTAGCGGTAAAGCTTTGATGACAAGCATCGTGCCCAAGGATAAAGATACGTCCTGTGATAAATCCTGCGATTACGCCAAAAAGTATTTTAAGCAAAATATGTTCAAAATAGACGGTGGCAAAAATGGCGCCTAGCCAAAGTGTTGCGTCAAACAAAAGTAAAGCAATTGCCCGACTCGTTTCGCCCTTCGCCATCGGCTCTAACCAGCTGCGAATAATTTTACGGTGAGGCAATGGTTGATCGGGCGTTAGCGGCGCAACGCGCGAAGAATCAACATAGGAGGGGTTTAAAGAGTTGGACACAATGTAAATAGAGGTTTAGACGCTTGAATGATAGAGCTTTTTGGTTTTTTCCGCTTGATTTGGATCAAAGTTACCCATGCTGGTGCGCCCGGCGCGAATCGAACGCGCGACCCTTGGCTTCGGAGGCCAATACTCTATCCACTGAGCTACGGGCGCATTAAGAACTAAGGCTCTATTGTAAGTGCCGGAATCGTTCGGGCTGGCTATAATTAACAAATCAACGAAAAAAACTAGCAAAAGAGCAAAATAATGAGCAATGGTCACGGTAGTTTAATTAAAACCCCAAAACAATTAATTGTGGTGGTTAGCCTCAGTTTTTTTGTTCCGCTTCTCATTATTTTATTGTTAATGGTTTATGTTAATAGCGGCCAACGCGAATCTGGCGGCAGCATTGAGGCAGAAAAAGGAATCGCACAACGGATTAAACCGGTTGGGCAGGTTACCCTGAGTGCGGCCGCAGTACCACCCTCAGTGGCGGAAAATACAGCGCCAGTGCCACCCGCGGTCGCTGCAATCACAGCTCCAGCCGCGAAGGCCGCAGCCAAATAGAGTTAATGTTTTTTAGCCATCAGCGCTAATTGATACGCCGCTTTTTGGGGCATGCCGGTAGCCGTAGACACCACCTTAGCAATCTCTTTGCTACCTAAATATTCAGCAAGTACATTAATCCAGCGATGTACTGCCACTGCGTCGGCTGACTGTGGTTCACTAGACTTCTCCCCGGCGACTAAAATAATAAATTCTCCCTTAAGACTAATTGCGTTGGCAAGCCAGTCTTTTAAGGCGCCTGCAGTTAAAAAAGCGATTGCTTCAAATTTTTTAGTCAGCTCACGACCAATAATGATTTCGCGCTCAGGTTTAAGAATCGCTGATAGATTCAATAAGCTAGATTGGATTTGATGTGGCGACTCAAGAAAAATACTCGCTTGCGCAGACAAATTAATTTCATTTAAAACGCGCTCACGCTCTTTTACCTTATGGGGCAAGAAGCCAATAAATTGAAAGCGGCCTTGTAAATGATCAAGTGCCCCGCCGCCAACTGAGGCAATCGCAGTAAGCGCACTGGGCCCCGGAATGGGGATCACCCGAAACCCCGCTTGCTGAACGGCACCGACGAGCTTAGCGCCGGGATCTGAAATGCCTGGCGTACCAGCATCCGAAATATAAGCCCAACGTTGCGACTGCTTTAAGTGGGAGATCATTTTTTTAGTAGCCGCAACCTCATTGTGCTCATGTAGCGCTACACATTTCTTATGAATGCCAAATGCCCGCAACAGGGCAGCGCTATGACGCGTATCTTCGCAAGCAATGCCATCAACTGCATTTAATACATGTAACGCGCGCAAGGTTATATCACCTAAATTACCGATCGGTGTAGCCACTACATACAATGCACTAGCCGGTAAATCTTGTTGTTGTAGAAAATCCGCTATACCCAATTCCATGGTGACACTCCATTCACATTCACAACATCGGTAAAAAAGCTGAAGCAGCAGCAAAAGAGTATCTTCAACGCGCAGGTCTCAACTTCGTCACCTTAAATTATCGCTGCCGCATGGGCGAGATTGATTTGATTATGCGTGATCAAGCTACTTTAGTGTTTGTAGAGGTCAGGGCGCGTAGCTCAAGCAATTGGGGCGGCGCCCTAGCTAGCATTAACGCCAGCAAACAAAATAAGATTTATAAAACAGCTCAATACTATTTGCAATCCCACTATCGCGCTAAGGACTATCCGTCGTGCCGCTTTGATGTGATTGCTATAAAAGGCGATCAACTAGAGTGGCTTAAGGCCGCATTTTGAAGGCAGCTTATCGTCCCTTGGTAAAACTAGGGGCATAATATTAGGATGAATAACCAGACCCTGCCGAGCTTAGAGACGCGAACCGCGCAGCATTTCTTAGATAGTATTGCGTGCCAAGAAGAGGCCGCGAAGACTCTGTCAGCGCTAGCAGCCCAAGCCATTTTGGCGATGGCTAACTGTCTTCAGGCCGGCGGCAAGATTATGGCCTGTGGTAACGGGGGTTCAGCCGCCGATGCACAACATTTTGCTGCCGAACTGATCGGTCGTTTTGAGCGCGAGCGGCGTGAGTTAGCAGCAATCGCCCTCACCACCGACACCTCTATTTTGACTGCAGTGGGTAATGACTACAGCTATGACGAAGTGTTTAGCAAGCAAGTGCGCGGCCTTGGCAAAACCGGTGATATTTTATTGGCCATCACTACTTCTGGCAACTCTAAAAATGTGTTGAAAGCAATTGTGGCGGCGCAGTCCATGGGCATTCAAGTCATTGCCTTCAGCGGCAATGGCGGTGGTCAGTTAAGCAACTTACTAGGCGTAAACGATTTACTTTTATGTGCGCCCGCGTCGCGCACTGCACGAATTCAAGAAACACATTTAATTCTGTTGCATGCCTTATGCGATGGGATTGATCATGTTTTGCTCGATTAACTTTAGAGGTCAGGTCAGATGAAAACGCTATTTCGTTCAGTGAGTGCGCTGTTATGTCTGTTGTCATTGCTGGGCTTATTAAATGCCTGCGGTGTCATTGCGGTCGGCGCAGTTGCAGGCAGCGCAAGCGTGCTAGCCGACCGGCGCACCGCAGCTGCTCAAGCAACCGACATTGGAATTCAGTTAGAAGCTGGGGCGCAGCTCAGCAATAAGTTTGGCAAAGACGCGCACATCAATGTAACGTCATTTAATCAACAGGTTCTTTTAACTGGTGAAGTAAAAACAGCAGAAATGAAAAGCCAAGCAGAAGCAGATGTGAAGCAATTAAAAAATGTTCGTACTGTCTTTAACGAACTTACCATTGGGCCCATTAGTTCTTATACGGCACGAGCCAATGATGCCTATCTCACTTCAAAAATTAAAACGGAAATGATTTTTACTAATAATCTCCCATCCAATTCAATGGATATCGTGACTGAAGGTACAAACGTTTATATGCTCGGTATTTTGACCGCAGCCGAGGCTGCAAGTGCAAAGAAAATTGCGAGCTCAACAAATGGTGTGAAAGCGGTTTATACGTTTTTTGATTTGATTTCTGAGGCTGACAAAGAGCGCATTGACCAGGCCAATAAAAATTCAGCTGCAGCGGCTACTAAGCCGGCACCACAAAACTAAGCTAGCAACCCAATAAAGATGCCAGCACTAGGCCTGCTTATTGGGCCTTGGTTTTTTTCAGCAACCAGCGTAAAGCTTTATTTGATTGATTTAGATTGGATTTGACGGCGAAATCAAAATCTGCAAGCTGGACATTAACGGCCTCAGCAAATATCGTGCTGGAATTTGCGGGTGGTAGCTTTAAGCAGGCTTCCGCTTCACCATAGGCATAGTCAATTTGCATACCTGCTTTTAGTGCCAAATGCACCATGATTTTATTTTGCGCTAAGCAATGCACAAATAAAGTGGTGACCTGAGTATTGCGCGCATGGACGATTGCTCGTTCTAGTAATGCAGCGCCACACCCTTGATAACGATTTTCGGCTAGAACGGAAACCCCAAATTCGGCAGCTTTACTGCGTTTGTTCCCAACCGGTAAATAGGCTAGGTGAGCAATCGCGATCAGCTTTAAGTTGGTATCGAAAATTCCAAAAATTGCATCCCGCTTAAAGTCAAGTTCGGCAACATAGCTTTGAATAACGACATCAGTAGACGGAAGGCCAAAGCGTAAACGGCGATCTTCCGCTTCTAAAAGCAAAAAATGCGCCAAGATAGCTGCGCGATGACCGGCATGCAGTTCTCTCACTGGCAGGCTATTAAGCCCACAAATAAATGGTTTGCGGGTAGGTTTTGCGGCACCCTTAAAGCATATTTTGTGCATTGCATCATTTTACCCCGTTTTGCGCTTTTGACTAGGGTTTTCCCTAATCTTCAGATTTGGCCGTTTTTTGTAAAGAATTTCTGAAAATATCAGCAGAAATACCTAGATGGGTGTTGACATCTTGCAATTCTTGTGTCATAGTAGCGGACTTCGCTGAAATTTCTAAAAAAGCCATTTCAGCCCTCTTTAAAAATTAGTCAATCGATAATTGTGGGTACTGGGTAAAGGCATCCAGTCCTTCGGGACAGATGTAAATAAAACAGTACTCAAGACAGTAAAAAGATTTGGTTTTTAACCAAGTCAATTTCTTGAATGAGTGCGACGATCCGCAAGGATCACAGGAATTAAACTGAAGAGTTTGATCCTGGCTCAGATTGAACGCTGGCGGCATGCCTTACACATGCAAGTCGAACGGCAGCACGGGTGCTTGCACCTGGTGGCGAGTGGCGAACGGGTGAGTAATATATCGGAACGTGCCTCATAGTGGGGGATAACGCAGCGAAAGCTGTGCTAATACCGCATACGCCCTGAGGGGGAAAGCGGGGGACCGTAAGGCCTCGCGCTATGAGAGCGGCCGATACCTGATTAGCTTGTTGGTGGGGTAAAAGCCCACCAAGGCGACGATCAGTAGCTGGTCTGAGAGGACGATCAGCCACACTGGGACTGAGACACGGCCCAGACTCCTACGGGAGGCAGCAGTGGGGAATTTTGGACAATGGGGGCAACCCTGATCCAGCAATGCCGCGTGAGTGAAGAAGGCCTTCGGGTTGTAAAGCTCTTTTGTCAGGGAAGAAACAGCAGCTCTAACACAGTCTGCGAATGACGGTACCTGAAGAATAAGCACCGGCTAACTACGTGCCAGCAGCCGCGGTAATACGTAGGGTGCGAGCGTTAATCGGAATTACTGGGCGTAAAGCGTGCGCAGGCGGTTATACAAGACAGGCGTGAAATCCCCGGGCTTAACCTGGGAATGGCGCCTGTGACTGTATAGCTAGAGTGTGTCAGAGGGGGGTAGAATTCCACGTGTAGCAGTGAAATGCGTAGATATGTGGAGGAATACCAATGGCGAAGGCAGCCCCCTGGGATAACACTGACGCTCATGCACGAAAGCGTGGGGAGCAAACAGGATTAGATACCCTGGTAGTCCACGCCCTAAACGATGCTGACTAGTTGTTGGGAATTTACATTCTCAGTAACGTAGCTAACGCGTGAAGTCAGCCGCCTGGGGAGTACGGTCGCAAGATTAAAACTCAAAGGAATTGACGGGGACCCGCACAAGCGGTGGATGATGTGGATTAATTCGATGCAACGCGAAAAACCTTACCTACCCTTGACATGTCACTAACGAAGTAGAGATACATTAGGTGCCCGTAAGGGAAAGTGAACACAGGTGCTGCATGGCTGTCGTCAGCTCGTGTCGTGAGATGTTGGGTTAAGTCCCGCAACGAGCGCAACCCTTGTCTTTAGTTGCTACGAAAGAGCACTCTAAAGAGACTGCCGGTGACAAACCGGAGGAAGGTGGGGATGACGTCAAGTCCTCATGGCCCTTATGGGTAGGGCTTCACACGTCATACAATGGTGCATACAGAGGGTTGCCAACCCGCAAGGGGGAGCTAATCTCAGAAAATGCATCGTAGTCCGGATCGAAGTCTGCAACTCGACTTCGTGAAGCTGGAATCGCTAGTAATCGCGGATCAGAATGTCGCGGTGAATACGTTCCCGGGTCTTGTACACACCGCCCGTCATACCATGGGAGTGGGTTTTGCCAGAAGCCGTTAGCCTAACCGCAAGGAGGGCGACTGCCACGGCAGGGTTCATGACTGGGGTAAAGTCGTAACAAGGTAGCCGTATCGGAAGGTGCGGCTGGATCACCTCCTTTCTAGAGAAAGATGCTGGAACTTTAGTGCCCACACTTATCGATTGACAACAAAAGCCACGGGTCTGTAGCTCAGCTGGTTAGAGCACCGTCTTGATAAGGCGGGGGTCGTAGGTTCAAGTCCTACCAGACCCACCACCAAAAGCAATACAGACTTAGTGGGTCGATGGGGGATTAGCTCAGCTGGGAGAGCACCTGCTTTGCAAGCAGGGGGTCGTCGGTTCGATCCCGTCATCCTCCACCATCAAACTAAATAGCAAAACTAAGCGATTCAAAACGTTTAGTTTTGCCATTTTCTTTTGGCTGTTCTTTAAAAATTTGAGTAAGCAAAGTGTCTGATGTATCTTTGAGAGTGCATCAGACAAGTAATATGGGTAGTGATTGAATCATCAATCAAAAGTAATACAAGCAAGAGTTTTAAATTGTTTGGATTACGGCGCAAACATGTCAGAAGTAGAAGTAAAAACCTGTAACGGTTACTAGCAATGGTGCTCGTTATAGGATCAAGTGAATAAGTGCATGTGGTGGATGCCTTGGCGATTACAGGCGACGAAAGACGTTATAGCCTGCGATAAGCCCCGGGGAGCTGGCAAATAAGCTTTGATCCGGGGATTTCTGAATGGGGAAACCCGCCGCTTTTGCGGCACCCACACCTGAATACATAGGGTGTGTGGAGCGAACCTCGTGAACTGAAACATCTAAGTAGCGAGAGGAAAAGACATCAACCGAGATTCCCAGAGTAGTGGCGAGCGAAATGGGAAGAGCCTTCTAGTGATAGCTCAGTAATTAACAAAATGGAATGGAAAGTCCAACAATATAGGGTGATAGTCCCGTATGTGAAAATTATTGGGTGGTACTAGGCTAGAGACAAGTAGGGCGGGACACGTGAAATCCTGTCTGAATATGGGGGGACCATCCTCCAAGGCTAAATACTCGTAATCGACCGATAGTGAACAAGTACCGTGAGGGAAAGGCGAAAAGAACCCCGGGAGGGGAGTGAAATAGATCCTGAAACCGCATGCATACAATCAGTAGGAGCCTCGTAAGGGGTGACTGCGTACCTTTTGTATAATGGGTCAGCGACTTACATTCAGTAGCAAGCTTAACCGAATAGGGAAGGCGTAGCGAAAGCGAGTCCGAATAGGGCGTTAGTTGCTGGGTGTAGACCCGAAACCAGTTGATCTATCCATGGCCAGGTTGAAGGTGCGGTAACACGTACTGGAGGACCGAACCCACTAACGTTGAAAAGTTAGGGGATGAGCTGTGGATAGGGGTGAAAGGCTAAACAAAACTGGAAATAGCTGGTTCTCTCCGAAAACTATTTAGGTAGTGCCTCGTGTATCACCATAGGGGGTAGAGCACTGTCATGATTGTGGGGTCCATTGCGGATTACCGCGTCATAGCAAACTCCGAATACCTATGAGTGCAAGCACGGGAGACAGACATCGGGTGCTAACGTCCGGTGTCAAGAGGGAAACAACCCAGACCGCCAGCTAAGGTCCCTAATATATGCTAAGTGGGAAACGAAGTGGGAAGGCTAAAACAGTCAGGAGGTTGGCTTAGAAGCAGCCATCCTTTAAAGAAAGCGTAATAGCTCACTGATCGAGTCGTCCTGCGCGGAAGATGTAACGGGGCTAAGCATATAACCGAAGCTGCGGATCACAGCAATGTGATGGTAGGAGAGCGTTCTGTAAGCCTGTGAAGGTGTGGTGTAAACCATGCTGGAGGTATCAGAAGTGCGAATGCTGACATGAGTAGCGATAAAGGGGGTGAAAAGCCCCCTCGCCGTAAGCCCAAGGTTTCCTGCGCAACGTTCATCGGCGCAGGGTGAGTCGGCCCCTAAGGCGAGGCAGAGATGCGTAGCTGATGGGAACAAGGTTAATATTCCTTGACCATTGTTAGATGCGATGGGGGGACGGATCGCGGAAAGTTGTCCGGGTGTTGGATATTCCCGGTTCCTGCATTGGAGATGGCTATTAGGTAAATCCGGTAGCGTAATTCAAGGGTGTGGGACGAGTGAGCTTGCTCGCGAAGCAATTGGAAGTGGTTCCAAGAAAAGCCTCTAAGCTTCAGTCTAACAAGACCGTACCGCAAACCGACACAGGTGGGCGAGATGAGTATTCTAAGGCGCTTGAGAGAACTCAGGAGAAGGAACTCGGCAAATTTGCACCGTAACTTCGGGATAAGGTGCGCCCTGGTAGCTTGACCGTGAACAACGGAAGGGCAAAGGGGTTGCAATAAAAAGGTGGCTGCGACTGTTTAATAAAAACACAGCACTCTGCAAACACGAAAGTGGACGTATAGGGTGTGACGCCTGCCCGGTGCTGGAAGATTAAATGATGGGGTGCAAGCTCTTGATTGAAGTCCCAGTAAACGGCGGCCGTAACTATAACGGTCCTAAGGTAGCGAAATTCCTTGTCGGGTAAGTTCCGACCTGCACGAATGGCGTAACGATGGCCACACTGTCTCCTCCTGAGACTCAGCGAAGTTGAAATGTTTGTGATGATGCAATCTACCCGTGGCTAGACGGAAAGACCCCATGAACCTTTACTGTAGCTTTGCATTGGACTTTGAACCGGTCTGTGTAGGATAGGTGGGAGGCTTTGAAGTTAGGATGCTAGTCCTGATGGAGCCAACCTTGAAATACCACCCTGGTTTGTTTGAGGTTCTAACCTTGGCCCATTATCTGGGTCGGGAACAGTGCATGGTAGGCAGTTTGACTGGGGCGGTCTCCTCCCAAAGTGTAACGGAGGAGTACGAAGGTACGCTTGGCACGGTCGGACATCGTGCCTAAAGTGCAATGGCAAAAGCGTGCTTAACTGCGAGACCGACAAGTCGAGCAGGTGCGAAAGCAGGTCATAGTGATCCGGTGGTTCTGTATGGAAGGGCCATCGCTCAACGGATAAAAGGTACTCTGGGGATAACAGGCTGATACCGCCCAAGAGTTCATATCGACGGCGGTGTTTGGCACCTCGATGTCGGCTCATCTCATCCTGGGGCTGTAGCCGGTCCCAAGGGTATGGCTGTTCGCCATTTAAAGAGGTACGTGAGCTGGGTTTAAAACGTCGTGAGACAGTTTGGTCCCTATCTGCCATGGGCGTTGGAGATTTGACGGGGGCTGCTCCTAGTACGAGAGGACCGGAGTGGACGTACCGCTGGTGTACCTGTTGTTTCGCCAGAAGCATCGCAGGGTAGCTATGTACGGAAGAGATAACCGCTGAAAGCATCTAAGCGGGAAACTTGCCTGAAGATGAGATCTCCCGGAGCTTTAAGCTCCATAAAGGGTCGTTGAAGACCACAACGTTGATAGGTCGGGTGTGGAAGCGCAGTAATGCGTTAAGCTAACCGATACTAATTGCCCGTTAGGCTTGATCCTATAACCAGCACCATTGGTGTTGGATGTTTGTGCGATTGATATAAATTGAATCGCTATCCAAATTTGCTTACTCAAATGGGGTTGTTGAATAAACAACCCCACCCTCTACGCCCGGTGACCATAGCGAGTTGGAACCACCCCTTCCCATCCCGAACAGGACAGTGAAACGACTCAACGCCGATGATAGTGCGGATTACCCGTGTGAAAGTAGGTAATTGCCGGGCACCAATGTAACGCCCAGACCCTCTTAGGTCTGGGCGTTTTTACTTGTGGGAAAAGGACTTACAGATTGACATGCCGGCTGGTTCGGGTGAAAATGTTCGGTTCGCGGAGAGATGCCCGAGCGGCTAAAGGGGGCAGACTGTAAATCTGTTGGCTTACGCCTACGTTGGTTCGAATCCAACTCTCTCCACCAGATGTAAGGAATACAGTAGTGCTTCTCAGTAGTGGCGGTAGGAATTAGCAATAAGCAGCGGGTTAAGAGATTTGAGTGAAGATAGTTGGCGAATGAGTTGATAAAACGCTGCGGGTGTAGCTCAATGGTAGAGCTGAAGCCTTCCAAGCTTATGACGAGGGTTCGATTCCCTTCACCCGCTCCAGCTGAATATCAGCAGTAGATTTTGCCCATGTGGCTCAGTGGTAGAGCACTCCCTTGGTAAGGGAGAGGTCGGCAGTTCGATCCTGCCCATGGGCACCATGTTTTTTGTGCAAGTGAATAGATTTAATTAATTAAAGAGTTAAACAGAAGGCAGATAAAAAATGGCAAAAGAAAAATTTGAACGGACTAAACCGCACGTTAACGTCGGTACGATTGGCCACGTTGACCATGGCAAAACAACCCTGACTGCGGCAATTACCACCGTGCTCTCTAAAGTGTTTGGTGGCGAAGCAAAAGCGTACGATCAAATTGACGCTGCGCCAGAAGAGAAGGCTCGCGGTATTACCATTAATACTGCCCACGTTGAGTATGAGACCAAGAATCGTCACTACGCGCACGTCGATTGCCCAGGTCACGCCGACTACATTAAGAACATGATTACTGGTGCTGCACAAATGGACGGCGCCATCTTAGTGGTCTCTGCTGCCGATGGCCCAATGCCCCAAACCCGCGAACATATTTTGCTCGCCCGCCAAGTTGGCGTGCCTTACATCATCGTCTTTTTAAATAAGTGCGATATGGTCGATGACGCTGAACTACTCGAGTTAGTCGAAATGGAAGTGCGTGAGCTCTTATCCAAATACGACTTCCCTGGTGATGACACCCCCATCGTTAAAGGTTCGGCTAAGCTTGCCTTAGAAGGCGACAAGGGCGAACTCGGTGAAGGCGCCATCATGGCCTTAGCCGAAGCCTTAGATACTTATATTCCCACCCCCGAGCGTGCAGTTGACGGCGCGTTCTTGATGCCAGTAGAAGATGTCTTCTCGATCTCCGGTCGCGGTACAGTCGTTACTGGCCGTATCGAGCGTGGCATTGTTAAAGTTGGTGAAGAAATTGAAATCATCGGTATTAAGCCCACCATCAAAACCACCTGTACTGGGGTTGAGATGTTCCGCAAATTACTCGATCAAGGTCAAGCAGGCGATAACGTCGGTATTTTATTGCGCGGCACTAAGCGTGAAGAAGTCGAGCGCGGCCAAGTCTTAGCGAAGCCCGGTTCAATTACACCGCATACCCACTTCACCGCTGAAGTCTATGTGCTGTCAAAAGATGAAGGTGGTCGTCATACGCCCTTCTTTAACAACTATCGCCCCCAGTTTTACTTCCGTACTACTGACGTAACCGGATCGATTGAGTTGCCAAAAGATAAAGAGATGGTGATGCCAGGCGATAACGTCACGATTACCGTAAAACTGATTGCTCCCATCGCCATGGAAGAAGGCTTACGTTTTGCGATTCGTGAAGGTGGCCGTACAGTTGGTGCTGGTGTAGTTGCAAAGATTTTGGCTTAGGGTTTGATTAATTGAAAAATAGGGGCGTAGCTCAATTGGCAGAGCGTTGGTCTCCAAAACCAAAGGTTGGGGGTTCGATGCCCTCCGCCCCTGCCACACGTTTGAATTGAAATTACATGTCACAACAGTCGCTTAGTCATAACGAATCTAAATCTGCTTGGGTTACCTTCCTTGCAGTAGCTATCGTTATTGTTGCTTTAGTTTTGTATTACATCCTGATTGATCAAACAATTTGGCTGCGTTTAGCAATTTTGTTTGGCGGTATTGCACTGGCAGTAGGTATTGTTGCCATCTCCCCAGAGGGCAAACGTTTCATTGTTTATGCAAGAGAGTCTTGGTATGAGGTCAAAAAGGTAGTCTGGCCCACCCGCAAAGAAGCAACCCAAATGACTCTGGTTGTTTTTGGCTTTGTCCTAATCATGTCGCTATTTTTATGGTTTGCAGACAAATTAATTGAATGGTTAGTTTTTTCAGTCCTGTTGGGCTGGAAGTGAGTAAAAAATGATTGATGCAGAATTAGCCACCAACCCCCAAGCCACTGGCAATATGCGCTGGTACGTGATTCACGCCTACTCCGGCATGGAAAAAAGCGTGAAAAAGGGCCTGGAAGAGCGGATCGCCCAATCGGGTATGCTCGATAAATTTGGCCGTATTTTGGTGCCATCTGAAGAGGTTGTAGAGATTAAAGCGGGGCAAAAGTCGGTTTCAGAGCGGCGTTTTTTCCCTGGATACGTACTCATTGAGATGGAAATGACCGATGAAAGCTGGCATTTGGTCAAAAATACCCCCAAAGTTACGGGTTTTGTCGGTGGAGTGCGCAATCGCCCTTCCCCCATTTCAACTGCCGAAGTCAGCAAAATCATGGATCAAATGCAGGCTGGGGTTGATAAACCTAAGCCGAAGACCTTATTTGAAGTTGGCGAGATGGTGCGGGTTAAAGAAGGCCCGTTTACCGATTTCAATGGCAATGTCGAGGAAGTGAACTACGAGAAGTCACGTTTACGTGTTTCTGTTACAATCTTCGGTCGCGGTACGCCAGTTGAGCTCGAGTTTGGCCAAGTGGAAAAGATGTAATTTGTTTTAGTTTTTTCGTATTTGCAGTAACCGAGGAGCCGATCCAGCATTGCCAAATCTGGTGAAGCGTCTACTCAACGGCGGCTTTGTATTCTATTAATGAACACGCGGCGCGCTTTTTAGGAGTAATTCATGGCAAAGAAAATTATTGGCTTTATAAAACTGCAGATTCCTGCAGGAAAAGCCAACCCATCACCCCCCGTTGGACCAGCTTTAGGTCAGCGCGGCCTCAATATTATGGAATTTTGTAAAGCGTTTAATGCTCAAACCCAGAGCATGGAGCCTGGCTTACCTATTCCCGTCGTGATTACTGCCTTTGCAGACAAGAGCTTCACGTTTGTGATGAAGACCCCGCCTGCTTCAATTTTAATTAAGAAAGCGGCCAAAATTGAAAAAGGTTCGCCGCGTCCTCATACCGATAAGGTGGGAAAAATCAGCCGGGCACAAGCTGAAGAAATTGCTAAAACAAAAATGCCCGATCTTACTGCTGCCGATATGGACGCTGCCGTGCGCACGATCGCAGGTAGCGCTCGCTCGATGGGCATTACGGTTGAGGGCCTCTAATCATGACAAAATTATCCAAGCGCACCAAAGTCATTCAAGCCAAAGTAGACCGTAACAAGTTTTACTCCTTAGATGACGCGCTCAACTTAGTTAAAGAATGTGCCACTGCTAAATTCGATGAGTCGATTGACGTTGCTGTGCAATTGGGCATTGACGCTAAAAAATCCGACCAAGTGGTGCGTGGCGCAGTAGTATTGCCCGCAGGTACTGGTAAGCATGTGCGAGTAGCAGTTTTTGCCCAAGGCGAGAAAGCCGAACAAGCTAAAGCTGCTGGTGCAGAAATTGTTGGCATGGAAGATTTAGCTGAACAAATTAAAGGCGGAAAAATCGATTTCGATATTTTGATTGCCTCGCCAGACACGATGAAAATCGTTGGCACCTTGGGCCAAGTTTTGGGCCCACGCGGTTTAATGCCGAATCCTAAAGTTGGTACGGTGACGCCAGATGTTGCTACTGCAGTTAAAAATGCTAAAGCAGGTCAAGTGCAATTTCGTGTAGATAAGGCCGGCATTGTGCATGCAAGTATTGGCCGTCGTTCGTTTGAGCCAACTGCGCTAAAGAGTAATTTACTTGCTCTGCTTGAGGCATTAAACAAGGCGAAGCCTACTTCAACTAAAGGTATTTATTTAAAGAAAGTCGCGGTTAGCAGCACGATGGGTGCTGGTGTACGCGTGGATCAAACTTCGTTACAAGCGGCTCAGTAAGGCGCTGGTAACAAAAAAGAACTTTGGGTCGGCACTGTAAAAGTGTCGAACATCAAAGACCGTTGGTGGGGTAAATGGTGGTACTCATTGAACCCTTAATCATTGCAATTGCAATAACCAACGCAGATGGCGAGCCTGGAACCCATTCGTAGCAGTTTGTGCGATTGACGAATCAGACGCTGGTGTATGAAGCACCCAACTGGTAGCAGTTGGTTTTGGAGGAGTTAAACCGTGCCTTTGAATGTAGAAGACAAAAAAGCGATTGTTGCTGATGTCGGCGCACAATTGGCGGCGGCTCAAACGGTGGTGTTGGCTGAATATCGGGGCATTCCCGTTGGCGAGCTGACGACGCTGCGTGCAAACGCGCGTGCCCAAGGTGTTTATTTGCGTGTTCTAAAAAATACGTTGGCGCGTCGTGCTGCACAAGGAACCCAATTTGAGCCTCTGGCCGATTCGATGGTTGGACCCTTGATTTACGGCATTTCTGTTGACCCTATTGCATCTGCAAAGGTCCTGCAGCAATTTGCTAAAACTCAAGAGCATCTAGTCATTAAAGCAGGTCTGTATAACGGCAAGATGTTAGACGTCAATGGTGTGAAAGCGTTGGCAACGATTCCAAGTCGTGACGAATTGCTTTCGCAGTTGTTGGGTGTCATGTTGGCCCCTGTCTCAGCGATGGCCCGAGTGTTGGGTGCAGTTGCTGCGCAAAAAGCCGCTGGTGCTCCTGCACCTGCAGCTTCACCAGTTGCAGCAAGCGAAACAGTAGCAGAAGCAGCGCCTGCTGAAGTTGTCGCCGAAGCAGCGCCCGCTGTCGAAGCAGCCGACCAACCCAATGTTGAACCCCCCGCTGCTGAATAAGCGCCGGATTAATTATTTAAGTATTAGGAGCTAAAAATGGCAATTACCAAAGAAGAAATTATTGAAGCAGTAGGCACAATGTCGGTAATGGATCTGAACGATCTAGTGAAGGCATTTGAAGAGAAGTTTGGCGTATCAGCAGCAGCAATGGCTGTAGCTGGCCCAGCTGGCGGCGGCGGTGGAGCAGCTGCTGCCGAAGAGCAAACCGAATTTACGGTTAACTTGCTTGAGGTTGGTGGTAACAAAGTTGCTGTGATTAAAGCAGTACGTGAAATCACTGCACTTGGCCTTAAAGAAGCAAAAGACTTAGTCGATGGTGCGCCCAAGCCAATTAAAGAAGGCGTCGACAAGAAATCTGCTGAAGAAGCCAAGAAGAAACTTGAAGAAGCCGGCGCTAAAGCCGAAATTAAGTAATTTAAAAAAAGCCATGGTCCTGCATTGCAGGGCTTTGGCTATTTTGGTTTGACTTTTTAGAGGTCAAACCCGATTTCATTTGTTGAATTGAAATCAGGTTTGCCTTCTGATACGACTGCAGAAGACAAGTTTGGTCGGGCACTAAATCGATACGGTTTAGTGTTGTCCGCCAGTGGTTGGTAGAGGCCAACCGCCAAATCTTTGCTCAGTCGCTGAATTCGGAGATGAAATGAACTATAGCTTCACCGAACGTAAGCGTATTCGCAAAAGTTTTGCTAAACGCGTTAATAATCACCAGGTTCCTTACCTGATTGCAACCCAGCTTGAGTCCTATGCAAAATTTTTGCAGGCCGAAAAACCGGCCATGTCTCGCATTAATGAGGGCTTACAGGCAGCCTTTACTTCAGCGTTTCCCATTGTGTCAAACAATGGATATGCACGCATGGAGTATGTCTCATATCAATTATCGCAACCCCCATTTGACGTTAAAGAATGTCAACAACGGGGCTATACCTACCACTCTGCCTTACGCGCCAAGGTGCGTTTGATCATCTATGATCGCGAAGCGCCAACTAAGGTTAAGGAAGTAAAAGAGAGCGAAGTATATATGGGCGAGATTCCGCTCATGACCCAAAATGGCTCTTTTGTAATTAACGGTACCGAGCGTGTGATTGTTTCGCAGTTACACCGTTCGCCTGGCGTGTTCTTTGAGCACGACAAAGGTAAAACGCATAGTTCCGGCAAATTGCTGTTCTCTGCTCGCATTATTCCTTACCGTGGCTCATGGCTCGATTTCGAGTTTGATCCTAAAGATATTTTGTATTTCCGGGTTGACCGCCGTCGCAAGATGCCCGTAACCATTTTGCTGAAGGCAATTGGTTTAAGCAACGAACAGATTTTGGCCAATTTCTTTAATTTTGATCATTTCACCTTAAGCCCTAATGGCGCCTCGATGGAATTTGTGCCACAGCGTTTGCGTGGCCAATTAGCCAACTTTGATATTTTGGATAAAAACGGCGAAGTCGTGATTCAGAAAGACAAGCGCATTAATGCTAAACACATTCGTGATCTTGAGGCCGCTAAAACGAAGAGCATTGTTGTGCCTGATGATTATTTAGTTGGTCGGGTAGTGGCAAAAAATATTGTTGATCCCGAGTCGGGCGAAATCCTAGCTTATGCCAACGATGAAATTACCGAAGAATTATTAGCGACATTGCGTGATGCCAACATTAAGCAACTGGAAACAATTTATACCAATGATTTAGATTGTGGTGCTTATATTTCGCAAACCTTGCGTGCTGATGAAACTGCCGATCAAACTGCTGCTCGTATTGCTATTTATCGCATGATGCGTCCTGGTGAGCCGCCTACAGAAGATGCAGTAGAGGCCTTGTTCCAACGCTTGTTTTATAACGAAGACTCCTACGATTTATCCCGCGTCGGTCGCATGAAGGTAAATAGCCGCTTGGGTCGTCCAGAAATGGAAGGCGCAATGGTTTTATCCAATGAAGACATTCTCGACACCATTAAGTGTTTAGTTGACCTGCGGAATGGCAAAGGCGAAGTGGACGATATTGACCACCTCGGTAATCGTCGTGTACGTTGTGTAGGTGAGTTAGCAGAGAATCAATTCCGCGCTGGTTTATCTCGAGTAGAGCGTGCAGTTAAAGAGCGTTTAGGCCAAGCTGAAACTGAAAACTTGATGCCGCATGATTTAATTAATAGCAAGCCAATTTCGTCGGCAATTCGTGAGTTCTTTGGCTCATCACAGCTCTCGCAATTTATGGACCAAACCAACCCGCTGTCAGAAATTACGCATAAGCGGCGTATTTCTGCTTTAGGACCTGGCGGTTTAACGCGCGAACGTGCCGGCTTTGAGGTGCGTGACGTACATCCAACGCACTACGGTCGAGTTTGCCCAATTGAAACGCCAGAGGGACCAAACATTGGACTAATTAACTCCCTCGCTTTATTTGCCCGCTTAAACGAGCACGGTTTCTTAGAAACCCCATATCGTAAAGTTAATAATGGCAAGGTAACTGATGAAGTCATGTATCTATCAGCTATCGAAGAAGCGAAGTATGTTATTGCTCAGGCTAATGCCACGATCGATAAGAACGGGAAATTAGCCGATGAATTAGTTTCTGCACGTCAGGCTGGTGAAACCTTAATGCTTAGCCCAGATCGGGTTGACTTTATTGACGTCGCCCCAAGTCAAATCGTTTCTGCGGCTGCATCATTAGTGCCCTTCCTTGAGCACGATGACGCTAACCGCGCCCTGATGGGTGCGAACATGCAACGTCAAGCAGTGCCTTGTTTACGTCCTGATAAGCCACTAGTAGGAACTGGTTTAGAGCGTATTGTGGCAGTTGACTCGGGCACTGTCGTGTTGGCGATGCGTGGCGGTTTAGTTGATTATGTTGATGCCAATCGAATTGTGATTCGGGTTAATGATGATGAAACCGCAGCTGGCGAGGTTGGTGTAGATATTTATAACCTCACTAAATACACACGCTCGAATCAAAATACGAATATTAATCAGCGCCCCATCGTGCAGGTTGGCGATCAGGTTGCGCGCGGCGACGTAGTTGCTGATGGCGCTTCAACCGATTTAGGTGAGTTGGCATTAGGGCAAAACATGACCGTGGCATTTATGCCGTGGAATGGCTATAACTTCGAAGATTCGATCTTAATTTCTGAACGGGTTGTTGCTGAAGATCGCTATACCTCAATTCATATTGAGGAATTATCGGTCGTGGCCCGCGATACTAAATTAGGCTCGGAAGAAATCACCCGTGATATTTCTAATTTAGCGGAGTCACAACTTTCTCGCTTGGACGAGAGCGGTATTGTTTACATTGGCGCTGAAGTTGAAGCAGGCGATGTCTTGGTAGGCAAGGTAACCCCGAAAGGCGAAACCACGCTGACTCCTGAAGAAAAGCTCTTACGGGCTATCTTTGGAGAAAAAGCATCTGATGTGAAGGATACGTCTTTGCGTGTGCCCTCCGGCATGATTGGTACTGTTATCGACGTACAAGTCTTTACGCGTGAAGGTATTGATCGTGATGCCCGCGCACAAGCCATTATTCAAGAAGAGCTACAGCGTTATCGGCTCGACTTAAATGATCAATTGCGTATCGTAGAGGGCGATGCATTTAGCCGTCTAGAGAAATTGCTCATGAATAAGGTCGCTAATGGCGGTCCGAAAAAATTGGCCAAGGGTAGCAAAATAACCCAAGAGTATTTGACTGACTTAGATAAATACCATTGGTTCGATATTCGCCCAGCGGATGATGATGTCGCTATGCAAGTAGAGGCGATTAAATCTTCCATTGAAGCCAAGCGTAAGCAATTTGATGATGCGTTTGAAGTGAAGAAGACCAAGCTGACTCAAGGCGATGACTTGCAGCCAGGCGTAACCAAAATGGTGAAAGTCTATTTAGCGGTGAAGCGCCGCTTACAGCCTGGCGACAAAATGGCTGGACGTCACGGCAACAAAGGTGTGGTTTCTAAAATTGCACCTGCCGAAGATATGCCTTTTATGGCTGATGGCCGTCCCGTCGATATCGTACTGAATCCCTTAGGCGTTCCCTCGCGGATGAATGTGGGTCAAATCTTAGAGACCCACTTAGGTTGGGCTGCCCAAGGTATTGGTAAGCGAATTGACAGCATGATTAAAGATCATGTGAAGCAGGCCGAAATGCGCAAGTTCTTGAAGCAGTTGTATAACGAAACTGGGCGCGTTGAGGATATCGACAGCTTTACGGATGAACAAGTCAATATGCTGGCTGAAAATTTGCGTCAAGGTTTGCCATTCGCGACGCCCGTGTTTGACGGGGCTACCGAAGTAGAAATTGGCAAGATGCTCGATTTAGCTTATCCAGAAGAGGTTGCTACTGCACTCCAAATGACACCCTCACGGCAACAAATGATTTTGCGTGACGGTCGTACTGGTGATCAATTTGAGCGTCCTGTCACAGTTGGCGTAATGCATGTCTTAAAACTCCACCATTTGGTCGATGACAAGATGCACGCCCGCTCAACTGGACCGTACTCGCTGGTAACCCAGCAGCCATTGGGTGGTAAAGCCCAGTTTGGTGGTCAGCGCTTTGGTGAAATGGAAGTGTGGGCCTTAGAGGCTTACGGTGCAGCGTATGTATTACAAGAAATGCTTACCGTGAAGTCGGATGACGTTACAGGCCGAACCAAAGTGTATGAAAACATCGTCAAAGGCGAGCATACGATTGATGCGGGCATGCCCGAATCATTCAATGTGCTGGTAAAAGAAATCCGTTCGTTGGGTATTGACATTGACATGGAGCGTAACTGATATGAAAGCATTGCTCGATCTATTTAAGCAAACACAGGGCGAAGAGCAGTTTGATGTCATTAAAATTGGCCTCGCTTCTCCCGAAAAAATTCGTTCGTGGTCATTTGGTGAAGTACGCAAACCAGAAACGATTAACTATCGCACTTTTAAACCAGAGCGCGACGGCTTATTCTGTGCCAAGATTTTTGGTCCAACTAAAGACTATGAATGTTTATGCGGTAAATACAAGCGCTTGAAATTTCGTGGGGTTATTTGCGAAAAATGTGGCGTTGAAGTTACTTTGGCGAAAGTGCGCCGTGAGCGCATGGGTCATATTGAGTTAGCAGCACCCGTTGCGCATATTTGGTTCTTAAAATCATTGCCATCCCGCTTGGGCATGGTGCTCGATATGACTTTGCGTGATATCGAGCGGGTGCTGTACTTTGAAGCATATGTGGTGGTTGATGCTGGCTTAACTCCCGAGGGAGCGATGAAGCGCGGCCAAATTATGTCTGAAGAAGAGTACAACGCGAAGCTTGAAGAATTCGGTGATGGCGCATTTACAGCCATTATGGGAGCTGAAGGCATTCGTGATTTGCTTCGTTCAATTGATATCAATCGTGAGGTTGAAACTATCCGTGCCGATTTAAAGGCAACCGGTAGCGATGCCAAGATTAAGAAGTATGCAAAACGCTTGAAAGTATTAGAGGCATTCCAGAGCTCAGGAATCAAGCCTGACTGGATGATCATGGAAGTGCTGCCAGTGTTACCCCCCGAGTTGCGCCCCTTGGTGCCCTTGGATGGCGGTCGGTTTGCTACCTCTGATTTGAATGATCTTTATCGCCGTGTTATTAATCGTAATAATCGCTTAAAGCGTTTACTAGAGTTACGCGCACCTGAAATCATTGTGCGTAATGAAAAACGCATGTTACAAGAAGCCGTTGATTCATTACTTGATAACGGTCGTCGCGGTAAGGCCATGACTGGCGCCAATAAGCGCCCTCTCAAGTCTTTGGCTGAAATGATTAAAGGTAAGAGTGGTCGTTTCCGGCAAAACTTGTTAGGCAAGCGCGTTGACTATTCTGGCCGTTCAGTCATTGTGGTTGGCCCAACCTTGAAATTGCATCAGTGCGGTTTGCCAAAATTAATGGCCTTAGAATTATTTAAGCCATTTATTTTCAACAAGCTTGAGACTTTAGGAATTGCAACTACCATTAAAGCTGCAAAGAAAGAAGTTGAGAGTCAAACGCCAATCGTATGGGACATTCTCGAAGAAGTCATTCGTGAACATCCAATCATGCTCAATCGTGCGCCTACATTGCACCGTCTTGGTATTCAGGCTTTCGAGCCAATGTTGATTGAAGGCAAAGCGATTCAGTTGCATCCCTTAGTTTGCGCAGCATTTAATGCCGACTTTGACGGCGACCAAATGGCGGTGCACGTGCCTTTGTCGCTCGAAGCGCAAATGGAAGCACGCACTTTAATGTTGGCCTCGAACAATGTCTTGTTCCCTGCTAATGGCGAGCCATCCATTGTGCCGTCACAAGACGTTGTATTGGGCTTGTACTACGCTACTCGCGACAAGATTAACGGCAAAGGTGAAGGTATGGTTTTTGCCAATATCACTGAAGTTGTGCGGGCTTATGAAGCTGGTGTAGTTGAGTTAGCTTCCCGTGTTGCCGTGCGAATTACCGAGTTTGATATTGTTGATAAGAAGGCCGAGGGCGACGCCCGTTTTGCCGAGAAAAAAACGATTTATCAAACCTCAGTAGGCCGTGCCATTTTGTCTGAAATTTTGCCTAAAGGCATGTCCTTTGAAGAGATTAACAAGCCACTTAAGAAGAAAGAAATTTCGCGGCTTATTAATACTTCATTTCGGAAGTGTGGCCTGCGCGAGACGGTGATTTTTGCTGATCGACTCTTGCAAGCGGGTTTCCGTTTAGCCACTAAAGCAGGTATCTCAATTGCAATTGATGACATGCTAATTCCGCATGCTAAAGAGCGCATCATTACTGATGCTTCCAATAAGGTGAAAGAGTACGACAAGCAATTTATGTCGGGCTTAGTAACCAATCAAGAGCGTTATAACAACGTGGTTGATATTTGGGGCGCGGCTGGCGATCAGGTTGGTAAAGCCATGATGGATGAGTTATCGCACGTTGAGGTTTTAGATCGCAACGGCAATAAAGCCCGTCAAGAATCATTTAATTCCATTTACATGATGGCCGATTCAGGTGCGCGTGGTTCAGCTGCGCAAATACGTCAGTTGGCTGGTATGCGTGGATTGATGGCAAAGCCTGATGGCTCAATCATCGAGACGCCAATTACGGCTAATTTCCGTGAAGGTTTGAATGTTTTGCAGTATTTCATTTCTACCCACGGTGCACGTAAAGGCTTAGCCGATACAGCGTTGAAGACCGCAAACTCGGGTTATTTAACACGCCGTCTATGCGACGTGACCCAAGATCTAGTGGTCATTGAAGATGATTGTGGTGCTACCAGTGGCGTGACCATGAAGGCGCTAGTTGAGGGCGGAGAAATTATTGAGGCCTTACGCGACCGCATTTTGGGTCGGGTCTGTATCGAAGATATTCTCAATCCCGAGACGCAGGAAGTCATCATTCCACACGATACCTTGCTTGATGAAGATCATGTCGATCAAATTGTGGCACTGGGTATCGATGAAGTGAAAGTACGCACCGTCTTATCTTGCTTAACTCGTTATGGTTTATGTGCGAAGTGCTATGGCCGTGATCTTGGACGTGGTGGTCTGGTTAACGTTGGTGAGGCAGTGGGCGTGATTGCTGCTCAGTCAATTGGCGAGCCTGGCACACAGTTAACGATGCGTACATTCCACATCGGCGGTGCTGCATCACGGGCACTAGTGGCAAGTAATGTTGAAGCAAAATCAAGCGGTACTTTGAAGTTTTCCTCATCGATGCGCATGGTTAAAAATGCCAAAGGTGAGCAATTGGCGATTTCTCGTTCAGGCGAAGCACTCATCGTTGATGATAATGGCCGCGAACGCGAACGGCATAAAGTACCTTATGGCGCAACATTAGTTTTAAAAGAAGGCGCTGCAGTTAAAGCAGGCGCTAGTTTGGCCACTTGGGATCCCTTAACTCGTCCTATTATTTCAGAGTACGCTGGTATTGCGCGCTTTGATAATGTGGAAGAGGGAGTGACGGTTGCCAAGCAGGTCGATGAGGTGACGGGTCTTTCAACCCTAGTCGTTATTGACGGCAAGCGGAGAAGTGCAGCTAGCAAAGGGGTTCGGCCGGTGATTAATTTGATCGACGATCAAGGTGCTGAAGTCATGATTACGGGCACCGACCATCCGGTCACCATTGGTCTGCAAGTGGGCGCTTTAATTACCGTTAAAGATGGCCAGAAGGTTGAAGTTGGCGAAGTCTTGGCACGTATTCCCATAGAGTCACAAAAGACTCGCGATATTACAGGGGGCTTGCCGCGCGTTGCCGAATTATTTGAAGCGCGTTCGCCAAAAGATGCCGCAGTATTGGCAAAAGTAACGGGCACAGTATCGTTCGGTAAAGAAACGAAAGGTAAGCAGCGTTTAGTTATTACCGATATGGATGGCGAGGCCAACGAGTTCTTAATTGCCAAAGAGAAACAAGTGTTAGTGCATGACGGCCAAGTAGTAAATAAGGGCGAGATGATTGTCGAAGGCCCGGCCGACCCACACGATATCTTGACACTCAGAGGCGCAGAAGAGCTAGCCATTTACATTGTTGATGAGGTTCAAGACGTTTATCGCTTGCAAGGCGTGAAGATAAACGACAAACACATTGAAGTCATCGTGCGGCAGATGTTGCGCCGTGTGCAGATCTCCGATCCAGGCGATACCGGCTTTATTATGGGCGAGCAAGTTGAGCGCTCGAAGTTGTATGACGCCAATGATCGGGTGATTGCTGAAGGTAAGCACCCTGCTCAGTTTGAAAATGTGCTCTTAGGTATTACTAAAGCCTCTTTATCAACCGATAGCTTTATTTCGGCAGCTTCTTTCCAAGAAACCACACGTGTTTTGACCGAGGCCGCAATTATGGGCAAAGTCGACACCTTGCGTGGTCTCAAGGAAAACGTCATTATTGGGCGCCTTATTCCAGCGGGCACCGGCTTGTCTTATCGCCGTGCGCGTAAGGTTCGTGAGCAATTTGAGCGTGATCGCGCACAGATGATCGCTGCCGAGGAAGAGGCCTTAGCAAATGCACCCGAGCTCGCGGTTGAGGGCGAAGTGCTTGTTGCAGCCCCCGAAGGAGAGGCAGAGCAAAGCTAAGCTCAGTTCACCATTTTGTTGCCATTCTGGCCAGTTTTTCTCGTTGCAGGTTGACGGGAAAGGCTGGCCAAGCTAGAATGCTGAGTTCTACTGAATTAGTAGGAAATCAGCTTTATTTGGCAATCTGAGATTAGTTGCCTAAGTTACTGATTTTCTTATAAAAAAGCATTAAGAAGTACTAACCGAGCCATTTATGCCGACAATTAACCAGTTATTGCGTAAGCCTAGAAGTAGGCTTACCGTTAAGAGCAAAAGTCCAGCCCTGCAGAATAGTCCGCAGCGCAGGGGTGTTTGTACACGTGTTTACACCACTACCCCAAAGAAGCCTAATTCTGCTTTACGCAAAGTAGCAAAAGTACGATTAACCAATGGTTTTGAAGTTATTTCGTACATTGGTGGCGAAGGCCATAACTTGCAAGAGCACTCGGTTGTGCTGATCCGCGGCGGCCGTGTAAAAGATTTGCCTGGCGTGCGTTATCACATTGTGCGTGGTTCGCTTGACTTGCAGGGCGTAAAAGATCGCAAACAGTCGCGCTCAAAATATGGCGCGAAACGCGCTAAGAAGTCTGCTTAAGTTTTGCTGTTGTAGTAGGTATTTGTAGTATCTGACTGAAAAGTCAAGTAAGTGGTTACTTCGTTTTTAGTCCTAGGAATTTAAAGCTAAAAATAGTTGAGTAACCGAAGCGGGAGTCTGATATTAGTCTCCCCTAACTGAACTGATAGGAGTTGTTATGCCGCGTCGTCGCGAAGTCCCCAAAAGGGAAATTCTTCCTGATCCAAAATTCGGGAATGTAGAAGTAGCTAAATTCATGAACGTCCTAATGTTGGACGGCAAAAAATCGGTAGCCGAGCGTATCGTTTATGGCGCTTTTGATCACATTGAGAAAAAAGCCAATAAAGAGCCACTAGAGATTTTTTCAACCGCGATGGGTAATGTAAAGCCCATGGTTGAAGTTAAGAGTCGCCGTGTTGGCGGCGCAAACTACCAGGTTCCAGTAGAAGTTCGTCCATCCCGCCGCTCTGCTTTGGCAATGCGCTGGTTGCGTGAGGCCGCTAAAAAGCGTGGCGAAAAATCGATGGCACAGCGCCTTGCTAATGAATTACTCGAAGCTGCTGAAGGTCGCGGCGGGGCAATGAAAAAGCGCGAAGAAGTACACCGTATGGCTGAGGCTAATAAGGCCTTCTCCCATTTCCGTTTCTAAGAATTCAGTCAAGAAGAGGCAACAGTGGCACGTAAAACACCTATTGAGCGATATCGCAATATCGGCATCTCAGCTCACATCGATGCAGGTAAAACTACCACGACTGAGCGCGTGCTGTTCTATACCGGCGTGAATCACAAAATTGGTGAAGTTCACGATGGCGCTGCCACCATGGACTGGATGGAACAAGAGCAGGAGCGCGGAATTACGATTACGTCTGCGGCTACCACCACCTTCTGGAAAGGCATGGGGGGAAATTATCCAGAGCATCGTATTAACATTATTGATACCCCTGGCCACGTCGATTTCACGATTGAAGTAGAGCGTTCAATGCGCGTGCTGGATGGCGCATGTATGGTTTATTGTGCAGTAGGCGGAGTACAGCCACAGTCTGAAACAGTGTGGCGTCAGGCCAATAAGTATGGCGTACCCCGTTTAGCGTTTGTGAATAAAATGGATCGTACCGGTGCGAATTTCTTCAAGGTCTACGATCAAATGAAGGCCCGCCTTAAAGCCAATCCTCTCTTAATTCAAATACCTATTGGCGCTGAAGAAAAGTTTCAAGGTGTGGTCGATTTAGTGAAGATGAAGGCGATTTATTGGGATGAAGAATCGCAAGGTACTAAATTTACCTATGCTGATATCCCTGCAGAACTACAAGCTTCTGCTGAAGAGTGGCGTGAAAAAATGCTCGAAGCTGCTGCCGAAAGCTCTGAAGTGCTGATGGATAAATACCTCAGCGGCGAAGCCTTAACGGAAGAAGAAATTAAAGCCGCTCTACGCCAGCGTACTATTGCCGGTGAAATTGTGCCAATGCTTTGCGGCACTGCGTTTAAAAACAAAGGCGTACAGGCCATGTTAGACGCGGTTATCGATTTTCTACCCTCACCATTAGATGTACCGCCAGTCGATTGTGAAAAAGAAGACGGTACCCCAACGACCAGAGCAGCTGCGGATAGCGAAAAATTTTCCGCCTTAGCATTTAAGATCATGACCGACCCCTTCGTCGGTCAGCTCATCTTTTTCCGTGTCTATTCTGGCGTAATGAAATCAGGTGACACCATTTACAACCCGATCAAGGGTAAAAAAGAGCGTGTGGGTCGCCTCTTACAAATGCACGCAAATCAACGCGAAGAAATTAAAGAAGTTTTCGCTGGCGATATTGCTGCAGCAGTAGGCCTAAAAGATGCAACTACTGGCGAAACGCTATGCGATCCCGATAGTATTGTGATTCTCGAGCGGATGGTTTTCCCAGAGCCGGTTATTTCTCAAGCTGTCGAGCCTAAAACCAAAGTTGACCAAGAAAAAATGGGCTTAGCTTTAAATCGCTTAGCGCAGGAAGATCCATCGTTTCGGGTAAAAACCGATGAAGAGTCTGGTCAAACCATTATTTCTGGTATGGGTGAGTTGCACTTAGAAATTTTGGTCGATCGCATGAAGCGCGAGTTTGGCGTTGAGGCAACTGTAGGCAAGCCGCAAGTTGCTTATCGCGAAACCATTCGAAAAAATTGTGATGAAATCGAAGGCAAGTTTGTTAAGCAGTCTGGCGGCCGTGGTCAATATGGCCACGTCGTATTAAAGCTAGAGCCACAAGCACCAGGTAAGGGTTTTGAATTCGTCGATGCAATTAAAGGCGGTGTAGTACCGCGCGAATATATTCCTGCAGTTGAAAAGGGTATTGTTGAAACCTTAAATGCTGGTGTGCTAGCTGGATATCCGGTAGTTGATATCAAGGCTACCCTCTTCTATGGTTCGTATCACGATGTCGACTCGAATGAAAACGCATTTAAGATGGCAGGCTCCATTGCCTTTAAAGAAGGCATGCGCCGCGCATCACCCGTATTACTAGAGCCAATGATGGCGGTCGAAGTTGAAACCCCGGAAGATTTTATGGGCAACGTAATGGGCGATCTATCTTCACGCCGCGGTATTTTGCAGGGCATGGATGATATTCCTGGTGGCGGCAAAATTGTGCGCGCTGAAGTGCCTTTAGCAGAAATGTTTGGCTATTCAACTAGCTTACGTTCGCTAACGCAAGGTCGTGCTACATACACCATGGAATTTAAGCATTACTCAGAAGCACCCAAGAATGTTGCCGAAGCAGTGATGGCAGCCAAATCAAAGTAAATCGGTAAAGTAATTTTACGTAACCTTAATTTTTGAAGACTGAACTTAGTTAAACAGAAGGCAGATAAAAAATGGCAAAAGAAAAATTTGAACGGACTAAACCGCACGTTAACGTCGGTACGATTGGCCACGTTGACCATGGCAAAACAACCCTGACTGCGGCAATTACCACCGTGCTCTCTAAAGTGTTTGGTGGTGAAGCAAAAGCGTACGATCAAATTGACGCTGCGCCAGAAGAGAAGGCTCGCGGTATTACCATTAATACTGCCCACGTTGAGTATGAGACCAAGAATCGTCACTACGCGCACGTCGATTGCCCAGGTCACGCCGACTACATTAAGAACATGATTACTGGTGCTGCACAAATGGACGGCGCCATCTTAGTGGTCTCTGCTGCCGATGGCCCAATGCCCCAAACCCGCGAACATATTTTGCTCGCCCGCCAAGTTGGCGTGCCTTACATCATCGTCTTTTTAAATAAGTGCGATATGGTCGATGACGCTGAACTACTCGAGTTAGTCGAAATGGAAGTGCGTGAGCTCTTATCCAAATACGACTTCCCTGGTGATGACACCCCCATCGTTAAAGGTTCGGCTAAGCTTGCCTTAGAAGGCGACAAGGGCGAACTCGGTGAAGGCGCCATCATGGCCTTAGCCGAAGCCTTAGATACTTATATTCCCACCCCCGAGCGTGCAGTTGACGGCGCGTTCTTGATGCCAGTAGAAGATGTCTTCTCGATCTCCGGTCGCGGTACAGTCGTTACTGGCCGTATCGAGCGTGGCATTGTTAAAGTTGGTGAAGAAATTGAAATCATCGGTATTAAGCCCACCATCAAAACCACCTGTACTGGGGTTGAGATGTTCCGCAAATTACTCGATCAAGGTCAAGCAGGCGATAACGTCGGTATTTTATTGCGCGGCACTAAGCGTGAAGAAGTCGAGCGCGGCCAAGTCTTAGCGAAGCCCGGTTCAATTACACCGCATACCCACTTCACCGCTGAAGTCTATGTGCTGTCAAAAGATGAAGGTGGTCGTCATACGCCCTTCTTTAACAACTATCGCCCCCAGTTTTACTTCCGTACTACTGACGTAACCGGATCGATTGAGTTGCCAAAAGATAAAGAGATGGTGATGCCAGGCGATAACGTCACGATTACCGTAAAACTGATTGCTCCCATCGCCATGGAAGAAGGCTTACGTTTTGCGATTCGTGAAGGTGGCCGTACAGTTGGTGCTGGTGTAGTTGCAAAGATTTTGGCTTAGGGTTTGATTTAGTTTTTTAGTTTTCGGTTTGCAATTCACCTGGCCTTGTGCTGCAAAGTCAGGTGCGCTCTTTAGATAGATAACCGCGGCAGCACCGCATTGCTCTTTGGAAAAATTATGCAAAACCAAAAAATTCGTATTCGTCTTAAAGCATTTGATTACCGCTTAATTGATCAATCTGCAGCTGAGATTGTTGATACCGCAAAGCGTACGGGGGCAGTTGTTAAGGGTCCTGTGCCATTGCCAACCCGCATTGAGCGGTTTGACTTGCTGCGTTCACCGCACGTGAATAAAACCTCGCGCGATCAGATGGAAATCCGTACCCATTTACGTTTAATGGATATCGTTGACCCAACTGAAAAAACCGTTGATGCGTTAATGAAGCTTGATTTGCCAGCGGGTGTAGATGTAGAAATTAAGCTGCAGTAAGGTTATATAGCCCAGGTTTCTTGCTAAGCGCCTGAATCTGGGATAGAATCATAGGCTTTTCCGGGTTTATAGCAGCATCAAAACCCCTAGTTTTCATGCATTTTTGTTGAAATATTGTTTTAAGTCATTGATTTATAAGTAATATTTTACTTATAAATTAGTTATTAAATTATTGCCGGCCAATCGAAGTCGGCGTGGAGTTTGAAAATGAGCTTAGGCTTGATCGGCCGTAAGGTCGGCATGACCCGTCTTTTTACGGATGAAGGTGAAGCAATTCCCGTCACGGTAATCGACGTTAGCGATAACCGAGTTGCACAGGTGAAAACCCTGGCTACTGATGGCTATGATGCTGTTCAGTTAGCTCACGGTACCCGTAGAGCAAGTCGCGTTACTAAATCTATGGCTGGGCACTTTGCTAAAGCAGGCGTTTTGGCAGGTAACGGTCTTAATGAATTCACCCTAGACTCAGCAAAAGTTAGCGAATTCGCGCCCGGTCAAGTTGTCGGCGTCGATACGTTTACTGCTGGTCAAAAAGTTGACGTACAAGGCGTGACTATTGGTAAAGGTTACGCTGGCACGATTAAGCGTCACCACTTTAAGTCGGGGCGCGCTAGTCACGGTAATTCGCGTTCACATAATGTCCCCGGTTCGATTGGTATGGCTCAAGATCCAGGTCGAGTTTTTCCTGGCAAGCGTATGACCGGTCACCTTGGTGATGAAACTCGTACTGCACAAAATTTAGTCATAGCCCGTATCGATGCAGAACGTAGCCTCATTATGGTTAAGGGCGCAGTTCCAGGAGCGCCTGGCGGCAAAGTCATTGTTACTCCAGCGGTTAAAACACCGCTGAAGAAAAAATAAGGAGAGCCCCAAATGGAAATTAAGCTTCTCCAAGATAACGGCACATTAGCAGCTGGTATTCAAGCATCACCAGAGATTTTTGAGCGCGAGTATAACGAGGCACTTATTCATCAAGTGGTGGTTGCTTATCAAGCCAATGCGCGCAGCGGTAATAGCGCTCAAAAAGACCGTGAACAAGTAAAGCACAGCACGAAAAAACCGTGGCGCCAAAAAGGCACAGGTCGGGCCCGTGCTGGTATGACTTCATCACCACTGTGGCGTGGAGGCGGTCGGATATTCCCGAATTCACCAGAAGTAAATTACAGCCACAAAGTAAATAAAAAAATGTATCGCGCTGGCATGAAATCGATTCTGTCGCAGTTGGCTCGCGAAGGTCGCCTAAATATCATCGATGAATTTAAATTAGACGCCCCAAAAACGAAGCAATTAGCCGATAAAGTCAAAGCCATGGGTCTTGACTCAGTGCTTATCATTGTTGACCAAGTTAGTGAAAATTTGTACTTGGCTTCACGTAATCTGTACAAAATTGCAGTCATGGAGCCACAGCATGCAGACCCATTGGCATTGGTGCAGTTCCAAAAAGTATTGGTTAGCAAAGCAGCGATTGCAAAAATCGAGGAGTTGCTGAAATGAATCTAGTGCGCAAAAATGATCACAAACTAATGAAGGTATTGCTAGGTCCAGTTATTTCGGAAAAAGCAACCATGGTGGCTGATAAAAATGAACAAGTGGTTTTCCAAGTTGCTCGCGAAGCCAATAAGTTAGATGTCAAGCAAGCGGTTGAATTACTCTTTAAGGTGCAAGTTGACTCGGTACAAATTGTCAATCAAAAAGGCAAGCCGAAGCGCTATGGCCGTTTTGAAGGACGTCGTGACCACACCAAAAAAGCCTATGTCAATTTGAAGCCTGGTCAAGAAATTAACTTTGAAGCGGAGGCAAGTTAACCATGCCACTGATGAAAACAAAACCGACTTCGCCAGGTCGTCGTTCAATGGTCAAGGTGGTCAATCCCGATCTGCATAAAGGCAAGCCTTTTGCAGCGTTAGTTGAACCACAGTTTCAAAAAGCAGGCCGTAATAATAATGGCCACATCACTACTCGTCATAAGGGTGGCGGTCATAAACACCATTATCGGGTAGTAGATTTCAAGCGGAATGATAAAGATGGCGTGCCAGCAAAAGTAGAGCGCTTGGAATACGATCCCAATCGCAGCGCCAACATTGCTTTATTGTTATTCGCTGATGGCGAAAGGCGTTACATCATTGCCACTAAAGGCATGACTGTTGGCCAACAAATTATGAATGGCTCTGAGGCTGCAATTAAGGCGGGCAACAATTTACCGATTCGTAATATTCCGATTGGTAGCACGATCCATTGCGTTGAAATGTTGCCAGGCAAGGGCGCACAAATTGCTCGCTCTGCGGGTGCTTCGGCAGTATTGTTAGCGCGCGAAGGCGTTTACGCTCAAGTCCGTTTACGCTCAGGCGAAGTTCGTCGGGTGTTAATTGAGTGCCGCGCCACAATTGGTGAAGTGGGCAATGAAGAACACAGCTTGCGCCAAATTGGTAAGGCAGGCGCAAATCGTTGGCGGGGAATTCGTCCCACTGTACGTGGCGTTGCAATGAACCCAGTTGATCACCCGCATGGTGGTGGTGAAGGCAAAACTGGCGAAGGTCGTGTACCTGTATCGCCATGGGGAACGCCAACCAAAGGTTATCGTACGCGTCGCAATAAGCGCACGACGACCATGATTGTTCAGCGTCGTCAGAAGCGTTAATGACTAAGCGATTAAGGAAAAATACATGACACGTTCCGCGAAAAAAGGCCCATTTTGTGATGCCAGCTTGGTAAAAAAAGTTGAAGTTGCACAGGCCAATAAAGATAAAAAGCCGATCAAAACTTGGTCGCGCCGTTCCACAATATTGCCAGACTTCATTGGCTTGACGTTAGCTGTGCATAACGGACGTCAGCATGTGCCAGTCTACGTATCAGAAAACATGGTGGGTCATAAGCTAGGTGAGTTTGCCTTGACCCGTACTTTCAAAGGTCACTCGGCCGATAAGAAAGTTGTGAAGAAGTAAGGGGATGATGATGGAAGTGAAAGCAACTCATAAAAGCGCCCGTATTTCGGCACAAAAAACGCGTTTGGTCGCCGATCAAATTCGTGGTTTGCCAATTGCTCGCGCAATGCATATTTTAAATTTCAGCCCAAAGAAGGCAGCTTTTATTGTTAAAAAAGTAGTTGAATCGGCGATCGCAAATGCTGAGCACAATAAAGGTGCCGATATTGATGAGCTCAAAGTAGCCACCATCATTGTCGATAAAGCAACGTCATTAAAACGTTTTACTGCGCGCGCTAAGGGCCGTGGTAATCAAATTGAAAAACAAACTTGTCACATTTGTGTGACCCTGAGTAATTAAGGAAAGTTATGGGCCAAAAAATAAATCCCACTGGATTCCGACTCTCGGTAACCAAGAATTGGACTTCACGTTGGTATGCTAACAATACCGATTTTGCCAAGATGCTGAAAGAAGACGTTGATGTTCGTCTTTATCTCAAAAAGAAATTAAAGAATGCATCCGTTAGTAAAGTCATTATTGAGCGCCCTGCAAAAAATGCGCGGATCACAATTTATAGTTCACGCCCAGGTGTTGTTATTGGCAAGAAGGGCGAAGATATTGAAGTGCTTCGCCGCGAATTACAAAAGCGTATGGGCGTTCCTGTGCATGTCAATATTGAAGAAATTCGTAAGCCAGAAGTGGATGCGCAGTTAATTGCAGATTCGATCACACAACAACTTGAAAAACGCATCATGTTCCGTAGGGCAATGAAGCGTGCCATGCAAAGCGCAATGCGTTTGGGTGCTCAAGGCATCAAAATTATGTCTTCAGGTCGTTTAAATGGTGCAGAAATTGCGCGCCGCGAATGGTACCGTGAGGGCCGCGTGCCATTGCATACCTTGAAGGCCGACATTGATTACGCGACCTCGGAAGCAGAAACTACTTACGGCATCATTGGCGTAAAAGTTTGGGTTTATAAGGGCGATACCTTGGGCCGTGGTGCTGAAGCGCCACCCGTAGCCAGTGCGCCAGCCATTGAGCCTAGTGTTGATGATAAAAAATCCCGTCGCGCTCCTGCCAAAACTGCACGTCGTGGTCCAGCTGGCGATAAGGCGGCAGTAGCAGCAGATGACAAACCAAAAGTAACAACTAAGCCCCTTGTGAAGCGGGTACGTAAAGCAGTTGAAGTGGGTGCTGCAGAAAACGCAACCCCTGCTGCTGATACGAAGAAGTCAGGAGATTAAGTATGTTACAACCTAAGCGTCGCAAATTTCGTAAAGAGCAAAAAGGCCGTAATACAGGCGTTGCTACTCGTGGTAGCTCTGTATCATTTGGCGATTTTGGCTTAAAGGCTGTGGGTCGCGGGCGTTTAACTGCCCGCCAAATTGAATCAGCAAGACGAGCCATGACGCGCCACATTAAGCGTGGCGGTCGAATTTGGATTCGTATTTTCCCCGATAAGCCTATTTCACAAAAACCTGCTGAAGTACGTATGGGTAACGGCAAAGGTAATCCTGAGTATTACGTGGCAGAAATTCAGCCAGGTAAGGTTTTATACGAGATGGATGGTGTTGATGAGGCATTGGCGCGCGAAGCTTTTAAGCTGGCTGCAGCTAAATTGCCACTCCAAACCACCTTCGTAATTCGCCATCTGGGCTAATTAGGTAGATGAATATGACAAATAAAGACTTACAAACAAAAGATCTGGGTGCTTTAAATAGCGAACTTTCAGAATTGCTCAAAGCCAGCTTCAAGCTGCGCATGCAAAAAGGCACTCAACAACTTCAAAATACCAGTCAATTGGGTAAGGTCAAGCGCGACATCGCACGCGTAAAAACCTTTATTACCCAAAAAACTGTACAGAAATAAGGTGGGCATATGACAGAAACTTCTACACCCTTACGCCGCACTTTAATTGGACGAGTGGTAAGCGACAAAATGCAAAAAACCGTGACAGTGTTGGTTGAGCGTCAAGTTAAGCACGCCTTGTATGGCAAATATGTTGGCCATTCTAAGAAATACCACGCGCATGATGAAGCTGGTCAGTACAAAATGGGCGACACCGTTGAAATTGCCGAGTCCCGCCCCATTTCACGTACGAAATCATGGGTAGTTACACGGTTGGTTGAGGCTTCAAGAGGTATTTAAGGAATATTCCAGGGTTTTAAGGGGAATTTGCTTGCCAGACCCCATAATTCGTTATAGAATCATGGGCTTTTCGCAGTAAACAATGCAGTAAACGAGAGTGTATTTTCATTAATTCCGGGTTTTGGCTGTTCTGCCAGAGCCCTTAGACGGAACCAAGACTGTTTGCCTTTGGCCAATAAGTTGGGGATTAAAAATGATTCAGACCGAAAGTAGATTGCAGGTTGCCGACAATACAGGCGCCAGTGAAGTGTTATGCATCAAAGTATTGGGTGGGTCTAAACGACGCTATGCCAATATTGGCGATGTCATTAAAGTCAGCGTGAAGTCTGCTGCACCACGTGGCCGCGTTAAAAAAGGCGATATTTATAATGCTGTGGTCGTACGTACAGCCAAAGGCGTGCGGCGCCCAGACGGATCCCTCATTAAGTTTGATGAAAATGCAGCGGTGCTATTGAACGCTAAATTAGAGCCAATCGGCACCCGTATTTTCGGACCAGTAACGCGCGAATTACGCACCGAGAAGTTTATGAAAATTGTTTCGCTTGCTCCAGAAGTTATTTAAAGCAGAGATTTAAGAGGCTGATATGAAAAAAATTCGTAAAGGTGATTCGGTGGTGGTATTAACGGGTCGAGATAAAGGTAAAACCGGCACAGTGACAACCGTGCTGGCAGAAAAGCTTGTGGTAGAAGGTGTCAACATCTACAAAAAGGCGACCAAACCAAATCCTGCCGCAGGCGTTACGGGTGGAATGATTGACAAAGTCATGCCTATCCACATCTCCAATGTTGCATTGCTTGATAGCAACGGCAAAGCATCACGCGTGGGTATTAAGCTGGCTGATGGCAAAAAGGTCCGCTATTTGAAAACCACTGGCACAAGCTTAAGCGCTTAAGGAATTTGGAGATATTATGAGCACCCGTTTTCAAGAGCATTACAAAAATAAAGTGGTTACTGACTTAATGGCGAAGTTTGGCTATAAGTCGGTAATGCAAGTGCCACGTGTGACCAAAATTACGCTTAACATGGGTTTAGGTGAAGCAGTAAACGATAAGAAAATTATTGAAAATGCCGTTAGCGACCTAACTAAAGTTGCCGGTCAAAAACCAGTTGTTACCAAGGCACGCAAAGCCATTGCCGGTTTTAAAATTCGTCAAGGTTATCCCATTGGCGCCATGGTAACTTTGCGTGGCGCAAAGATGTATGAGTTTTTAGATCGCTTCGTCACCGTCGCATTACCCCGAGTTCGCGACTTCCGCGGTATCTCAGGTAAGGCTTTTGACGGTCGCGGTAATTACAACATCGGTGTGAAAGAACAAATTATTTTCCCCGAAATTGAGTACGACAAAATTGATTCCCTGCGTGGTCTCAATGTAAGCATTACTACTACTGCCAAAACTGATGAGGAAGCGAAAGCACTCTTGGCAGCGTTTAAATTTCCTTTCCGCAATTAAGAGGTTAACGTGGCAAAAATGTCCCTGATTGAGCGCGAAAAAAAGCGCATTAAATGTGCTGAAAAATATGCGGTAAAGCGCGCCGAACTTAAAGCCATCATCGCAGATACTTCAAGAAGCGATGAAGAGCGCTACGAAGCTCGCTTAAAGATGCAAGCCCTACCCAGAAATGCAAGCCCGATTCGTCAACGAAATCGTTGTTCATTAACCGGTCGGCCACGCGGCACATTCCGAAAGTTTGGTTTGGCGCGCGGCAAAATTCGTGAGATCGCTTTTCGTGGCGAGATCCCCGGTTTAACCAAGGCCAGCTGGTAAGCGGCGAAAGAATTCAGGAGAACTTATGAGCATCAGCGATCCAATCGCCGACATGTTAACAAGGATTCGCAACGCGCAAGCGGTGCAAAAACCAAACGTTACTATGCCGTCATCAAAAATTAAAGTTTCCATTGCTAGAGTCTTGCAAGATGAAGGCTATATCGATGGTTTTGAAATTCAAGGCGAAGCAGCTAAGCCAGTGCTAAAAATTGAACTTAAATATTATGCAGGCCGTCCTGTCATCGAGCGTATTGACCGAGTATCAACTCCGAGTTTGCGCATCTACAAAGGGCGCCATGACATTCCTGAAGTAATGAATGGTTTGGGAGTGGCAATTATTTCGACCCCGCAAGGCGTAATGACCGATCGCAAAGCACGCGCTACCGGCGTGGGCGGCGAAGTTATTTGCTATATCGCCTAAGGAGATCTTCATGTCTAGAGTCGGTAAATCCCCCATTCCAGTGCCTAAGGGCGCAGAAATTAATATTAGTGGCGCTTTGGTGACGGTTAAAGGCCCACTGGGAACCTTGACGCACAATTTACATCCCTCTATTGGTTTGCAGCAGGCCGACGGAATGATTATCGTTGAGTTAAAAGATAGCTCACCAGAAGCAGGCGCATTGTCAGGCACGACTCGTGCTTTGGTGAACAATATGTTGCTGGGTGTCACACAAGGCTTTGAGCGTAAATTGAGTTTGGTTGGCGTAGGCTATCGCGCGCAAGCTCAGGGCGACGCCCTAAAATTGCAATTGGGTTTCTCGCACGACATTATTTATAACCTGCCAAAAGGCGTAAAAGCAGAAACTCCGTCGCAAACGGAAATTATCATTAAAGGCGCCAGCAAGCAACAAGTTGGTCAGGTTGCTGCTGAAGTGCGTGCGTATCGTTCACCCGAGCCCTATAAAGGCAAAGGCGTACGCTATGTCGACGAAGTAGTTCATCTGAAAGAAACTAAGAAGAAGTAAGCGAGATCATCTATGAATAAAGACGAATCAAGACAACGGCGTGCACGCCAAACGCGTATTCGAATTGCAGAGCAGATTGCTAATCGCCTTACAGTGATTCGCAGTAACGCGCACATTTCTGCGCAAGTGTATAGCCCCTGTGGCACTAAGGTGCTAGCGGCTGCCTCAACAATGGAAAAAGATTTACGCCAGGCGCTTAAAAATGGCGGCAACAGTGCAGCAGCGCAACAAATTGGCAAATTAATTGCTGAGCGTGCGGTTAAGGCCGGCATTGTCGATGTGGCATTTGATCGCTCTGGTCACCGTTATCACGGACGAATTAAGGCATTGGCTGAGGCAGCACGCGAAGCCGGCCTCAAGTTCTAATTATTGGGTTTAGGAAAAAACATGGCAAAAATGCAAACCAAAATGCAATCTGAAGAACGCGATGATGGTCTTCGCGAAAAGATGATTGCAGTTAATCGCGTTACTAAGGTAGTTAAAGGCGGGCGGATTCTGGGTTTTGCCGCATTAACTGTAGTTGGTGACGGTGATGGCCGAATTGGTATGGGCAAAGGTAAATCAAAAGAAGTCCCAGTCGCTGTTCAAAAGGCGATGGATGAAGCGCGTCGCAAAATGATTAAGGTACCCCTTCGTAAGGGTACCTTACAGCACTCGGTTATTGGCCAACATGGCGCCTCACGAGTCTTAATGTCGCCCGCTAAAGAAGGTACGGGAGTGATTGCTGGTGGTCCAATGCGCGCTATTTTTGACGTGATGGGCGTGACCAATGTAGTTGCTAAGTCGATTGGCTCTACCAACCCTTACAACATGGTACGCGCAACCATTGACGGTTTAAGCAAGATGAGTACTCCGGCTGAAATTGCCGCTAAGCGCGGTAAATCAGTGGAAGAAATTCTTGGTTGAGCAGATCCAGAATAGGAATTAATTATGACAACAAATCAATCCAATCCAAAAGTCAAATTGCAGCTGGTGCGCAGTTTGGTGGGCACTCGTGAAAGCCATCGCGCAACTGTGCGTGGCTTAGGGCTGCGCCGTATTAATTCAGTTTCAGAATTGCAAGATACCCCAGCGGTGCGCGGCATGATGAATAAGGTTTCTTATTTGATCAAGGTCATTAGCTAAAAGATCAGAAAGTAAATAGGTAAAAAAATGCAACTTAATACAATTAAACCTGCAGCTGGTGCCAAGAAAAATCGTCGTCGGGTTGGCCGTGGCATAGGCTCAGGCTTAGGTAAAACTGCGGGTCGTGGCCATAAAGGCCAAAAATCGCGCTCGGGTGGTTTTCATAAAGTTGGCTTTGAAGGCGGTCAAATGCCGATGTATCGTCGTTTGCCAAAACGCGGTTTCGTTTCTTTAACACGTCGCCACGTTGGCCAAATTACCCTGAATGATTTAGAAAAAATGGGTGTAGCCGAGGTCGATTTGTTGGTGTTAAGACAACATGGTTTAGCGGGCGAACAAATTCAGGCAGTAAAAGTCGTTAAAACTGGTGAACTGAAGCGCGCTGTTATTTTAAAGGGCTTAACAGCTACAGCTGGTGCTAAGGCAGCAATTGAAGCGGCTGGCGGCCAAGTTTTGGAAGCAGTTTAATTTACTAATCCCATGGCAATCGCGACACCTACTATCTCCAGCATTGCGCAATCGGGCAATAAGTTCGGTGACTTACGTCGTCGCTTAGTGTTCCTTTTGCTCGCTTTACTGGTATATCGCATTGGCGCACATATTCCCGTGCCTGGAATTGATCCTGATCAGTTGGCCCAGTTATTTGCCGGCCAAAAAGATGGCATTTTAGGGATGTTTAATTTATTTTCAGGCGGTGCGTTATCGCGCTTTACGGTATTTGCGCTTGGCATCATGCCGTATATCTCGGCTTCCATCATTATGCAGCTCATGACCATTGTGCTGCCCTCACTTGAGGCCATGAAAAAAGAGGGTCCAGCAGGGCAGAGAAAAATTACCCAGTACACGCGCTACGCCACAGTTTTATTAGCAACTTTTCAAGCCCTCGGAATTTCTGTTGCGCTTGAGGCTCAGCCTGGCCTAGTCATTGATCCAAGCATGATATTTCGCTTAAATACTGTAGTTACTTTGGTTACGGGCACAATGTTTTTGATGTGGGTTGGTGAACAAATTACCGAGCGTGGTCTTGGGAATGGTATTTCGATTATTATTTTCGGTGGCATTGTTTCAGGACTTCCCAGCGCTTTAGGTAGCTTGCTCGAGCTAGTGCGTACAGGTTCAATGAATGTTCTGTCAGCCATCTTAATTGTGACTATTGTCATTGGCGTAACGTATTTTGTGGTTTTTGTCGAGCGGGGTCAACGGCGTATCTTAGTCAATTATGCCAAGCGCCAAGTAGGCAATAAAGTTTACGGCGGCCAATCGTCGCATCTGCCGCTGAAGTTGAATATGGCGGGCGTTATTCCCCCTATTTTTGCTTCATCAATTATTTTATTTCCAGCCACCATCGCCGGTTGGTTTACCTCAGGCGAAAATAGCAATATGTTTAGTCGCGGCCTGAAAGATTTGGCCGCAACGTTAGCCCCTGGTCAGCCGGTTTATACGATTCTTTATGCTGCAGCAATTATTTTCTTTTGTTTTTTCTATACAGCACTCGTATTTAATAGTAAAGATACTGCTGAAAACTTAAAGAAAAGCGGCGCATTTGTACCAGGAATTCGCCCAGGCGAACAAACCGCTCGCTATATCGACAAAATATTAGTACGACTTACTTTAGGCGGCGCCATCTATATGGTTTTAGTTTGCCTATTGCCTGAATTTTTAGTACTGAAGTACAACGTGCCATTTTATTTTGGTGGTACCTCTTTATTAATTATTGTGGTTGTTGCCATGGATTTTATGGCGCAAGTGCAATCATTTGTGATGCAACAGCAGTATGGCTCTTTAATGAAAAAAGCCAATTTTAAGATGGGCTCCGCACTGTAATTATGTCTAAAGATGATGTTATTCAGATGGCGGGTGAGATTATAGAAAATTTACCCAATGCAATGTTTCGGGTGAAGTTGGAAAACGGGCATGTTGTTTTGGGTCATATTTCAGGGAAGATGCGTATGCATTACATCCGCATTCTGCCAGGGGATAAGGTAACGGTGGAGATGACTCCTTACGACCTAACGCGCGCAAGAATTATTTTCCGTGCGAAGTAGTGATTAAGTAGTCAGCATATTTAAAGAGGTGAATGATGAAAGTTTTAGCATCCGTAAAAGTTATTTGCAGAAATTGCAAGGTCATTAAGCGTAAACGCGTTGTGCGTGTGATTTGCTCGTCAGATCCACGTCATAAGCAGCGCCAAGGCTGATTCGGTTAATAAAGAGGAAATCTCATGGCACGTATCGCTGGGGTCAATATCCCAAATCATCAACATACCGTTATTGGTTTGACGGCAATCTATGGCATTGGTACAACCCAAGCTAGAAAAATTTGTCAAACTACTGGTGTTGCTTTTGATAAAAAAATTAAAGATCTCACAGACGCTGATTTAGAAAAGCTCCGTGATGAGGTTGGCAAATTGACGACTGAAGGCGATTTACGCCGTGAAGTCACAATGAGCATCAAACGTTTGATGGACTTAGCCTGTTATCGTGGCGTACGTCATCGTAAGGGCTTGCCGGTTCGCGGCCAACGTACCAAGACGAATGCACGTACCCGCAAGGGCCCGCGTAAGTCTGGCATTGCACTGAAGAAATAATCAAGAAAGCGTACTGAAATGGCAAAACCACAAACCGCAGCAGCAACCGCTCAGCGTGCTCGCAAAAAAGTAAAAAAGAACGTTGCCGACGGCATCGCGCACGTGCACGCATCTTTTAATAACACCATTATTACGATTACTGATCGTCAAGGGAATGCCTTATCTTGGGCTACTTCTGGCGGACAGGGTTTTAAGGGCTCACGCAAGTCAACCCCGTTTGCAGCTCAAGTAGCTGCAGAAGTAGCAGGTAAAGCAGCGATTGAATGTGGGATTAAAAATTTAGAAGTACAAATTAAGGGCCCAGGCCCAGGACGTGAATCTGCTGTGCGCGCGTTAAATTCATTGGGCATCAAAATTACTGAGATTCAGGATGTAACCCCAGTGCCGCATAATGGCTGTCGCCCGCCTAAGCGTCGTCGTATTTAAGTTTTATTGTTGTTATTTGGTTTTTAAAAGTTTTATTTTTTAATTGTTTAAGCCCACTGTTCGTTTGAATTTAAAGCGAACTAACCGCTGGTCGAAAGACTGCGGCAAAGAAAGGAAAGCATCGTGGCACGTTATTTAGGCCCTAAGGCCAAGTTATCTCGTCGGGAAGGAACCGACCTCTTTTTAAAGAGCGCTCGGCGTTCATTGTCAGACAAGTGCAAGCTTGATAGCAAGCCTGGTCAGCATGGACGGACATCGGGCTCACGCACCTCTGATTATGGCAATCAGTTACGTGAAAAGCAGAAAGTAAAACGAATTTATGGGGTTTTAGAGCGCCAGTTTCGTCGTTACTTTGCCGAGGCCGAGCGTCGAAAAGGTAATACGGGTGAAACCCTCCTGCAGTTACTAGAGTCACGTCTTGATAATGTGGTTTATCGCATGGGCTTTGGCTCAACACGCGCCGAAGCACGCCAATTAGTTTCTCATTGTGCAGTCATGTTAAATGGCAGTGCAGTAAATATTCCATCGATTCAGGTTAAACCTGGCGATGTAATTTCAATTCGTGAAAAAGCGAAGAAGCAAAACCGCATTCAAGAATCTTTGAATTTGGTTCAGCAAACTGGCGTCATTAGCTGGGTTTCAGTTGATGCGGCAAAGCTCGAAGGAACATTTAAGCAAGTGCCCGACCGCGAAGAAATCAGCGGTGATATTAATGAAAGTTTGATCGTCGAATTATATTCGCGCTAATTAGGCACCCATAAGGAAAACATATGCAAACAAACTTGCTCAAGCCAAAAATTATTTCAGTAGAAGCACTTACCCCCAATCAAGCTAAAGTGGTGATGGAGCCATTTGAACGTGGCTATGGCCATACACTGGGAAACGCTTTACGCCGTGTGCTGTTGTCATCGATGGTTGGCTTTGCGCCAACTGAGGTCGCTATTTCAGGTGTGGTTCATGAGTATTCAACGCTCGATGGCGTGCAGGAAGATGTTGTTAATCTCTTGCTCAATCTTAAAGGTGTAGTCTTCAAATTGCAGTCACGTGATGAAGTGACGATTAATTTACGTAAAGATGGGCCTGGTGTGGTCACCGCTAAAGATATCGATTTACCCCACGATGTAGAAATTATTAATCCAGATCATGTCATTGCCCACTTAGCTGCCGGTGGTAAATTAGATATGCAAATTAAAGTGGAAAAAGGGCGTGGTTATGTGCCCGGCAATATGCGTCAGTATCATGATGAAACAACTAAGCTTATTGGCCGCATTGTTTTAGATGCTTCTTTTAGCCCCGTGACTCGTGTTAGCTATGCAGTTGAATCAGCTCGTGTTGAACAGCGTACCGACTTAGATCGCTTGGTGATGACCATTGAAACTAATGGCGTCATGACACCTGAAGAGACGATTCGTCAAGCAGCTAGTATTTTGGTCGATCAATTAGTTGTATTCGCAGCGCTAGAAAGTAGCGAAATTTCAGGCGATTTGGTACCTAGCCGCTCTTCGATGGTTGATCCGATGTTAATGCGCCCAGTCGACGATCTCGAGCTGACTGTGCGTTCCGCTAACTGCTTAAAAGCAGAAAACATCTATTACATTGGCGATTTAATCCAGCGCACTGAAAATGAGTTGTTAAAGACGCCTAATTTAGGTCGTAAATCATTAAATGAAATTAAAGACGTGTTAGCGGCTCGTGGCTTAAGCCTTGGGATGAAACTTGAGAGTTGGCCACCTGCTAACCTTGGAAATAATTAGAAAGGAAGCATCATGCGTCACGGAAACGGTTTACGCAAACTTAATCGAACCTCATCGCATCGTTTAGCGATGCTGCGTAATATGTCGAATTCGCTTTTGGAGCATGAAGTAATTAAAACCACTCTACCAAAAGCAAAAGAATTGCGCATGGTTGTTGAGCCCTTAATTACTTTAGGCAAGAAAGATAGCTTAGCGAATCGGCGTTTAGCTTACAACCGCACGCAAGATCGCGACATTGTTGCTAAATTATTTGCCGAGCTTGGGCCGCGTTATGCTACACGCCCAGGCGGTTATTTACGCATCTTAAAGTTTGGCTTTCGGCAGGGCGATAATGCGCCTATGGCCTTGGTTGAATTGGTTGATCGCCCTATTGTTGAAGAGGTTGTAGCTGAAGAGAGTTCAACTTAATTGTGAGTATGGGGTATAGTGAAAAGTCAGACTTCGGTCTGGCTTTTTCATTTATATAGGACCGAATTAAATTGATGCAAATACATAACACACTACTTAAGCTAGTACTCACCTTTTGTTTATTCATTTCCAGCGCTTTTGCAGCGCCTGATTTTTTACCACCAGAAAAAGCGTTTCAAGTGCAAGCCACTTGGCTAGAAAATAGAACGCAGGTTGAAATTGATTTCAAACCCGTTAAAGGATATTACATTTATCAGCATTCATTGCAATTTCATGTGCTTGAAAATGGGCAGCCAACCTATCAGTTTCAGCCCCCCTTACCCGCCGGAGAAAATAAATTTGATCCTACTTTTAATAAAAATCTTATTATTTACAAGACCCCATTTCAAGTTCAAATTAATTTAGATCAGGCCATCAGTAGTATAGGTAAAGCAGCTGATGCATTCAGTAATCGAGTTAAGGGTTTGCGTTTGCAAATTCAATTGCAAGGTTGTGCAGATGGTGGAATTTGCTACCCACCGATGACCTTAAACTTTAACTTAGCAGCCCCTGGTGTTAAGGCCCAACCATTGCCCGATACAACGGAGATCGCACCACCCTCAGAAAAATTGAGTTTAGTTAGCTTATGGGGGCAGCGTGAAGATATCAACGCAGTCAATCAATTTTTAGCTCAAGCATCTATTCCTTACCTATTTTTAGCATTTTTTATTTTAGGAATTGCGCTGGCATTTACCCCCTGCGTTTTACCCATGTTGCCTATTTTGTCGAGTATTCTCTTCAATTCAGACCCTGCTAAGTCAATTAAAAAAAGCCGGGCTGCCGTCTTAGCCATTGCCTATATCTTGGGTATGGCTAGCCTCTATTCAATCGCAGGAATGCTCATGGCTGCGCTTGGCAGTGGCGCTCAAGCAGCGCTACAAAATCCCTTGGTCTTATTGGCTTTTGGCCTAGTTTTATTAGCTTTGGCCGGCAGTTTATTTGGGTTTTATCACTTACGTTTACCGCATGCACTGCAACAGACCATTGATCAGTTTGCTGGGCGCCAAAAGGGCGGCAGCATTATTGGTGCATTTATCCTGGGTGGGCTTTCAACCCTAATTGCTAGCCCATGCATTACGGCACCATTAGCTGGGGTATTGGCATTTATTGCCCAAACTGGCTCGGTAGCACTTGGCGGCAGCTTGTTATTTATTATGGCTATCGGCATGGGTTTGCCTCTACTCTTGATTGCCCTCGAGGCGCGGGTTTTGGTCCCCAACACAGGCGCATGGATGTTATGGTTACAGCGCATCCTGGGTGTTTTATTGGTGGCTCTGGCAATTTGGATTGTCTGGCCAGCCCTTTTTTCAGGGTCGCAAGCACTCTTTCAAACTCAGCAAGCAAGCCCATCCAAGCAAAATTCGCAACGTACCATCGCAGCAAATTTACACTTTACTGTTGTTCAATCCTCAGCCGAATTAAAGCAGGTGCTTGAAAAAGCGAACATAGAGCGGCGCCCTGTGTTGCTCGATTTTTATGCCGATTGGTGTATTAGTTGCAAAGAAATGGAACTCCTTACTTTTGCTGATCCAGCCGTTGCTCAAGCCTTAAGTAAGTTTGTCTTAGTGCAGGCCGATGTGACCAAAAATACACCCGAAAATCAAGCGTTGCTCAAGCAATTTAATCTATTTGGGCCACCCGCAATACTATTTTTTGATGCCGAGGGGCGCGAGCAAACAACCCAACGGATCATTGGGTTTATGGCGGCAAACCGTTTTTTAGTCTACTTAAACTCGCTTAAATAAGCGATTTTTAAGACATTTAGTTATTTTTTAATTGGCGCGCGGCTTCTAAAGCAAAGTAAGTTAGGACGCCGTCTGCGCCGGCACGTTTAAAGGCAATTAAGCTTTCCATCATGACTGCATCATGATCAAGCCAACCATTTTGAGCAGCAGCTTTGAGCATGGCGTACTCACCACTAACTTGATATACATAAGTTGGATAAGAAAATGCCTCTTTAACTTGACGAACGATATCCAGATAGGGCATACCCGGTTTTACCATCACCATATCGGCGCCTTCGCTAATATCAAGCGCTGTTTCTGAAAGGGCTTCGGCACTATTAGCCGGATTCATTTGATACGTTTTTTTATCGGCTTTACCTAAATTTTTTGCCGAACCAACGGCATCACGAAATGGGCCATAAAAAGCCGAAGCATATTTAGCAGAATAGGCCATGATGCGGGTATGAATCAAATTTAACTTTTCAAGCTCTCGACGAATTGCGCCAATACGCCCATCCATCATGTCTGAAGGTGCAACAATATCAACCCCTGCTTGCGCTTGTGTTATTGCTTGCTGTACCAAAACAGCAGTAGTGACATCATTGAGTAGGCGATTTTGTTCATCTAAGATGCCATCTTGGCCATGACTGGTATAGGGATCAAGGGCGACATCTGTCATGATGCCTAAATTAGGAAAGCGTGTTTTCAAAGCTTCGACTGCGCGCGGAATTAAACCATTAGGGTTTAGTGCTTCTTTGCCATCAGGTGTTTTTAGGGTAGGATCAATGACAGGGAAAAGTGCCATCACAGGAATTCCAAGCTCAAGACATTCTTCAGCAACCTCAAAAAGTAAGTCGAGCGAGAGTCGATTGATTCCAGGCATTGAAGCAATTGCTTGCGATTGCTTGCTGCCTTCTAATAAAAAAACCGGATAAATTAAATCATCTACCGTTAAGCGGTTTTCTTGCATTAATCTTCTAGACCAATCGTCGCGGCGCATACGACGCGGACGATGAGCAGGAAAATGGAGTGGGTTCATTTAGTTTTCCTCGGTTTGGGTGAAGACATCAGGCAGAGTCGGAACAGCAAATAACCAATTAATAATAATTTTATCTGCTTCTACCAGCCCAATGCGTTTTGTACTGGAAAAGAGTTGCGCAGTAATTTGCGGCTGGGGCCCAGCCAAATTGACTGCCGGCCCAGCTAATTCAGCTAATCTTTTCTCTACAGCCTCTAGGGTATGGCGACACTCGGTATGGTTGAGCTTATCGCATTTACTTAAAAGTAAATGAATTGGTTTACCGGTCGGTAAAAACCATTGAATCATTTGTTCATCTAAGTCAGTCATCCCGCGGCGTGAATCAATGATTAAAATCATGCCAACTAGTTCGGGGCGTTCTTGCAAATAGTCGCTGACTAAACTATTCCAGTGGTAGCGGGTTTCATGATTGACGGCGGCATAGCCATAGCCGGGCAAATCAACGAGATAGGCTAATAAATCATCTTTTGCAAACACGCCAAAATAATTAATATGTTGAGTCCGCCCCGGCGTTTTACTCGCAAAAGCCAAGCGCTTTTGATTGCATAAAACATTAATAGCGCTCGATTTGCCAGCATTTGAGCGCCCGGCAAAGGCTACTTCCCGCAGGGGGCCCTGGGGCAGACAATGCAAATCGTTTACGGTGGTAAAAAAGCGGGATTGAAAGAGTTTAGACATGTCTGGAAGCTATTGTAAAATCACATAAAATATTAAGATCTGCGGGATTTGGCCAGCAATAGCCAGCCAAATCTTCTAAGGAATTTTTGCCAAGGTAAACATAATGCGTCATAGCACCCAAATCTCCAAATTAAGTCGCTTAAAAAAGCTGTTTTTAGGCCTTTGCAGTATTTTCATATTATCTGCTAGCGGCTCTGTGGCCATTGCTAACGAGCCCGCCAAGCCAGCACCAACTGCTGCAGTTCCTGCTTCAGCCACGGCTACCGCTGTAGCCCCAGCGCCAGTAGCTATAGCGGCTAAGCCTACCAAGGGCGATGCCGCCGCGGGCGAGGCCCTCTATAACAGCGGTGATACTAGCCGCGGCGTAGTGGCTTGCATTACGTGTCATGGCCCCAAGGGGATGAGCGCCGTGGCAACTTGGCCTAAGTTAGCCGCGCAACATGGAACTTATTTAGCTAAGCAATTAAAAAGTTATAAGGACGGCACGCGTGCTAATCCCATCATGATGGGTATGGCGGCGACCTTAACCGAGCAAGATATGTTGAATTTGGCTGCGTTTTTAGTAAAACAGGCACCTCCCCAAGGCGAGGCGCAAGATAAGGCGACCCTCGAGCTCGGACAACTCATTTATCGTGGTGGCATCGCTGCCAAAGGCATTCCTGCTTGTGCGGCTTGCCATAGTCCAAATGGGGCTGGTATTCCAGCGCAATACCCCCGCTTGGGTGGGCAATGGGCAGAATACAACGCTGTACAACTGGGGTATTTCCGCGATGGCACCCGTAAAAATGTACAAATGAATATGATCGCTGTCAAACTATCTGATCTTGAAATGAAGGCCGTTACCGATTACATGGCTGGACTGCATTAAGGTTGGCGAAGTACTATTTTTTTTGCGGTAAGAGACGCTCTTTTGAGAGCAACTCAGCAACGGTTTCGCGTTCACGGATGATATAAGCTTGGTTGCCATCGACCATCACTTCAGCTGCTCGAGGGCGAGTGTTGTAATTCGATGCCATCGTAAAGCCATAAGCCCCGGTCGATAAAATCGCCAAAACATCATTTGCTTTAATTGCCAGAGCCCGATCTTTACCAAGCCAGTCTCCCGATTCACAAACTGGTCCAACTACATCATAAATTTGTGTTTCAGCCTCATTATTTTGAACTGCCACAATGGCGTGATACGCGCTATAAAGTGCAGGGCGTAATAAATCATTCATCGCCGCATCTACTATGCAAAAATTTTTACTCGCTCCAAGTTTGATATATTCGACGCGCGTGAGCAAGACGCCTGCATTACCCACTAATGAGCGCCCAGGCTCAAGAAGAATTTCTAGGTTGGCAAAGCCGCGTTCAGCAATCCGATCTAAAAGCGCGTTAGTAAATTCGGTGATAGCAGGCGAACTTTCATCGCCATAATCAATCCCAAGTCCACCTCCTAAATCGAGGTGTCGTAACTTAATCCCCTCTTTTTTAAGTTGTGTTACTAAATCAAGTACTTTATCAAGCGCGTCCAAATAAGGCGCGGTAGAGGTAATTTGTGAGCCAATATGACAATCAATGCCCACGATATCAAGATGCGAAAGTAAGGCAGCCTCACGATAGGTTTTTAGCGTTTCATGATAAGCAATACCAAACTTGTTATCTTTGAGTCCAGTAGAAATATAGGGATGCGTTTGTGCATCGACATCGGGATTCACTCGCAAAGAAATTGGCGCACGACAAGATAATTCTGCTGCGATCTGATTAATTTGTTCAAGCTCGGCAACAGATTCAACATTGAAGCATTTCACTCCAACCGTAAGGGCCAGCCGAATTTCAGCAGCAGATTTACCAACCCCTGCAAAAACTAAGCTTGCTGGATCGGCGCCAATTGCAAGTGCGCGTTCGAGTTCCCCGCCACTAACTAAATCAAAGCCTGCGCCAAGCTCTTTAAAGCAATTCATTACTGCAAGATTACTATTGGCTTTCACTGCAAAGAAAATTCGCGCTCGTCTTTTGCCTTGTGCGTTAAAGCAGGCTTCTTCATAGGCAGCAAATGCAGCCACCAAAGCACGTTTGCTATAAACATAGAGTGGCGTACCAAATTGCGCCGCCAGTTGGGCTAAGGGGAGTGCTTCAATAAACCAGCAGCCATCACGTACAGAAAACCCAAGCAAGCTTTGCAAGGCCGGTAAGGAATTGTGATGTTTTGCTTGACTCATTTGCTTTCCTCAGGTGAGGCCTCCTTATTATCAACAGCGGTATTTGGGCCGGGAGCTGGGTACAACTTACCTTTTGGTTCAACTTGGGCAGGAATCGGCGGTATATTTGGCACGCTTGGCAAATACAGGGGCCCTCTTACCCCACATCCTATGAGGGATATTATGATGCTAAATCTAAAGGCTCGAATAAGAATCGCTATCATGAAAGTCTCTAAAACGAATGATTGAATATAGCATGCAGCATCCAGTAAATACCCCAGCCGCTGAACCCATTGACGATAAACAATTTCATCAGCTAGCCAGTCAACTCTTACACTCGCTCGAGATTACGCTTGAGGCCGCCGATGATCAGTTAGATCTTGATTTAGATGTTGAGCGACAGGGTGGCAATGTGATTAATATTCGTTTTCGTGATCGTAGCGTCATTGTTGTTAATAGCCAACCCCCCTTGCACGAAATTTGGGTAGCAGCTAAGGCTGGCGGTTTTCATTATCGCTGGGCTGGTACTACTTCATCACCACTGTGGATCGACTATAAAACAGGCAAAGAGCTATTAAGCGATTTAACGCAATTTATTAGTGCGCAGGCTGGCCAAGCGGTAACTTTAGGCCGGCATCAACCTTAAGCAGCGCCAGTAGCAAGTAAAGTTTCTTGAACTAGTGATGCGGGGGCGGCTTCAATGATAGCTGCACCTAGCGGGTTAAGAACCACATAGCGAATTTGACCGCCCGCGGTTTTTTTATCTAATTGCATTAATTCGAAGTAGCGCTCAAGCCCGAACTTTGGTGCTTCAGTCGGTAGTCCCATGGCATGAATGAGCTGCTTTAGGCGCTGCACCTCGGGGGCTTGAATTTTGCCTAAGCGCATCGAGAGATCGGCAGCCATAACCATTCCGCAACCAACCGCCTCCCCATGTAACCATTTGCCATATCCCAGGCCAGCTTCAATTGCGTGCCCAAACGTATGACCAAAATTTAAGGTTGCACGAACGTTGCTTTCACGTTCATCGGCAGCTACTACTGCCGCTTTAATTTCACAAGAGCGTAGTACAGCATGCGCTAGCGCAGCAGGCTCGCAGGCCAACAAGGCAGCCGTATTTTTTTCGATCCAAGCCAGAAAATGAATATCAGCCATAGCACCATGTTTAATGACTTCCGCCAGCCCTGCCGAAAGTTCACGGGGAGGTAATGATTGTAAGGTGCGTAAATCGGCAATGACAGCCACGGGTTGATGAAAAGCGCCAATCATATTTTTACCCAGCGGATGATTAATGCCCGTTTTTCCGCCCACCGAGGAATCTACTTGAGCTAATAAAGTCGTTGGAACTTGAATAAAGCGAATGCCACGCATAAAGCTTGCTGCAGCAAAGCCAGCCATGTCGCCAATGACCCCACCACCGAGCGCAATAATGGCAGTATCGCGATCAGCCCCAGATTGCAGCAGGACATCAAAAATCGTTTGTAAATGAGTCCAATCTTTATAAGACTCGCCATCGGGTAAAACGATCAGATGCACCCGTTTTTTTAGTTGCTCAAGAGTTTTGGTGAGCGCCTCTGCATACAATGACGCAACAGTTGTATTGGTCACAATGAAAACTACCTCACCCTTAAGGTGGGGATGAAAGAGACTGCCTTGGGAGATTAAATCACTTCCAATATAAATGGGATAACTACGTTTACCCAGTTCGACCTTGAGTGTATTCATGGGCTTAATTCTAGCTGCATCAACAAAGTATGAACCAATTGATTGACGCTGGGCTTGCCAGTTTCAATAATATGCGTGGCAATATCGCGATAAAGGGGATCACGCTCTGCATACAGCGTTGTCAAAATTTGCCGTGGGTCGCCATTTTGTAGGAGGGGCCTGCCCTCACTGCCTTTAGTTCGATGCCACAACTCATTGGGGTTAGCGTGCAAATAAATGACAACCCCTCGTTTGCTTAAGGCCTGCCGATTTTCAGGTGCAAGAATTGAGCCACCACCCGTAGCCAAAATAATGTCATTTTCTTGAGTTAACTCGGCAATCATTTGGGCTTCACGTTTACGAAACCCAGACTCACCTTCCATTTCGAAGATAAGGGGAATTTTGACGCCGCAGCGCTCTTCAAGCGCATGGTCGCTATCAATAAAACGGCGTCCTAGTTTGCGCGCCAATAATTTCCCTACGGTAGACTTACCAGCCCCCATGAGACCAATTAAGAAAATATTGTTAGATTTGTTTAATAAGAAGTTCACATCCTGATTTTATAAGGGTTTGGGCAGGACGGTGGGGGTTAAGAAAACCAGCAACTCTTTTTTATCGTGTAGTTTGGCGCTATGCCTAAATAAATGGCCCAAAATGGGGATATCACCAAGCAAGGGCACCTTAACGATGTCTTCTCGCTCAATGGTTTGATAAATTCCACCAATAATGACAGTACCCCCATTTTCTACAGTTACTTCTGAGCTTAGCGTTTTCGTATCAATGGCATAGCCCTGTTCAGTTTTCATGCCAATGGTGTCTTTAGTAATGCCAACTAACATCGAAATCATGCCATCAGGATGAATTTTAGGAATGACCTCAAGACGCAGATTTGCTTTACGGAATTGCAATTTACTGCCGCTTTGGGTTGAAACTTGATAAGGTAATTCAGTGCCCTGTTCAATTGTTGCTTTGACTTGATCTGAGGTCATGATGCGGGGATTCGAAATAACTTTGCCTTGGCCTTGAGCTTCAAGCGCAGAAAGTTCAGCCTGTAAAAGCTGGCTAGCATTTTTAGATAAAAGAGTGGCAGCGGCACTGACGGGACTAAATCCATTTAAGCCATTGGCCGCTAAATCAAAACCCGAGCTCATTTTAGGATTCAAATGCGAACTCGCTCCTTCACCCAGAAAGCTGAGCTTAGCACCCAGATCACGAGCAAAGCGGTCATCAGCTTCAACGATTCTGGCTTCGATTAAAATTTGTTTAGGGCTCTGTGCGTGGTCACCCCCAAATGGTAAGGCTGCATCTTCACGACGGTGTTTTTGAAAGGCATTAATTTCAGCGTAGGGGCCAATCCAGAAAATATCGCCATGCCTTAGCATGCTCAACCCTTTGCTAGCTAAGATTGATTGCACCGCACTACCCCATGGAATCTGCTGCAAATCAACTGAAATCGTGCCTTGAATCGATTCGCTAATTAAAAAATTCGTTTGCCCAAGTCGTGCCAATTCTTTGAGTAAGGTACTGACTTCAATATTGGCAAAATGTAGGCTAATGGTTTTTGCTTGAGCCGCCTGCGCTATCTTCTGTGGGCTAGTTGAGGTCCCAGTTAACGATGAGTCTGCATAAGTTGGTGTGAGCAGCGGCAGCCATAAAAACCATAGCGCTAAACAGAGCCGTGCGTAGCTACGAAAGGAGTGGGTCTTGAGCCTCATGGCTGACGCTTTAATTTAAGCGTGACAACCTGTCCAGTGGCTGCAGTAAGTTTGGCATGCTCTGCCCTAATTTCGCTTAAGACCCATGTACCTAGTACCGCAGTATGAAGAGCTAAGGATAGGGTTTTATCACCAGTGTGAAAAAAAGCTACCGTACCTTGACCAGCGGTGCTCATGCCTAAATATCGCCACTGACTTAAGGTGGCCTCTTCCGCCTTTAATTTACGGTTGAGCTCCAGCGCTTCTTGGCGTATAGGATTATGAGCAGATTTAATGCTGCGAGAACCTGCACTAAGTTGTGCGGTATAAATCTGGTCGAGTTGCTCGCTGAGTTCCGCATGATAATTGCTTGCAGTGTCTTCTTGTTCTGTTAGGGCTTGCTTGAGTCGATTGATTTGCGCTTCCAGTAAGCCAAATTGGGAATGCGTGTTCTGCTCTAGAGCAATGAGTGCGCTAATTGTCCAAGCTAATGCGCCAAAGGATACAAGGCCAATTAAACTTGGTATCCATTGGACTGGTTTGGCGAAGGTGTGGCGTATTTGTGCTGGCGGCTGCAGGCCAAGGCTGTGCTTGGCTTCGGCTGGAGCGGCCTCGGCAGCCAGTTTATTTTGCTGGCGAGCAGATAGCTCAGGTTCCGGGCTTGAAGTCACTGGATTCTGCATGACTGGATCATCACCCAGCACGCTCAAAATGGCATCAAAAGATTGGGAAGTAATTTTACGTATCGGCACCCCCTATTCTTTTCTAAACTCTTTCCTAAATCTAGCAACATAGGCTTAAAGACGCGTAGGAATAAGCCGATTTAGGCATGGCTCTTATAATTCAAACTTATGGCACAAACCCCTCAAGACAGGCCGCCCCTGAAACCAAATGCACGCAATCAGCCCAGCGGCACGGTTCGCCCTCGCTTGAACTCCGGAGGTCATTCTTTTTGGACCGCGATTCGTAGCCCGCTCGTGAAAGCCTTATTAATTCTGGGGCTGGTCTTGGCAATTTTACTGAGCTTGCTGTTGGCTTACGCTTTTATTGTGGCCAAGCCAAATTTACCGAGTATTTCCGCTTTAACGGATTACAACCCTAAAGTGCCCTTGCGAATTTATACCGCAGATAAAGTCTTAATTGGTGAGTTTGGCGAAGAGCGACGTAAGTTAGTGCCACTAAATCAAATGCCGCAACAAATGAAAAATGCGGTCTTATCAATAGAGGATGATCGTTTTTATTCCCATGGCGGAGTTGATTATTTCGGAGTGTTGCGTGCCGGACTAGCTAATTTGCGTGGCCGCTTGGCACAAGGTGCGTCAACTATAACCATGCAAGTTGCCCGAAATTTTTTCTTGGGAAATGAAAAAACCTTTAGCCGCAAAATTTATGAAGTTTTATTGGCCTGGAAAATTGAAGCTGAGCTGAGTAAAGACAAAATTCTTGAAATTTATATGAATCAAATTTTTTTGGGTCAGCGCGCTTATGGTTTTGCAAGCGCGGCGCAAATTTATTTTGGTAAAGATATTCATGAAATTAGCATTGCCGAAGCAGCGATGTTGGCCGGCTTACCAAAGGCGCCATCAGCCTATAACCCAGTTACTAATTATCGTCGTGCGAAAGCGCGCCAAGAATATATTTTGCAACGGATGCGCGATTTATCCTATATTACTCCCGCAGAATACGATAAAGCGATGAAGGAGGAATTACGCGTGCGGGGCTTGGGTAATGAATTTAGAACCCGCGCTGATTTCGCTGCGGAAATGGTAAGACAAATTTTATTTGCCCAATATGGTGAGGCAATTTATTCCCAAGGCTTAGATGTGTACACGACACTTTTAAAAGCTGATCAAGATGCGGCTTACCGCGCAGTGCGCCGAGGTATTTTTGAGTATGACTTACGGCACGCTTATCGTGGTCCCGAGGGCTTTATTGAATTGCCAGTAGATAATTTAAAGCGCCAACGGGCCATTGATGATGCTTTGCTTGAGCATCCACCGCTCGATGAGCTTCAGTCAGGCGTGGTATTGGCAGTCAAGCCTAAAGAGCTTGAGGTGATGATTGCGACGGGAGATGTCATTGTAATCAAAGGCGACGGCATGAAACTAGCCTTAGCCACACTCACTGATAGCGCACAGCCCAAGAAGCGCTTACGGCCTGGAGCGATAGTGCGCTTGTTAGCTGAAGATGGCATGTGGAAGTTGGCCCAACTTCCACAAGTTGAAGCGGCATTCGTATCGATGAATCCAGAAACTGGCGCAATTTTATCCTTGGTAGGCGGTTTTGATTTTCATCGTACGCAATTTAATCATGTGACACAGGCAATGCGCCAACCAGGCTCCTCGTTTAAGCCCTTTATTTATGCCGCAGCACTTGAAAAAGGATTTTCACCCAGCACCGTTGTTAATGATGCGCCGATTTCGATTGGTATTTTAGAAACCGGCAGTCAAGCTTGGGAGCCGAAAAATTATGATGGGAAGTATGAGGGGCTGATGCGCTTGCGTACTGCCTTAGCAAAATCCAAAAACGTAGTTTCGGTGCGCCTATTACGCACTATTGGCCCCTCGTATGCGCAGGAATATATTCAGCGTTTTGGTTTTGAGCCAGAAAAACACCCACCTTACTTAACCTTAGCTTTGGGCGCAGGCTCAGTTACCCCATTACAAATGGCAGCAGCGTATAGTGTTTTTGCCAACGGGGGTTATCGAGTGGACCCTTTTTTAATTGACAAAATGATCGACAACAAAGGGGTGGTGTTATTTGAGGCTCAACCCGTGCGGGTACATGAAAGTGGCACGCGAGTGCTAGATGCGAGAACGGCATTTGTGATTGATAGCATGTTGCAAGAGGTAACTAAAACTGGCACTGCTGCAAGTGCACGAGCAAAATTAGGACGAACTGATATAGCTGGCAAAACAGGTACGACTAACGACTCACATGATGCCTGGTTTGCAGGGTATAACCCAAAAGTCGTGGCAATTGCATGGATTGGTTTTGATAAGCCTGCGAGTTTGGGTGATCGGGAAACCGGCGGCGGCCTTGCCTTACCAATTTGGATTTCATATATGACCACGGCACTAAGAGGCTCACCAGAAGAGGCGCGCGTTGTCCCAGATGGCGTAACGCAATTTGATGGCGATTGGTTTATTCCTGAATTTGCTCCGCAGGGTGGTATTCGCCAACTCAACTAGTTGACGACCTGAATTATGGCCCGTCAAGCACGCATCGTGATTCCAGGTCAAGCTATGCATGTCATGGCTCGAGGTAATAATCGCCAAACGCTTTTTTTTAATTCGGCAGATCGCCGCATTTACTTAGATTGGTTACGCGAAGCGGCTAAAGAATTTGGGTGTACGGTGCATGCATTTGCTTTAATGCCGAATCATCTACATTGTCTTTTAACCCCCCAGCATGCGCATTCCCTAGCAAAAACCATGCAGTCCTTAGGTCGCAGGTATGCTCAATACTGCAATCAGCAGCAAAATCGCTCTGGAACAATTTGGGAAGGGCGATACCGTTCTTCACTCATTGACGCTGAACATTTTTTACGTTGCCAACGGTATTTAGAATTAAATCCTGTTCGGGCTGGTTATGAATCAAGCCCCGCCGCTTCTAGTTGGACTAGCTACCTTAGCCATACTGGAGAAAAGGTAGAGCCATGGTTAGTCGACCATTCCAGCTTTTGGGCCTTAGGAAATACTCCATTTGAACGGCAATTAGCCTGGCAGCACTTTGTACAGGAGGGCTCCCCCCACCGTGAAGACCTAGAAATAACAGAATACCTATTGAAATCAAAGCCTTGGATTTCTCAGGCAACGGCTATGCAACTTTTTAAGAGTCCCTTAGACGTGGTACAAATTCGGCCACGTGGGCGCCCTAGGCAGAGAATTTAACGAATCTGTCCCCAATAAGCTAAAATGAACGTACTGTCTATTCGTTAATTGGGACAGAGTCATTTTATTTCTATTGCATCTAAAGGGGTATTCCCCTATATTAGTTTCTCCCAACTAGTAATGCTGCTAATTTTTTAAGCTCCACCGCGAGATTGATGATGATGACAACTGAATTACGCCCTGTTAAACAAGGGCTTTATGACCCACAAAATGAACATGATGCCTGTGGCGTAGGATTTGTGGCGCATATCAAAGGCAAAAAATCCCACGATATCATCACGCAGGGATTAAAAATCCTCGAGAACTTAGATCATCGTGGCGCAGTTGGCGCTGATCCGCTGATGGGTGATGGCGCTGGCATTTTGATTCAAATACCCGATCAACTGTATCGGGATGAAATGGCTTTACAAGGTGTAACTCTACCGCCCTTAGGCGAGTATGGCGTCGGCATGATTTTTTTACCTAAAGAGAACGCATCCCGGTTGGCCTGTGAACAGGAATTAGAGCGGACAGTACGTCTTGAAGGACAAACGGTATTAGGTTGGCGTGATGTACCAGTAGACGTTCAATTGCCCATGTCACCGACGGTGAGAAAAACCGAGCCCGTCATTCGGCAAATTTTTATTGGGCGTGGGCGCGACATTATGACGACTGATGCCCTTGAGCGTAAGCTGTACGTTATTCGCAAAACAGCTAGCCATGCAATTCAAGATTTACATTTAAAACATGGTAAAGAATATTTCGTCACTTCGATGTCGGCTCGTACCATTGTTTATAAAGGCTTGCTCTTAGCCAACCAAGTTGGAGCCTACTATCAAGACTTAACTGATGAACGTACCGTTTCAGCCTTGGCATTAGTGCATCAGCGCTTTTCAACGAATACCTTTCCTGCTTGGGAGTTAGCTCATCCTTACCGCATGATTGCGCACAATGGCGAAATTAATACCGTAAAAGGGAATGTCAATTGGATTAATGCGCGCACTGGCGCAATTAGTTCACCCGTATTAGGGGATGACTTACAAAAATTATGGCCACTAATCTATCCGGGGCAATCGGACACAGCCTGTTTTGATAACTGCCTTGAATTACTAGTAATGGCTGGCTATCCTATGGCGCAAGCCATGATGATGATGATTCCTGAAGCTTGGGAACAACACAATTTGATGGACGTCAATCGGCGGGCTTTTTATGAGTACCATGCCTCGATGATGGAGCCTTGGGATGGTCCAGCAGCGATGGCATTTACCGATGGACGTCAAATTGGCGCAACCCTTGATCGTAACGGTTTACGCCCCGCACGGTATTACGTAACCGACGATGATCTTGTCATCATGGCATCCGAGGCTGGAGTATTAGCAATACCTGAAAGCAAGATTGTTCATAAGTGGCGCTTACAGCCCGGCAAAATGTTCATGATTGATATGGAACAGGGCCGCATTATTGAAGACGTTGAGTTAAAAGACGCGGTTGCTAAAGCAAAGCCTTATAAAAGCTGGCTTGATGCAGTACGCATTAAGTTAGATGAGGTTACCGTAAGTGCAAGCGATCGCCTTGACGAAAAACGCGTCATTCGACCTATCGCGAAATTACTCGACCGCCAACAGGCCTTTGGTTACACCCAAGAAGATTTGAAATACTTAATGGCTCCAATGGCTAGCGCCGGCGAGGAAGCCATTGGCTCGATGGGTAACGATAGCCCCTTGGCGGTGTTATCAAATAAAAATAAATCACTTTATAACTACTTTAAGCAATTATTTGCGCAGGTAACTAATCCGCCGATTGATCCTATTCGCGAAAATCTAGTGATGTCATTGGTATCGTTCATTGGTCCTAAGCCCAATTTATTGGATACCAATAATATTAATCCGCCTATGCGCTTAGAAGTGAGTCAACCGATTCTTGATTTCGCTGACATCACTAAAATTCGTCACATTGAGCATTACTCTAATGGTAAGTTTCGCTCTTACGAATTGGATATTTGCTATCCAGCCGCCTGGGGTAAAGCTGGTATTGAAGCGCGGCTAGCGTCACTGTGTGCCGAGGCGGCTGATGCTGTGCGTTCAGGCTATACCATCTTAATTGTTAGCGATCGTCAGGTAGATCAACATCATGTGGCCATACCTGCATTGTTAGCAACGTCAGCCATTCATCAGCATTTAGTTGAAAAAGGTTTGCGCACTAGTGTTGGCTTGGTCGTTGAAACGGGCAGTGCACGCGAAACCCATCACTTTGCTTTATTAGCGGGTTATGGCGCTGAAGCAATCCACCCTTATCTTGCAATGGAAACTTTAGCGCAAATGGCTCAGGGTCTTCCTGGAGACTTATCGGCCGAAAAGGCGATCAAGAATTTTGTAAAGGCAGTTGGCAAGGGATTACAAAAAGTGATGTCCAAAATGGGCATCTCAACCTATATGTCGTACACCGGCTCACAAATTTTTGAGGCCATTGGTTTAAATCAAGAGGTAATCAACCAATATTTCAAGGGCACCTCATCTAATGTCGGTGGCATCGGGGTATTTGAGGTAGCCGAAGAGGCTTTACAGATGCACCAAGCTGCATTTGGTGATGACCCAGTCTTAACTAATATGCTCGAAGCTGGCGGAGAATATGCTTATCGGATTCGCGGTGAAAACCACATGTGGACGCCTGATACGATTGCCAAGCTGCAGCACGCAACCCGCATTGGGCCAGAAAAAGGCTATCAAACCTATAAAGAGTACGCCAACATCATTAATGATCAAAGTAAGCGGCAAATGACTTTGCGGGGCTTATTTGAATTTAAAATTGATCCAGCCAAGGCTATCTCACTCGATGAGGTAGAGCCTGCTAAAGAAATTGTTAAACGCTTTGCAACGGGCGCAATGTCATTGGGCTCGATTTCGACCGAGGCTCATGCCACCTTAGCAATTGCCATGAATCGGATTGGTGGAAAATCAAATACGGGTGAAGGTGGAGAAGACCCCAATCGCTATATTAATGAACTAAAGGGTATTCCAATTAAAAAAGGCGAAACCCTCGCCAGTATTCTTGGCAGTGATGTGGTGGAGGCCAACATTCCACTGCAAGAGGGTGATTCATTGCGCTCTAAAATTAAACAAGTCGCTTCAGGTCGTTTTGGTGTAACCGCCCAATATTTGCGTAGTGCAGATCAAATGCAAATTAAGATGGCTCAAGGCGCAAAGCCTGGTGAGGGGGGCCAATTGCCAGGTAGTAAGGTATCGGATTACATTGGCAACTTGCGCTTTTCCGTGCCTGGTGTAGGCTTAATTTCACCGCCACCACACCATGATATTTATTCGATTGAAGATCTCGCCCAGCTAATACATGATTTAAAAAATGTGAATTCTGCCGCTGATGTATCAGTCAAATTAGTTTCTGAAGTGGGTGTTGGTACGGTTGCTGCTGGTGTCGCTAAAGCGAAAGCCGATCATGTGGTCATTGCCGGTCATGATGGTGGCACAGGGGCTTCGCCATTGTCATCTATTAAGCACGCCGGCTCACCGTGGGAATTGGGTTTGGCTGAAACCCAGCAAACTTTAGTATTGAATCGTTTGCGCAGCCGAATACGCGTGCAGGCTGATGGTCAAATGAAAACGGGTCGGGATGTCGTGATTGGCGCATTGTTAGGCGCGGATGAATTTGGTTTTGCAACGGCGCCCTTAGTTGTTGAGGGCTGCATCATGATGCGCAAGTGTCATTTAAATACCTGTCCCGTTGGCGTCGCTACCCAAGACCCTGAATTGCGTAAACGGTTTGCAGGTAAGCCCGAGCATGTGGTGAACTTCTTCTTTTATATTGCGGAAGAAGCACGTGAATTAATGGCCCAACTTGGTATTCGCAAATTTGATGATCTGATTGGGCGAGTAGATTTGCTCGATACGCGTAAGGGTGTGGAGAACTGGAAAACCCGTGGTTTAGATTTCAGCAAAATATTTGCTGCTCCGCGGGTCCCTGCTGATGTACCGCGATATCAAGTATTAAAGCAAGATCATAATTTGGGTAGCGCACTTGACCATATTTTGATTGAAAAAAGCGAGCCTGCTCTTGAGCGTGGTGAAAAGGTTTCCTTTATCGTGCCAGTGCGTAACGTCAATCGCACTGTGGGTGCGATGCTTTCGGGTGAAGTAGCACAACACCATGGGCATGAAGGTTTGCCCAAGGATACGATCCATATTCAGTTGAACGGCACAGCGGGCCAAAGTTTTGGCGCATTTTTGGCGCACGGAATTACGCTAGATTTAGTTGGCGATGGCAATGACTATGTTGGCAAAGGTTTGTCGGGAGGTTGCGTTATTGTACGTACTCCCCATGAATTCCGTGGCGATTCTGCAAAAAATATTATCGTGGGCAATACCGTTTTATATGGCGCCATTAGTGGCGAAGCATTTTTTAATGGCGTAGCAGGTGAACGTTTTGCAGTGCGTAATTCAGGGGCTACAGCAGTAGTTGAAGGCACAGGCGATCACGGCTGTGAGTATATGACTGGCGGGACGGTGGTGGTCCTGGGTCAAACGGGGCGTAACTTTGCTGCTGGCATGAGCGGCGGTATAGCTTATGTCTATGATGAAGATGGCTTATTTGAGAAGCGTTGCAATACCAGCATGGTTACCTTAGAGAAAGTGTTAACCAGCGCAGAGCAAATTGCGCAAATGCCGCAGTCAGAGTGGCATGCGCCAAGCGATGTGAAAGATGGTGGCGAGCGCGTAAGCGATGAGGTGATTTTAAAAGGCTTGGTTGAGCAGCATTTCCGCCACACGGGTTCTGAGCGTGCCAAAGCCATTTTGGCCGACTGGGAGCAAGCGCGTAACCGCTTTATTAAAGTGTTGCCCACCGAATATAAGCGTGCTTTAGGTGAGCTCTGGCTGAAGTCAGAAAATCAAGACAAATTAATTACTGCTTAAGTAAGTGTAAAGAAAAGGAACACAGGGGTTATGGGTAAGGTTACGGGTTTTATGGAATTCGAGCGGGTCAATGAGACCTACGAGGCACCAACGCAACGCATTCATCATTACAAAGAGTTTGTGCTGGCTTTAGAGGACGCAGAGGCGCAAGTGCAAGGCGCGCGCTGCATGGATTGTGGCATTCCCTTTTGCAATAACGGCTGCCCCGTAAACAATATCATCCCCGATTTTAACGATTTAGTTTTTCGTGGTGATTGGCAAAATGCGCTTGATGTTTTGCACTCAACCAATAATTTTCCTGAGTTTACTGGACGTATTTGTCCAGCGCCGTGCGAGGCTGCGTGCACCCTAACAATCAATCGCGCGCCGGTTGGCATTAAGTCTATTGAACACGCCATTATTGATAAAGGCTGGGAAAATGGTTGGGTTAAGCCACAGCCAGCTAAACACAAAACAGGTAAGCGCATTGCAATTGTTGGTTCTGGCCCAGCAGGGATGGCGGCAGCGCAACAACTTGCTCGGGTTGGCCATGAGGTTACCGTCTATGAAAAAAATGATCGGGTAGGCGGCTTATTACGTTACGGCATTCCAGATTTTAAAATGGAAAAATGGCTCATTGATCGGCGTGTCGAACAAATGCAAGCCGAGGGCGTCGTATTTAAAACTAGCGTTTTTGTTGGTAAAGAGGCTCTGCACGAGAAAATTAAAAATTACTCAAGCAAGACTATAGATCCAGCAGAATTACTTGCTACATTTGATGCGGTCATTATTTCGGGGGGCGCCGAGCAGCCGCGCGATTTGCCGGTACCAGGCAGAGAATTAAGTGGCATTCATTACGCGCTCGAATTTTTAATTCCGCAAAATAAAGAAGTTGCTGGTGATAGTACGAATGAAATTCGGGCTACGGATAAGCATATTGTGGTGATTGGCGGCGGCGATACGGGTTCGGATTGTGTGGGCACATCGAATCGACACGGGGCTAAAAACGTGACCCAATTCGAACTTTTGCCCCAACCACCTGAGCGCGAAAATACCCCCTTAGTTTGGCCCTATTGGCCGACCAAATTACGCACCTCATCTTCACATGAAGAAGGCTGTGAGCGTGATTGGTCGGTAGCAACCAAACGCTTTGAAGGTAAAAACGGTAAAGTAGAAAAATTAATTGGCGTGCGCTTAGAGTGGCAAGATGGCAAGATGGCCGAAATGCCCAACTCAGAGTTTGAAATCAAAGCCGATTTAGTTCTTTTGGCAATGGGCTTTGTTTCGCCCGCCCAGCAAATTCTGGCTGCATTTGGGGTTGAGCAAGATGCACGCGGTAACGCTAAAGCTACTGTAGATGGGCAAAAGGCCTATCACACGAACATTCCACAAGTGTTTGCTGCCGGCGATATGCGCCGCGGACAATCTTTAGTGGTTTGGGCGATTCGTGAAGGACGCCAATGCGCGCGTGCGGTGGATGAGTTTCTAATGGGCTCTTCCGTTTTGCCTCGATAATGCCAGCATGCATAAAGGTTTATCCCCCTCACTCTCTCAACCCTTAGCTTCAAGCTTTGCAGGAGAAGTGGTGGTCGCCATTCGGGGCGTTGATTTTTCCTACAATCTAGGCGAGCGGCAAATTTTGTCTGGTTTAAATATGGAATTTAAGCGTGGCCAAGTCGTTGCGGTAATGGGCGGCTCAGGTTGCGGTAAGACGACCATCTTACGTTTAATTGGTGGTCAATATACCGCGCAGCGTGGCCAAGTTATATTTGAAGGCCAAGATATCGGCAAGCTAAGCACAGCGCAATTGATGCACGCCCGCAGACGGATGGGGATGCTTTTTCAATTCGGCGCACTTTTTACCGATCTCAGTGTTTTTGAAAATGTGGCCTTTCCTTTGCGTGAACACACTGACTTAAATGAAGCCTTACTGCAGACCTTGGTGCTGATGAAATTAAATGCTGTGGGCTTACGTGGAGCTCGTGATTTAATGCCGGCGCAAATTTCGGGCGGCATGGCAAGGCGGGTTGCCTTAGCGCGTGCCATCGCACTAGATCCACCACTAATTATGTATGACGAACCATTTGCCGGACTAGACCCAATTTCATTGGGGATTACGGCACGCTTAATTCGTAATTTAAATGATGCACTTGGTTCCACTAGCCTCTTAGTAACTCATGATGTCGAAGAAACTTTTGCAATTGCAGACTATGTGTATTTCATTGCCAATGGCAAAATTGGCGCTGAAGGCACGCCAGCAGAGTTAAGTCATTCGCTTGATCCCTTTGTACGCCAATTTTTGGACGCTTCACCCGATGGCCCAGTGCCATTTCATTATCCTGGACTGAGTTTGCAAGATGATTTTGAGATGAGGGTGTAATGGCGAATTTAGCGCTTCACAAAACCCTCGATTTTTTTGCTGACCTGGGGTTTTTTATACGTAGAAATGTTACCGACCTTGGTTACGCTACGCGCATGTTTTTGGCCATTTTGTTGCGTTCTGGCTCGCTGTTGCGTAGACCCAGTTTAGTTTTAGATCAAATTCTTTTTCTTGGTAACCATTCATTTGTCATCATTGCAGTCTCGGGTTTATTTGTGGGTTTTGTATTGGGCTTGCAAGGTTATTACACCTTAAACCGGTATGGCTCAGAGCAAGCACTGGGCCTATTGGTGGCTTTATCTTTAACGCGCGAGCTTGGCCCAGTCATTACGGCCCTGCTTTTTGCTGGGCGCGCAGGCACTTCATTAACGGCTGAAATTGGTCTCATGAAAGCAGGCGAACAATTAACGGCGATGGAAATGATGGCGGTTGATCCTTTGCGGCGCGTGATGGCACCGCGCTTATGGGCCGGAATGATTGCAATGCCGATTTTGGCGACCATATTTACTGCTGTCGGTATTTTTGGCGGCTATTTAGTTGGAGTACCGTTAATTGGGGTAGATACCGGTGCATTTTGGGCACAGATGCAAGGTGGCGTCGATTTATTTAGCGATATTGGTAATGGTTTTATTAAAAGCCTTGTCTTTGGAGTGGCTGTCACCTTTATTGCCTTGTATCAAGGGTACGAGGCTAAGCCAACTCCAGAGGGCGTTTCGCGCGCCACGACTCGCACAGTGGTGCTATCTTCCTTGACCGTCCTAGCGCTTGATTTTTTGCTAACCGCATTGATGTTTTCGAATTGAAATATTGAGGGAATAAACTGAGATTCTTATGAGAAAAAGAGCAATTGATATTTGGGTTGGGTTATTTGTCGCTATTGGCCTATTGGCTGCTTTATTTTTAGCGCTAAAAGTGGGGAATATGAATGCGATTTCATTTCAACCTACTTACACTGTAACGGCGCGCTTTGACAATATTGGCGGGCTAAAACCACGTGCGCCAGTAAAAAGTGCCGGGGTAGTCGTGGGTCGGGTGGGCAGTATTTCTTTTGATGACAGTACATATCAAGCTACTGTACTTTTAACCCTAGATACAAATTATAAATTTCCGCAAGATTCCTCGGCCAAAATTTTGACTTCGGGTTTGTTGGGCGAGCAATATATCGGTCTTGAGGCCGGTGGCGCTGACCAGATGTTGGCGCAAGGTAGCAAGATTACCCAGACTCAATCAGCCATCGTGCTTGAAAGTTTGATTAGTCAATTTTTATATAACAAAGCTGCCGATAGCGGACAAGATAAAGGCAGCACTACAGGCGCAAGTAAGTGAAAATAGTTTTACGGCGTGCTTTAGTGACGCTCGTGTCGACGCTGTTATTCGCTTGCGCTAGCATTCCTGCTGGCACTCAACCCTCTGAGGCCGATCCTTGGGAACCCATGAATCGAGCTGTTTTTGCTTTTAATGAGGTGCTCGACGAATATTTACTCAAACCAATTACGGCGGCGTATCGTTTTATTTTGCCTGAAATAGTACGTACTGGTATTTATAATGTTTTTGGAAACTATAACGATATTTATACTGCCTTAAATAATTTATTACAAGGTAAGCCCGCTTTAGCATTTAATGATTTCATGCGCGTAATGGTCAATACCATTTTTGGTCTTGGGGGCTTGCTCGATGTTGCTACCCCCGCAGGCCTGGATAAACACAAAGAAGATTGGGGTCAAACCTTTGGGGTTTGGGGTGTGCCTGCTGGGCCCTATGTCGTGTTACCCTTCTTTGGTCCAAGTTCGGTACGCGATACTTTTGGCACGGTTGCCGATCTCGAATCCGACTATTTATTTACATACGTAAAAGATATTGGTTTACGCAACTCAATTACTGCGTTGCGAGTAATTAATGCACGTAATACGTATTACGAAGCCGGAGATTTGCTAGATGGTGCGGCAATCGATAAGTACACCTTTTTAAGAGATTCTTATATTCAGCGGCGCGCATATCAAATTAATGACGGACGTACTACAGATGAAGAGCCATTAATGCCGCCTTATGAAAATCCATACGAGTAATTTTAGGCTAGTAAGGCTAAAATTAGCACTCGATTGTTGAGATCCATTATTGCTAGAAAGTGTAAACATGTTGAAAGTAATAGCTTGGGGACTTTGTTTGTTGAGTGCGGTAGCCTTGGCGCAGGGTGTAACTAGTCCCGCCCCAGTTACTCCGCCCGATATGTCAACGCCTGACGGCATGATTAAAGCGGTGGTAAGCGAGGTAATGGCAGCCGTGAAGGCCGACCCCGAAATTCAAAAAGGTAATATTCCCCGCATTGTTGAATTAGTTGAAAAGAAAATTGTGCCCAATGCTGATATGCGTCGGACAACTGAAATGGCTATGGGCGCGAATTGGAAAAAAGCAACTCCCGAACAGCAAACTCAACTCATTCAGGAGTTCAAAACATTATTAATGCGTACGTATTCTGGCGCGATTAGTCAATTACGCGAGCAAACCATCCAGTTCAAGCCTTTGCGGGCAGCTGCAGACGATAAAGAGGTTACTGTTAAAACGGTGGTGCTGGGGCGTGGCGATCCGGTGCCCTTAGATTACCGCTTAGAAAAAACTGCGAATGGCTGGAAAGTCTATGACATGAATATTATGGGTGTTTGGCTCATTGAGGCATACCGTAATCAATTTACAAATCAAATTAGCCAAAATGGTATCGATGGACTGATTAAGTTTTTGCAAGAGCGCAATAAAGCACTGGCCGCTGGTAAGCCGAGTTAATTTTTTACTAGCCAATTTCCGTTCATGCCCTATTTTTTGCCTGCCACTGTAACCTTAAAAAATGCTAGTCAGATTGAGGCTGATGGCTTAGCCAATTGGGCACATGTAAATGAAATTGATTGTGTCAACCTGAATCAATTCGATTCGTCCTTGTTGGCAATTTTATTAAATTGGCGAAAAAAACGCTTAGCAGATCAGGGTTATTTTTTAATCCTCAATGCGCCACCTAAGTTAGCGGTCTTAGCTCGCGTTTATGGCGTGGCAGAGTTGTTGGGCTTGCCCGCATGACGCTAGCGATTCGGGTTGACCATGTTTCTAAAAGCTATGGCGAATTACGTGCTTTAAATGATATCTCGCTTGAAATAGAGCAGGGCGAATTTTTTGGCCTACTTGGCCCGAATGGCGCAGGTAAAACGACCTTAATTTCAATTTTGGCAGGTTTATGTCGGGCTGACACGGGCTTGGTTGAGGTGATGAATACTAATATCCAAACTGATTTCCGTTTAGCGCGCAGACTCCTGGGGGTAGTACCTCAAGAGCTAGTCTTCGACCCCTTTTTTACAGTGCGTGAGGCCTTACGTTTTCAATCAGGCTATTTTGGACTACGTAATAATGAGGATTGGATTGATGAAATCATGGCCAATCTTGACCTTACCAGCAAAGCGAATAGTAATATGCGGACGCTGTCGGGCGGCATGAAACGCCGCGTATTAGTAGCACAAGCCTTGGTACATCGCCCCCCTGTTATCGTGTTAGATGAACCTACTGCTGGGGTTGATGTCGAGTTGCGTCAGTCCTTATGGCAATTTGTTAGCCGCCTTAATCAAGATGGGCACACTATTGTCTTAACTACCCATTATTTGGAAGAAGCTGAAGCCTTATGTCAACGCATTGCGATGCTCAAGCAGGGGCAAATTGTGGCCTTAGATACCACCGCAAACTTACTGAACCGCTATGGGGTTACAGCTAAAAGTGGCAGTGCAGACGTAGACCTAGAAGATGTTTTTGTCAATATCATGGCGCGTGATTTAGCATGAAGTCGATGCCAATTACATACGCTAGTGGCTTTCCTACGCTCTTGTATAAAGAGGTACTCCGCTTTTATAAAGTCAGCTTTCAAACTGTGGCTGCTCCAGTATTAACGGCCATTCTGTATTTGTTGATTTTTGGACAAGTCTTACAAGGCAAAGTACTGGTCTATGAGCGCATTAGCTACATTGCGTTTTTAGTGCCCGGTTTAGTGATGATGAGCTTATTACAAAATGCTTTTGCTAATACATCATCATCACTCATTCAGTCGAAAATAATGGGCAATTTAATTTTTGTGCTCTTAGCGCCATTAAGCTCATTTGAGTTTTATGCCGCATATGTGCTGGCCGCAATCGTGCGCGGTATCGCAGTAGCATCTGGAGTTTTATTGATCACCATCTGGTTTGTGCCACCGAGTTTTGAATATCCACTCTGGATCGTGGTCTTTGCATTATTAAGCGCAGCGATATTAGGTGGCATGGGATTAATTGCTGGCATTTGGGCCGACAAATATGATCAGTTAGCAGCCTTTCAGAATTTTTTAATCATGCCGGCGACAATGTTATCTGGGGTTTTTTATTCGATTCATAGCTTGCCACCAGTTTGGCAAATGATTTCGCATTTCAATCCATTCTTTTATATGATTGATGGTTTTCGCTATGGCTTTTTTGGCGTGTCTGATATTTCACCATGGACTAGCCTCATGATCGTGGGCGGGTTTTTTATCGCAGTTTCAGTAATTGCCGTACGTTTATTACAAACGGGCTTCAAATTACGTTATTAAAAATCAAATTGGAATAAACATGTTGCCTACACCAGAACAAATTGAGTCATACATTAAACAGAGTATTACTTGTACTCATTTAATGGTTGAGGGCGATGGCCAACATTTTTATGCCACGATTGTGAGCCCTGATTTTGAAGGTAAGCGCTTAGTTCAGCGTCATCAGCTGGTTTATGCAGCGATGGGTGAGCGCATGAAGGCCGAGGTACATGCACTTTCTATTAAGGCATTTACGCCGACTGAATACCTTGAAAATCCTCCGGCCTAATCAGCGCTGCCGCTATGGATAAGTTGCGCATGATTGGTGGCACCCCTTTACATGGGGAGGTTTTAATTGCGGGCGCAAAAAACGCTGCCTTACCGATTTTATGTGCCAGCCTCTTAAGCGCTGAACCGATCGAGCTAGAGAATGTACCCGACCTGCAAGATGTGCGTACTATGCTCAAAATTTTGCAACAAATGGGGGTGACAGTTAGCTTCCCTGAGCCCACTAAACGCAGTCGAATAATCTTACAGGCAGCCCATATTCCGCGCCCCGAGGCAACTTATGAGATGGTCAAAACCATGCGGGCCTCTATTTTGGTTTTAGGGCCCTTGTTAGCCAGAATGCATAGTGCCAAGGTATCTTTGCCCGGCGGTTGCGCAATTGGCGCGCGACCGGTTGATCAGCACATTAAAGGTTTAAAGGCCATGGGTGCGAGCATCAAAATTAAAGGCGGATATATTCAGGCGCAAGCCGAACGCCTTTTGGGAGCCACAATTTTGACCGACATGATTACGGTTACTGGCACTGAAAATTTATTAATGGCGGCTTGTTTGGCTCAGGGCACCACCATTTTAGAAAATGCAGCACGCGAACCCGAGGTTGGTGATTTGGCTGAATTACTCGTGAAGATGGGAGCCCAGATTTCAGGTTTGGGCACCGAGCGTTTAGTGATCGAGGGAGTCGAACGACTGCATGGCGCGCAACACACCATTATTCCGGACCGCATTGAAGCCGGTACATTTTTATGTGCTGTAGCCGCCACAGGGGGGGAGATTTTGGTGAATCACTGCCGCCCTGATAATTTAGAGGCCTTGCTAGCGAAGCTGAGAGAGGCGGGCTTAAAAATGGCAATCGGCCCCGATTGGATTAAGGCAAGTATGGCTGGTCGCCCTCAGGCAGTGAGTTTTGCAACCTCCGAATACCCTGCTTTCCCGACCGATATGCAGGCGCAGTTTATGGTCTTAAATGCCCTAGCCAGTGGCAGCGCCACCATGACCGAAACCATTTTTGAAAACCGCTTTATGCATGTGCAGGAACTCAATCGCCTGGGCGCCGAGATTGCGATTGATGGCAATACTGCCATGGCCCAAGGGGTTGAAAGCCTCTCAGGCGCTATTGTCATGGCTACCGATCTGCGGGCCTCAGCCAGTTTAGTCATAGCTGGCTTGGCAGCGCAAGGCGAAACCCAAGTTGAGCGTATTTACCATCTCGATCGGGGATATGATCGTATGGAGCAAAAATTGACACAATTAGGCGCGAACATCCAGCGCATGAAATAATTGCCTGATGAAGTTAACTCTAGCCCTTTCGAAGGGGCGTATCTTCGAAGAATCAATGGCAATCCTCAGTCGGGTTGGAATTCGGCCCTTAGAGGATCCTGAAAAATCACGTAAGCTCATTCTTGAGACTTCGCATGCCGATGTTCGCCTAATTATTGTGCGGGCTGCCGACGTACCGACCTATGTGCAATTTGGCGGTGCTGACTTTGGCGTCGCTGGCTTAGATAGCTTGCTTGAAAAAGGCAGCGAAGGTTTATATGTGCCACTTGATTTAGGTATTGCGCAATGTCGTATGTCCGTTGCTGTCCGCGCTGGCTTTGATTACGCTGCAGCAGTTCAGCAGGGTTCGCGTTTACGTGTGGCCACTAAATATGTAAATTGCGCGCGCGATCACTTTGCCAACAAAGGCGTTCATGTTGACACCATCCAGTTATATGGCTCGATGGAGTTAGCGCCTTTAGTTGGTTTGGCTGACGCGATCGTCGACTTGGTTTCAACGGGCAATACTTTAAAAGCCAATGGCTTGGTTGAGGTTGAGCGCATTGCTGATATTAGCGCGCGCTTGATTGTTAATCAGGCTGCTTACAAACGTAAGCGTAGCCAAATACAGCCTCTTCTAGACCAATTGCAGCCATGAGCGCAAGTGTGAAAATTCAGCGGCTTGAAAGCGGTGCGGCTAATTTTCAGCAAACCCTATTAGCTAGCCTATCTATTCCGCTTGCGGAAGATGTCGCAATTGATCTTAAGGTAGCGGAAATTATTCTAGCAATTCAAACTCATGGCGATCAGGCTTTACTTAAGTACACCAGTCAATTTGATCGCTTGCAGGTGCAAACCGCCCGCGCTTTAGAAATTCTGCCTAGCGAACTTGAAAAGGCTTACCTGCAATTGCCCGCAGACCAGTCTCAGGCTCTGAATAGTGCAGCCAAGCGTATTCGTAGCTACCATGATCAGCAACGCTTGCATGCTGGTTGTCAAACTTGGGATTACACCGAAGCCGATGGTACGCGGCTGGGACAAAAAGTGACTCCGCTGGATCGAGTAGGTATTTATGTGCCAGGGGGAAAAGCGGCCTATCCCTCATCCGTATTAATGAATGCTATTCCAGCCAAAGTGGCTGGGGTAGCTGAAGTCATTATGGTGGTGCCAACTCCCGCTGGCGTTCGCAATAATTTAGTCTTAGCAGCAGCGTGCTTAGCTGGAGTTGATCGGGTGTTTACTATAGGTGGTGCTCAAGCAATTGCTGCTTTAGCTTATGGTACAGCCACGATTCCTGCGGTCGATAAAATCGTCGGACCTGGCAATGCCTATGTTGCTGCCGCTAAGCGCAGGGTGTTTGGTCAGGTTGGGATCGATATGATTGCAGGACCATCAGAAATTTTAATTATTTGTGATGGCACTAGTAATCCCGATTGGGTGGCAATGGATTTATTTTCACAAGCAGAACATGATGAGCTGGCCCAATCAATCCTAGTTTGTCCTGATGTCAATTTTATCAATCAAGTCGATGCGAGTATGCAAAAACTCTTGCCGGAAATGCCACGCCAAGAAGTCATTCGCGCTTCTTTATCGAAGCGGGCATTGTTCATCCAGGTAGATGATATGCAGCAGGCTTGTGAAATTGCCAACACCATAGCACCTGAGCATTTAGAAATTTGTGCACAAAATGCGCGGCAATGGGCAGAGTTGATTCGCCACGCCGGCGCCATCTTTATGGGTAACTACACCAGTGAATCGTTGGGCGATTATTGTGCCGGACCAAACCATGTATTACCAACCGCCCGTACGGCACGCTTTTCTTCGCCATTAGGTGTGTACGATTTCATTAAGCGGTCAAGCATGATTGAAGTAAGCGAAGCCGGTGCGCAAACCTTAGGTCAAATCGCTAGTGCCATCGCCCATGGTGAAGGTTTGCAAGCCCATGCTCGCGCCGCAGAAATGCGTCTCAAAAAACCTGGCGCTTAGCGCTGAATAAATACTAAACAATTTCTTGCAATACTTGAATGAGTTCAGCGTTTTGCTCATCTGTGCCAATCGTAATGCGTAAAAAATCTGCGATGCGCGGTAAATTAAAGTGCCGCACGACGATCCCTCTGGCCCTGAGAGTTTGATATAACTCAAGGCCAGTCTGTTTGGGATGGCGGGTAAAAACAAAATTGGCAGTCGAGGGAATGGTATTAAAACCTAGTCGATCAAGAGCGGCAATTAATTCCTGGCGGGTAGCAATCACTTTAGCGGACATGGCTTCTAAGTACTGTTGATCTGCAATAGCTGCGCGTGCGCCAGCTTGCGCTAAACGTCCCAAGGGATAGGAATTAAAACTATTTTTCACCCGTTCTAAGGCCTCAATGAGGCGGGGATGACCCATGGCAAAACCCACCCGTAAACCTGCCAAGGCTCGGGATTTTGAGAGCGTCTGAATCACTAATACATTTTCTGGGCAGCCGGCCCCTTGCAATAGTGGCACGCAAGATTCCGTACCGTAATCGACATAGGCCTCATCAATCACGATGACTGAATTGGGATTAGTTTGAATTAGGCCAGCTATGGCTTTGCTTGCTAAAGCGCGCCCGGTAGGCGCATTGGGGTTAGGAAAAATAATCCCGCCATTCGGCTTGGCATAGTCCTCTAGGCAAATTTCAAAATTACTTCCTAAGGGAATAGTTTGCGCCTGAATGCCAAATAGCTTGCAGTACACCGGGTAAAAACTATACGTAATATCCGGAAATAAAACAGCTTGCTCGTGCTTCAAAAGACCTAAAAAAACATGCGCCAAGACCTCATCAGAGCCATTTCCTAGAAAAATTTGTTCAGTCGCTAGGCCGAATTGCTCGGCAATGATTTGCTTTAGTTCGCAACCATGAGGATCGGGATACAGCCGCAAATCAGGCGTATTTTGCTCAGCAATGGCTGCGAGCACCATGGGCGAAGGTCCGTATGGGCTTTCATTGGTATTGAGCTTCAGCAGCCGCTTCAATTGAGGCTGCTCACCAGGCACATAGGGGGTAAGGGTGTGTACGACAGGGCTCCAAAAGCGACTCATGGGTTTAGGGTGGTGTTAGGGGGTGCAGTGTGAAGGGATAGTGCTGGGCAAGTGAGAATGATATTATGAGTCTTCAATCAATACTTCGCCTTTCGGCGCACTGAAGCATGCGGCAAGCCGACGTTACACGCAACACCTCAGAAACAAAAATCCACATTGCGCTCAATCTGGATGGTACTGGACAGGCTGAATTAGCCTCTGGTGTGCCCTTTCTTGATCACATGCTCGACCAAATTGCGCGCCATGGCATGATTGATTTAAAGGTCAGCGCCAATGGAGATACCCATATTGACGATCACCATACGGTCGAAGATGTCGGCATTGCTTTGGGACAGGCAATTGCCAAAGCGGTCGGCGATAAAACGGGCATTACCCGTTATGGCTATGCTTATGTGCCTTTGGATGAGACGCTATCAAGAGTGGTGATCGATTTTTCTGGACGCCCGGGCCTCGAGTTTAATGTGCCCTTTACCCGCGCGCGCGTGGGCGATTTTGATGTCGATTTAAGTATTGAGTTTTTCCGTGGTTTTGTGAATCATGCGGGGGTTACTTTACATATTGATAATTTACGCGGCGTGAATGCACATCATCAAATCGAAACAGTTTTTAAGGCTTTTGGGCGTGCTTTGCGCATGGCTTTAGCGATTGATCCGCGCGCTCCCAGTCTTGTTCCATCCACCAAGGGAAGTCTGTAATTATTTTCAAACCAGTTGAGAATAGCAAGATGCACCCTTTAAAACCAAAAACTGAAGGCCGCTTTGGCACACCATATTGCCATCGTTGATTACGGCATGGGAAACTTGCGCTCGGTTTATCAGGCGCTTAAGCAAGTGGCACCCAATACCGAGATTTTAATCGCGCGCACTGCTGCCGAAATTCAGCAAGCTCAACGGGTAGTTCTGCCTGGACAAGGAGCCATGCCCGACTGCATGAAGCATTTACATACCTCTGGCTTGCTTGAGACTGTATTAGCTGCCGCAAAAACTAAACCCCTATTAGGCATTTGTGTGGGCGAACAAATGCTCTTTGACAGTAGCGCTGAATCCTCTACAGCAACAGCGACGCCGTGCTTAGGATTAATTTCTGGCAAGGTCGAGCGTTTTGCTTTGGCTGGTCGCTTGCAGGCCGATGGCGCAGAATTTAAAGTCCCCCATATGGGCTGGAATCAAGTGCGGCAAGATAAGCCTCACTTTCTTTGGACTGGTATACCCGACCTTAGTAATTTTTATTTTGTGCATAGCTATTATGCTGTGCCAACCAACCCAGAAGACACCGTGGGTTCAACCGAATACGGCACATGGTTTGCTTCTGCCGTGGCGCGTGATAATATTTTTGCGACCCAATTTCATCCGGAAAAAAGTGCAGAATACGGTTTAATGCTGTATCGTAATTTTGTCGCTTGGCAACCTTAGATTAACTACCTATATCGATTTTATTATGCTGCTAATACCTGCAATTGATATCAAAGATGGTCACTGTGTACGTTTAGAACAAGGCGACATGGAGCGTGCCACGGTTTTCTCTGAAGACCCAGCTGCGATGGCAAAACACTGGCTTGCCAAAGGCGCACGGCGTTTACATTTAGTTGACTTAAATGGCGCTTTTGCGGGCAAACCTAAAAATGAATTAGCGATTAAAGCGATTTTAAAAGCAGTAGGCGATGAAATACCCGTTCAACTCGGTGGTGGTATTCGCGATTTAGAAACCATTGAGCGCCTCTTAGATGATGGCATTCAAACCATCATTATTGGCACAGCAGCAGTAAAAAATCCCGGTTTTTTACAAGATGCGTGCACTGCATTTAGTGGTCATATTATGGTTGGTATCGATGCGCGCGACGGTAAAGTTGCCACCGACGGGTGGAGCAAGCTTACTGGGCATGAGGTAATAGATTTGGGTAAGAAATTTGAAGACTATGGAGTTGAAGCCATTATTTATACCGATATTGGTCGCGACGGCATGTTGCAAGGGATTAATCTCGAAGCGACTTTAAAATTGGCGCAAGCTGTGCGAATTCCCGTCATCGCTAGTGGGGGATTATCTAGTAACGCCGATATCGATGCCTTGTGTGCGATTGAAAACGAAGGCGTGATGGGCGTGATTGCAGGACGTTCAATTTATGCGGGCGATTTAGATTTAACAGTAGCGCAGCAATATGCCGACCAGTTGTCAGAAAAATTGCGGCATGCCCAACCATGATCATGGCTATTGATGTTAACTAAGCGCATCATTCCTTGCTTAGATGTTACAGCAGGGCGGGTAGTGAAGGGTGTGAATTTTATTGGTTTGCGTGATGCTGGTGATCCACTTGAAATTGCCCAGCGCTATAACGATCAAGGTGCCGATGAATTAACTTTTTTGGATATCACGGCCACTTCAGATGGTCGTGATTTGTTATTACCTATTATTGAAGCCGTAGCAGCTAAGGTATTTATACCCCTTACCGTTGGTGGTGGCGTTCGTACTGTGCAAGACGTGCGCCGCTTGTTGAATGCAGGCGCTGATAAAGTCAGCATGAATTCATCAGCGGTAAATAATCCTGATTTGGTTTCCGAAGCTGCTGCCTATTACGGTTCACAATGTATCGTGGTAGCAATTGATGCCAAACAAACAGCACCTGGTTTTTGGGAAGTATTTACCCATGGCGGCCGTAATGCAACCGGAATCGACGTCTTGGCTTGGGCTGCTGAAGTAAGTCAACGCGGAGCTGGTGAAATTTTGCTCACCAGCATGAATCGGGATGGCACCCAAGACGGGTTCGATTTGGCATTAACGGCGGCAGTTTGTCAGGCAGTACCTATCCCTGTAATTGCATCTGGCGGGGTAGGTAATTTACAGCACTTAGTTGATGGCATTACCAAGGGACATGCTGATGCTGTGCTCGCTGCAAGTATTTTTCATTACGGTGATTTCACCGTTAAACAAGCAAAAGAATTTATGGCCAGTCAGGGCATTGCCGTAAGGCAATAAGGAAATAAGTCAAAATACCATTTATGACTTCATTTATACCCACACCTACTTTGCAAAGCGGCCCTTGGCTGGAGCAAATTCAATGGAATCAGCAAGGCCTGGTACCCGTTATTGCTCAAGAAGTTGGCTCAGGCGATGTCTTAATGATGGCTTGGATGAATCGTGAGGCTTTATTAGCTAGCCTGCGTTTGGGGCAGGCGGTCTACTGGTCGCGCTCACGCAATCAGCTGTGGCACAAGGGTGCAGAGTCAGGGCACACCCAAACCATTGAGGCTATTGGCCTTGATTGTGATGGTGACACCCTCTTGTTGCAGGTCATCCAAAAAGACCGGATTGCGTGCCATACCGGGGCGCACAGTTGTTTTTTCCAGGTCTGGGATGCTGCTAGCGCAAGCTGGCTTAATGACGGCATAAAATTAGCCAATGACTCAGGTAAATAAAAAAATGTCGGCCGATGCAAATCTAGATGCTGTCTTAGCCCATTTGGCTGATGTTGTAGAACAGCGTCGTGTCGCTTTACAAAATGGTACCGCAGACCCAAGTACATCGTATATCGCCGCCCTATTCAGCAAGGGCGACGATGCCATTCTGAAAAAAATTGGCGAAGAGGCCACCGAAACTGTAATGGCGGCAAAAGATTCTCGACAGGCCAATTTAAGCCCCGCAAAGCAAGCGCTTTTGGTTGGGGAAATGGCCGATTTATGGTTCCATTGCCTAGTTGCCCTAGCGCAATTTAATCTCCGCCCAGAAGACGTGTTAGCCGAGCTTACGCGTCGTGAAGGGGTTTCAGGCATAGCTGAAAAAGCCGGTCGAAAACCCGTATGAGCGTTTTAAGCCATGATCCTGATTGTTTATTTTGCAAAATTATTGCCGGGGTAATTCCGGCGCGGAAAATCTATGAGGATGATGAAATTTTCGCTTTTCACGATATTAAGCCGGCAGCCCCAGTTCATTTTCTAATGATTCCTAAAAAGCATTTACCGATGCTAGCGTCGGCAACGCACATTGACGCCCCTTTGCTAGGTAGAATGATGGCATTAGCCCCTCGTCTTGCTCAAGAACAAGGTTGTCGACCGGGTGAAGATGGCGGCTTTCGTTTAATGGTCAATAATGGCGCAGATGGCGGGCAAGAAGTCTATCACTTACATTTGCATGTGATGGGCGGTGAGCGGCCCTGGAAAAAGTAAGTAAGCTGATTGATTTAAGGAGAAAGAAATGGGTTCATTTAGTATTTGGCACTGGTTAATTGTGTTGGTTATTGTGATGCTAGTTTTTGGTACCAAAAAATTACGCAATATTGGTACCGATTTAGGTGGCGCGGTGAAAGGCTTTAAAGATGGCATGAAAACCAGCGAGGAAGCTAAAGCTGAACAAATTCCCCAACAGACTGCCAATGCCGCAGAAAAAACGGTCGATGTGCAAGCCAAAGATCTGAATAAATAGTTTTCATGATCGCCTGTAAATGATTGATTTAGGGGTTTCAAAGCTTGCCTTAATAGCAGTGGTAGCTTTAGTGGTCATTGGACCTGAGCGTTTACCCAAACTAGCCCGCATGGCAGGGAATTTGTTTGGTCGAGCGCAACGCTATATGGCTGAGGTGCGCAGTGAAGTCAATCGACAAATTGACTTAGATGAATTTAAAAAGTTGCGTGAAGAAAGTGCCGCAGCCATTAAAGATGTGGAAAGTAGTTTAAGCTCTACTTTTACCGAAGCTGGTGCGCACTTAAGTGATCAAGCTGATAGCTACGACTACTCCACCAGTAACAATACTTTTCCAGTTGGTTTGCAGATTGATGAAAACAAAGTATTTCGTGATAGCTTGCGTCAAGGCCGTGCCAGTTGGCGAGTTCGCCAAGCAGCGCGGCCACTGTGGTACAAACATGCCTCTGGAGTACGGCTGCGGGTGCAGTCGGGAGCGGCACGTATGAAGCGGTTTCGGCATAGCGCCGCGCAATAATGTTGAGACTAAATCATGCATGACCCTAGCGCCCAGAATAATACGCAGCAGGACAATACCCAGCAAGTCAATATCAATTCAGATAATGCTTCTCCAGCCAGTGAGGGCTTGCAAGAAACTTTTATTTCGCATTTAGTTGAGCTGCGTGACCGCATTATTAAAGCAGCGCTTGCCATCATCATCATTTTTATGAGTTTGGTGTATTGGGCGCCGGAAATTTTTCATTTGTTTGCCCAGCCTTTATTAGCAGCTTTACCCAGCGGTGGAAAAATGATCGTGACTGACATTACAGGTTCCTTTTTTGTGCCGATGAAAGTTACCATGTTGGTTGCGTTTGTCATTGCCTTGCCAGTAGTGATGTATCAACTATGGGCTTTTATTGCGCCTGGACTATATACCCACGAACGCCGTTTAATCGTGCCTTTGGTCGTTAGTAGTTATTCTTTATTCATTATTGGTATGTCGTTCGCTTATTTTTTAGTATTCCCCACCGTCTTTAAATTCATGGCGCACTACAACGCTCCGCTAGGCGCCGAAATGCTGACCGATATCGATAACTATTTAAGTTTTGCAATGACCACCTTCTTAGCATTTGGGATTACCTTTGAGGTGCCCGTAGTTGTCGTGGTATTAGTGCGTATGGGTGTTGTACCCTTAGCTAAGCTTCGAGAAATTCGTCCATATGTGATTGTCGGTGCCTTTGTCGTTGCTGCAGTCGTAACGCCCCCCGATATTTTGTCGCAATTATTGTTAGCAGTTCCTATGTCTTTATTGTATGAGCTCGGCTTATTTATTGCCCGTTTCTATGAAAAAAAACCTGCTCAAGTCAGCGACAAAGAGGCAACTGATGGCGCGGCAACGAATGCTTAAAATCGAGATTATGTACATGTTTGCTTAGTGGCCACGACTTGGGATGGGCAATTTTTTGGCGGCAAGGTGGTGGGCAAAATTTTGCAGTAACCATTGACTTAAGCGCTCGAAGCGATAACGCCGCTGGCGTAAATTTCCTTCACCTGCAGCCAAAAACTCATCATCGTTCGGTTCGCGAATTACTGCTAATTGTTCTAGTGCTTTGCTTGCAGCAAAAAGACAACGACGCTGTTGGATGGTTTCAATTTGGGTGAGGCGTGGCAAAATTTTAGGCAATTCCCAACGCACATCTACCACCACACAATGTTCAAGTTGCAGCTGGTCAATTTCTGCCAACAATAACTCCGCTTTACTAAAATCAAATTGATTGGCAATCACAATTCGGTGGCACATCAGCATCCGTCCTCCAGTCAATTGATGATCGCTGTGTCGAGCCAAAGCGAGTTCAGCACATTGAGCCAAGTCAAACCACGCATTTTGTGCCGGGTTGGGACAGCTTAGTAAAATTTTCATCAATAAGGTATGGGCCGCTGTAATACCTTGTTGATGTGCTTGCCAGGCCCAATAAGAGGCTTGTAAGCCAGTGATTTTTTCCTGCAGCTTATCGCGTTTGCGCCATAAAGTGGCCGCTTTGCGAAACTGCGCTGCTGCATGCCCTAAGTCGGCAGCGCGATCAAAACAGCGATCACTTTCTTGGGCGCTATAACCTGAAAATTGGGGGCGACGATAAATTTCACCAAGTGCATACCAAGCTTGGGGATCTCCATCTTTGCCAGCCAACTCAAGCCAATGTACCGCTTTTTTCAGCGGCGCATTCGATTTACTCGAACCATTACTTTTTTCTGCTTGGATTTTAGGTTGTGCTAAACGTAAACCTAGGGTTAGTTTTGCAGTGGTTAGTCCTAACTCAGCCGCTTGTTGCAGCGCCGACTCATCTTGAGTCGACAGCCAGCTATTCCAAAGTGACGTGAGTAATTCATTTTTAGGCTGTAATTGAATTAATAGCTCTTTTGCTTTGTTCGCTAAAAAACTTTCTTCGGCAGCAATGATTTCTAAATAGCGCTTGCATTGGGTTTGTAGTTTTGCCAAGCCTTCAGTGTCACCGGGAAACCGTTTACTTAGCCATGCAGCCAATTGCTCCTGCAAGCTCAATTGCTGAGGATTTAATAAGAAATTAGCCAACTGCCAGCGGGCCTCACTATTACCCTCATGCGCTAACTCCCAAAATCGATCCCAAGCAAACTGAAATGATGGCGAGCCAAAAGTTGTCGCTAGCGGAATTTGCACTAATTGCGCAAACAATGCTCTAAGCGGGTTATTGGGGGGGTTACCAGGGGAATCAACTTGTAAGTGAGGAAGTGAGATTTTGCTTAGAGTGGCTAAATAGGCCTTTTCAAGCCAAACTAAGGCATTATTGGGCTGAATTGGGGTGTTAAAATAGCCCTGAAGATAAACTGCAGCCAGTTCTTGTTGCGCAAAAACATCACCCTGACGGGCAGAACGTAGTATTTTCAGGAATTCGCGACTTGCCATCTGACAATTTTGGCATCTAAATACCTTTAATACCCCAAAAATAGGGCCATGTTGTCGAGATACAACAAAGAAAACCAAAAAACTCCCTTTTCACAAGCAAAAAGCGGGGGTATCTGCCCTCAAGCTAAGTGGACCGCAGCAAAAGGTCGATACTTCATCAGTCCCGAATTTTTATGGGCGCATTCTTACTTTATGGAGATTTACGAATGAAAAAATCGCTATTTGCACTTGCCGCTCTCGGCGCTTTTGCTGGTGCTGCTTCGGCCCAGTCAAGCGTGACCGTGTACGGTGTTGTTGACGTTGGTTACTTAAATCAAAAGGCTACTGGCGCAGCTGCTAACGCTGCCGGTACTGTTGCCCCATCAGGCCAAGCTAATAGCGCCAGTTTTGGTAACTCGATGGAACAGACCAGCCGTTTAGGCTTTAAAGGTACTGAAGATTTAGGCGGCGGCATGATTGCCTTCTTTACTTTAGAAACTGATATGCAGCCTACTAACGCGTCGATGTCGTCATGGCAGACTCGTCAGGGCTTTGGTGGTATTGGTAAAGCAGGCGTAGGTCAGTTTGCTTTCGGTACTCAATACACCCCCATGTTTAACCAAATCGCCGCAACTGACGTTGGTAACACCAACAACATGCCCGGTAACGCAGTTTACCCAACCACAAACCCAGGTAACACCACAAATGCTACAGCACGTGGTTACTCTGACGCAGCTGGTGTTGGTGGTCAATCTGCTGGTGTAACGGTTCGTACGCAATCTACCTTGTCGGCTCAAACTGCCACCATAAAAGGTTTCAAGGTTGCTGCTAACTACACCTTAAGAAACGATACCGTAACAGCCAATACTTCAGCTAGCCGTTTGCCAGTTACCAATAACTACTCTGGTTGGGGTTTATCTGCTGACTACACATGGCAAAAACTGTATGTTGGTTTAGCTTATCAAGCCTACAAATCAAACAATGAAGGTCAAGGTGGCGCAACCGCCGGTGCTTCAGCATCTACTCTTGCCACACCTGCTCCAGCAGCTTGGATTGCTGCATCGGGTGGTTCAAATACTCAAGACAATCAATACTACGGTGCTGCTACCTATGACTTTGGTATCTTGAAAGGCTACGTGCAATACGGTAACCGTAAGGTTGGTAGCGTTATTGATACCAGCTATTACGCTAAGCGGACTGCGCAACAGATTGGTGTTCGTAGCTTCATGACACCCACCATCGAAGGTTGGGCAGTTGTTGGTAATGGTAAAGTCTCTAGCTATGGTCGTGGAAGCCCAAGCGCTGGCTTCACCGCTTATCAAGTTGGTTTGAACTATTACCTCAGCAAGCGTACCAACTTGTACGCAATCTACGGTTCAAATAATGAATCAGCCAGCTCTGTTCAAGTTTCAACCAGAGTCACAGGCTTTGCTTTTGGTACACGCGTAACGTTCTAATTATTGTTAGTTAGGTTTTTAAACCCTAGTAATACATTAGTTCGGCATTAAAACAAACCCACTGTGGCAACACAGTGGGTTTTTTCATGGGCGATTAGAATTGAAGATATGTCAGCAGCGCATCACCAACCTCATAACGGTTTGCAGCAGAGCAAAGCAGATCTTGCGCTGTTAACCCAGCTACAGCAGGCCGAGCGATTTCTGCAAGATGGTCTTATCTCAGAGGCTCGCAAGTGCTATGAAATAATTCTTCAGGCTTATCCTCAACAAGCAGAGGCCCTCCATTTTTTAAGTTTAATTTATTTTCAGGCAGGAAATGCACAGGCTGCTCTACAAGCAATCGATGCAGCATTAGCAAGCTCACCAAATTATGCGCTCGCCCATAATAATAAGGGTAGTATGTTAATTGAGTTAAAGCAAGCACTGGCAGCTTTAGCTTGCTATGAACAAGCCATTGCTTGCGACCCCCAATTTGCACTTGCCCACTTTAATCGCGGGGTAACACTTTATGATTTGCGCAAATTAGAGCAAGCCATACAAAGTTATGATGCGGCAATTGCAATTGACCCCCAATATGTTCAGGCTCACAATAATCGGGCAAATACGTTAAAAGAGTTGCAGCATGTAACAGAGGCTATTGCTGGGTACAACCAGGCTTTATCGATCATGCCCAATTTTGCCGAGGCCCATTGGAATCGAGCCTTAGCCTATTTGGTATTAGGAGATTATGAGCAGGGGTGGCCAGCGTATGAGTCACGCTGGCAATCCCCTGAATTAAGTCGTGCAGCAGGTGAGCGAAAACTGAATGGCGCACTCTGGCTTGGGCAAGAATCGCTGCAAGACAAAATTATTTTGCTTCATAGTGAACAAGGTCTTGGTGATGCAATTCAATTTAGTCGCTATGCTGAATTGGTGGCTAAATTAGGCGCCACAGTTATTTTAGAAGTTGAAAAACCCCTGATGACTTTATTTCAGACTTTAGCAGGCGTTTCACAAATAATTGAGAAAGGACAGCCCCTTCCCCCCTTTGACTTTCATTGCCCTTTAATCAGCTTGCCCTTTGCTTTTAAAACCACATTAAACAACATTCCCTTCGCTGAAAAATACTTAAGTGTCGACCCTGCTAAACAAATTTTATGGCAGAAAAAATTAGGGCCGAAAACAAAATTACGCGTTGGCGTGGTTTGGTCGGGGGGCTTACGCCCCAATCAACCAGAGGCCTGGGCCGTGAATGAAAGACGTAATATTCCATTGGCTTTGCTTGCGCCATTAAAAAATACGGCAATTGATTTTTATAGCTTGCAAAAAGGTCAACCGGGAGAGTCAGAATTAGCCGCCTTAAAAGCCGCTAATTGGGGCGGCCCTGATTTAATCGATTTAAGCGCAGATTTAGACGATTTTTCTGCCACTGCAGCGCTCATTAATCAGCTCGATTTGGTGATAACGGTAGATACAGCCGTCGCTCATTTGGCTGGAGCTTTAGCCAAACCCGTCTGGCTCTTGAACCGTTTTGATACCTGTTGGCGCTGGCTTTTAGACCGTAACGATAGCCCTTGGTATAGCTCCATGCGCCTATTTAGGCAAGGCCAACCGGGGCAATGGACGCCCGTGGTAGAAGCCGTCCAAAGTCAATTGCAGCAGCTCATTAGAAGTAGTTCAACAAGGTAGTTAGGCTAATTCTCAGCAGGGCGTAATTAAATACCAGGCTAAAAAGGTAATGTCAGATGAGGGTATTCCCCAAAATAGAACTTATTGGCCGCTAGGGGCTAGATAAAACCTTTAAAGTCTGCTAAAAATAGGGGTTCATTAAAACCCAATTAAAACTCTAATCCGATTAACCTCACTAGATAAGACCAGTCATGAAAAAACCTTCACGCTTTATCAAAACCACGCTTTCTGCTGCAATGATTTCCGCTTTTGCTATTAGCGGTATGTTCGCCGCTGCGGGTGCAATGGCAGCAGGCACTTTAGACAAAATTAAATCGACTAGCTCTGCCACGATGGGTGTGAGAGAGTCTTCGGGCGCGCTGTCCTATACGATTGGTGACGGCAGATTTGCTGGTTATCACGTTGAAATCTGTCAGCGGGTATTAACTGAAATTAAAAATCAATTAGGTATTAATGTTCTAGAAATTAAATATTTACCAGTGACTTCACAAAATCGTATTCCTTTAGTTCAAAATGGCACCGTTGATATTGAGTGCGGCTCGACTACCAACAATGCGGCCCGTCAAAAAGATGTCTCTTTTGCGGTCACGACGTATGTTGAGGAAATTCGGATTGCGGTGAAGGCCAACTCAGGAATTACGTCTTTGAATCAACTTAATGGCAAGAAAGTTGCCACCACCACGGGTACAACTTCGGTGCAGTTGCTGCGCAAGCACGAAAAAGCCACAGGCGTTAATTTTGATGAAGTCTTTGGTAAAGACCATGCCGATAGTTTCTTATTGCTCGAGTCGGGTCGTGCCGATGCATTTGTGATGGATGGCTCGATTCTTGCGGGGAATATTGCTAATGCAAAAAATCCCAAAGATTTTAAAATTGTGGGTGAAGTCATTGCGGTTGAGCCAATCGCAATCATGATGCGTAAAGATGACCCCGCTTTTAAGAAAGCCGTAGACGACAGCCTCAAAAGGATGATGGCTGACGGATCATTAACCAGACTTTGGAATAAATGGTTCTTGCAGCCCATTCCACCTAAAAACGCCATGGTCGGTTTAGCTTTATCTGAAAGCACCAAACAGGCTTGGGCTAATCCTAATGACAAACCTGCTGAAGCCTATCAAAAGAAATAAGCATTTTCTCTTAGAAGAGTTGGTAGTTTAAAAGTGGCAATGGATTGGGGTGTCTTTTGTAAAGACACCATTACAGGAGAGGCGGCCGATAACTGCCTCTCTTCTATTTTTCAACTTGGCAAAGACGCCGACCCAACCTATTTAGATTGGCTGCTTAAAGCCTGGGGCTGGACCTTATTAGTAGCAGCACTCAGTTTAGTCATTGCGCTCGTGTTGGGCACCCTCATGGGTACCCTCAGAACAATTCCAGCAAATGTGAAGGGAAGCAAATGGTTGGTGGGCTTTGCGACTGCTTGGGTGGAGGTATTTCGTAACATCCCAGTCTTGGTGCAAGTTTTTGTTTGGTACCACGTCGTGCCGAATATTTTCCCCGTTATGAAGGGCTTACCAGCCTATTGGTTAGTCTGTTTTGCTTTAGGGTTTTATAGCTCAGCACGCATGGCAGAGCAAGTGCGCGCGGGTATTCAGTCTTTATCTTCAGGTCAGCGTATGGCTGCCTTGGCTTTGGGGTTAAGTACCTACCAAAGTTATCGGTATGTGATTTTGCCAACTGCGTTTCGGATCATCATTCCACCACTCACCTCAGAGTGTATGAATTTAATCAAAAATACCTCAGTGGCCTTTGCGGTATCAGTACCCGAACTCACTTTATTTGCAATGCAAGCGCAAGAAGAAACTTCTCGTGGTGTCGAAATTTATTTGGCTGTGACTTTGCTCTATGCCTTTTCAGCTTTTGGTGTCAATCGGATTATGACCTTGATCGAAAAACGCGTCGCCATTCCGGGTACGCGTAGTAATTTGCTTACGAGTCATTAAAGATGCAAATAAAAATAAGCGTGTCCCATGCTTAATTTAGACCTCAGTATTTATAATTGGGAGCTCTTTTCAAGCTATATCTTGAAGGGGCTGCTCTTTAGTGCACAGCTCACTGTTGTTGCTACCATAGGGGGTATTTTTTTTGGCACAATCTTAGCTTTGATGCGCTTAAGTGGTAAACCTGTTCTGGTTTATATCGCCACAATATATGTCAACACCATGCGTTCTATTCCACTAGTGATGGTGATCTTATGGTTTTATCTCTTAATTCCAATTTTAATCGGCACGCCTATTGGGGCTGATTTATCCGCCACCATTACCTTTATTGCTTTTGAGGCAGCGTTCTTTTGCGAAATTGTGCGGGCCGGTATTAAATCGGTTGGTACAGGACAAACCTTTGCTGCAGAGGCATTGGGAATGAATTATTCACAAACTATGAGCCTCATTGTCTTGCCACAAGCATTTCGAAACATGATTCCGATTTTTATGACTCAAACCATTGTGCTTTTTCAGGACACGTCTTTGGTATATGCCATTGGCGCTTATGATTTATTGAAAGGTTTTGATATTGTTGGCAAAAATTTTGGCCGTCCTATTGAAGCGTACTTATTAGCCGCAGTTACCTATTTCTTGATTTGCTTTTCACTGTCTAAATTTGCGCGTTGGGTTCAAAGTAAGGTTGCTATTATTAAATAAATTAACCAATAGAAATAGAGAAGCTTTTAATGATTGATTTTAAAAACGTTTCAAAGTGGTACGGCACTTTTCAGGTCTTAACAGACTGTACTACCTCGATTAAAAAAGGCGAGGTAGTGGTGATCTGTGGTCCATCGGGCTCGGGAAAGTCGACTCTAATTAAAACCATTAATGCACTTGAGCCATTTCAGGCAGGTGAAATAACGGTGAATGGGATTTCTTTACATGATCCTAAGGCCAATCTTCCACAACTTCGTGCAAAGGTTGGCATGGTATTTCAGAATTTTGAATTATTCCCACATTTAAATGTGACTGAAAACTTAACGTTGGCGCAAATGAAAGTTTTGGGCCGATCTGCAGCCGAAGCTAAAGCCCATGGCCTAAAATACCTTGAGCGGGTCGGCTTAATGGAGCAAAAAGATAAATTTCCTGGCCAGCTATCGGGCGGGCAACAACAGCGAGTGGCAATTGCGCGGGCCTTAACGATGGACCCCATCGTGATGTTGTTCGATGAGCCTACTTCAGCTTTAGATCCAGAGATGGTGGGTGAGGTGTTAGATGTGATGGTTAAGCTCGCTCAAGACGGTATGACCATGTGTTGTGTAACGCATGAAATGGGCTTCGCGCGCAAAGTAAGCCATCGGGTAATTTTTATGGATCAAGGGCGCATTGTTGAAGATTGTTCACGCGACGATTTCTTTAACCGACCTGAAGAGCGTTCGCAAAGAGCCAAAGACTTTTTGTCAAAAATTTTGGCGCACTAGCGCGGTCTGAGAGCCCACCAGGATTCATTAGGGCTTCCTAAATAGGCGCTTAGCAGACTTATTGTTTCTTTGCTGCCTGCGGACGCTTACCAATCGGCACTTGTAAATTCAGTTCTTTTCCTTTGCGTAATATTTTTAAGTTGGCCTGGTTACCTGGGCCGAGTTGGGCAATAGCGTTTAGTAATGCAGTGACATCGGCAACAGAACGTTCATTGACAGCAATTAAAATATCGCCGGGCTTTACGCCACCACGATCTGCTGGACCACCTTCCAAAACACCCGATAATAAAACGCCTACAGTAGTGCTTGGTAAATTAAACGATTTAATTAATTCCTTTGAGAGGTTTTGGGGTTCGACCCCAATCCACCCACGAGTAACACTCCCGTTAGTGAGAATCGATTCCATGACCTGTTTTGCTAAGTTCACGGGAATGGCAAAACCGATTCCCATTGAACCACCACTTTGAGAGTAGATGGCAGTATTAATGCCGATTAAATGACCGCGAGTATCAACCAAGGCCCCACCCGAATTTCCAGGATTAATTGCCGCATCGGTTTGGATAAAATTTTCAAAGGTATTGATACCCAGATGATCGCGACCCAGGGCTGAAACAATGCCTGAGGTCACTGTTTGCCCAACGCCAAAGGGATTACCAATGGCTAAGACAATATCGCCAACATGGACTGACTCAATTTTTCCGAGGGTAATGGGTGGTGGCAATTGTTTTAAGTCGATCTTCAGTACCGCAATATCGGTATCGGGGTCGCTACCAATTACTTTAGCTTTGGTCTTTCTGCCGTCAGATAAGGCAATATCAATATCATCGGCTCCCGCAACCACATGGTGATTGGTGAGGATGACGCCTTCGGGGCTCACCAAAACACCCGAGCCTAAGCTGGTGCTTGGCTCATCTTCTGGCCCTTGTTCGCCAAAGAAAAATTGATACCATGGTTCATTGCGATGGGCATTATTTTTCCCATTTAAGCTTTTAGCCAGAGCCTTGCTGCTAAAAATATTGACTACTGCTGGCATCGAACGTTTAGCCGCTTCATAGTGCGAGCCGGGGCTAATGGAGTGTCCGTCATAACTAGCTTCTTTGAGGTTCACATTATCTACCAAGGAACTGATCTGCACGCCGGTTAGCCAACTGGGCTTTAGGGTAGCCACAATAAACCAAACGGCAAGCAAGACCGTAATTACTTGGGCAAATAAAAGCCAGAGGCGTTTAATCATGTCTCTCCAAAATAAGGCAGTATGCCGTTTATTTTTTCAAGCTATCGCGAATTTCGCGTAACAGGGTAATATCCTCTGGCTCTGGGGCAGGCTTAGCCGGAGCTTGCTCAGCGGCATCACTTAAGCGCACGCGATTTACCATTTTGACCATTTGAAAAATTACAAAGGCCAGCAAAAAGAAGTTAATGGAAATGGTAATGAAATTACCATAAGCAAACAGGGGCACGCCCGCTTTCTTCAGTGCTTCATAAGTACGGGGCACACCTTCGGGGGCTTGACCCAAAATAAAAAAGAGGTTAGTAAAGTCAATGCGGCCCCCAAGCAAGGTAGAGAGTAGGGGCATCACTAGATCATTGACCAATGAATCGACAATTTTGGCAAAAGCAGCGCCAATAATGACGCCCACCGCCAAGTCAATCACACTCCCTTTAACAGCAAATTCGCGAAACTCTTTTAAGACACCCATCTTTAATTCCTCTTCAATTGGCCCAAAGTTAAACGCATAAACCTCTTTTTACTTTAAAATAGGTGGTTTAAGCAATTTTTACCCATAAAATGCATTTTTCAAGGAATTGTGTAAATGAGTGACCAGCCTAGTACCGACACAGGTCGACGGAATTGGCTAATTGCCACCTCTGTCGTAGGGGGAATTGGAGGGGCAGTTGTGCTTGTGCCTTTTGTGACCAGTTTCCAGCCATCCGAGCGCGCCAAGGCCGCAGGAGCGCCTGTTGAGGTCGATATTAGTGGCATGAAGCCCGATGAGGTAAGAACCGTTGAATGGCGCGGTAAGCCGGTATGGGTGGTTAGGCGGACCCCAGAACAGGTCGCCGAATTGCCCAAAAATGATCCCGAGCTGGCTGACCCGAATTCCTTGCGCAATCAAGACACCCTAACCCCCCCATATGCGCGCAATCAGTATCGCTCGATCAAGCCAGAATATTTTGTGGCGGTCGGTATTTGTACCCATTTAGGCTGCTCACCATCAGCTAAATTTGAATCTGGAGCCCAACCCTCTTTGCCCAATAATTGGCCTGGTGGTTGGTTTTGCCCCTGCCATGGGTCCACTTTTGACTTTGCTGGTCGAGTTTATAAAAATAAACCTGCCCCCGACAATCTCGAAGTGCCACCCCATAAGTACTTAAGCGACACAATGATTTTAATTGGCGATGATGCAAAAGCCTAATTAGAAAGCTCAGGAGAAATACATGGCATTTCATGAAATAAAAGTTCCAGACAATGCGCCAATAACGCAAAAATTGCTGGCTTGGGTTGATTCACGTTTCCCTTTGTCGTCGACTATTAAAGCTCACCTTACTGGTTACTATGCCCCTAAAAATCTGAATTTTTGGTATGTCTTTGGCGCTCTCTCAATCGTCGTTTTAGCTAATCAAATCATTACCGGCATTTTCTTAACCATGAATTACAAACCCGATGCCGCTAAAGCATTCGAGTCGGTTGAATACATCATGCGTGAGGTACCGTTTGGCTGGCTAATTCGTTATATGCACTCTACCGGCGCCTCGATGTTTTTCATCGTGGTGTATTTGCATATGTTTCGTGGCATGATTTACGGCTCTTATCGTAAACCTCGCGAACTCATTTGGATTTTTGGCACGGCCATCTTTTTATGCTTAATGGGCGAAGCCTTTTTTGGCTACCTCTTACCTTGGGGGCAAATGTCGTATTGGGGCGCACAAGTCATTGTGAATCTATTTTCAGCCATCCCTTTAATTGGCCCTGATTTATCACTTTGGTTACGGGGCGACTATGTAGTTGGCGATGCAACTTTAAATCGCTTTTTTGCTTTTCACGTTATTGCTATTCCACTTGTTTTAGTTGGTTTGGTTGCCGCACATATTGTGGCTTTGCACGAGGTTGGCTCGAATAATCCCGATGGGATAGAAATTAAAGACACTCTTGATGCTGATGGACATCCCGTTGATGGCGTACCTTTTCATCCCTTTTATACCGTACATGATGTAATGGCGCTGAGCATATTTTTAATTATTTTTGCGCTAATTATCTTTTTTGCGCCAGAGATGGGCGGATATTTTATTGAAGCAAATAATTTCATCCCCGCAAATCCATTTCAGACGCCTGCCCACATTGCGCCAGTCTGGTATTTCACGCCCTTTTATTCGATGTTGCGTGGCACTACTACTTCTTTCCTTATTCCCTTATGGATCTTTTTTGCGGTGATCTTAGGAATGTCCATGGTTCGTGCCAAGACCTTGATAATGAAAGCCCTCTGCGTCTTCATTTTGGCAGCACTAGCTGTTGGTTTTTACTTGCTAGATGCCAAGTTTTGGGGCGTGGTCATTATGGGCGGTTCAGTAGTAGTAATTTTCTTTCTCCCTTGGCTTGATCAATCTAAAGTGAAATCTATTCGGTATCGCCCCAATTTTCACAAATATATTTACGGTGTATTTGTAGTGAGTTTTATTATCTTGGGCTACTTGGGTATTCAGCCACCATCGCCTGTGTTTGAAAAGATTTCCCAGATTTGCACCATTTATTATTTGGGCTTTTTCTTGGCAATGCCTTTTTGGAGCCAGCTTGGTCAGTTCAAGCCTGTTCCAAGCCGCGTTACTTTCCAGCCCCATTGATGTGGACTACTAAGAAGAATTAGGAACTAGCATGCAAGCGATTCTGTCAATCTTTAACCATATTTGTCGAACTAGCGCAGTAATAGCGACCTGTGGCTTTTTATTCTTAGCCGAAGTAAATGCTAATGAAGCCGGCTTTCCTTTAGATGCTGCGCCTCAAAGAGTAAGCAATCATGCCTCGCTGCAAAACGGCGCAAAACTCTACGTTAACTATTGCGCTGGGTGTCATTCGGCTGAATCGGTTCGCTATAGCAGCTTACGTGATATTGGGCTAACTGATAAGCAAATTAAAGATAATTTAATTTTAAATGGCGCCAAAGTGGGCGATTTAATGACGATATCCATGTCAGCCAAAGACGCTAAAGAATGGTTTGGCAAAGCCCCTCCCGATTTATCGGTAGAAGCGCGTGCTCGTGGCACCGATTGGATTTATACCTACCTACGCACTTTTTATAAAGATGACTCAACCCCAACGGGGTGGAATAATTTGGTCTACCCTAATGTTGGCATGCCGCATGCATTATGGCAATTGCAAGGCGAGCGCGGGGCAAAATTTGCTGAAGTCAAAGACCCGCATGACCCAAGTAGAATAGAAAAAAAGTTCATTGGTTTTGAGCAGATCACCCCCGGAACCATGAAGTCTGCAGAATACGACGATAATGTGGCAGACTTAGTCGCATTCATGTCATGGATGGCCGAACCTGTGCAGCTAGAGCGTAAACGTCTGGGTGTGTTGGTGGTGTTATTTCTGGCGCTCTTTGCTGTATTTGCATGGCGCCTGAATAAGGCCTATTGGAAAAACATTCACTAAGTTATTTTTTTAAGGATATTTGCATATGATGGTGTTGTACTCGGGCACTAACTGCCCATTCTCGCAACGCTGCCGCCTAGTGTTATTCGAAAAAGGCATGGATTTTGAGATTCGCGATGTTGATTTATTCAACAAACCCGAAGATATCTCAGTGATGAACCCCTACGCTCAAGTACCAATTTTGGTCGAGCGAGATTTGATTTTGTATGAGTCCAATATCATCAATGAATATATCGACGAGCGTTTCCCACATCCCCAATTAATGCCACCCGATCCAGTTGCACGGGCTCGGGCTCGTTTATTCCTCTTTAATTTTGAAAAAGAACTCTTTATTCATGTCATTGGTTTAGAAAATGAAAAAGGCAAGGCCGCCGAAAAGGGACACGATAAAGCCCGCTTGGCAATTCGTGATCGCTTAACCCAGTTAGCCCCGATCTTTATCAAAAACAAGTACATGTTAGGCGATGAGTTTTCTATGCTTGATGTGGCTATTGCGCCGCTATTGTGGCGCCTTGAACACTATGGCATTGATTTATCGCGTAACGCTGCGCCTTTGCTGAAATATGCCGAACGTATTTTCAGTCGCCCAGCCTATATTGAGGCTTTAACCCCTTCCGAAAAAGTCATGCGTCGCTAAGCAGTATTAGACTCAGACCTAAACTAGGGGTTTTGTACCCGTCGAACACATGGCCGATCACACCCCTAGTACAAAACCCTATTTAATTCGCGCACTACATCAGTGGTGCAGCGATTTTGGTTTTACTCCATTTATTGCTGTTTTTGTAGATCAGCAGGTTGAAGTGCCAATGGAGTTTGTTAAAAATGATGAGATTGTTTTAAATCTTTCAACTGAAGCATGTCATGAATTACAGCTTGAAAATGACTCAATTAGTTTTCAAGCTCGCTTTAGTGGGGTTCCTAAAAAAGTTTTCGTGCCTATTTCACATGTCTTAGCAATTTATGCGCGTGAAAATGGCCAAGGCATGTCATTTCCTTTTGAGGCAAATCCGCCAGATGATAGTGCTGCAGAGTCCTTAAGAAAAAGTAAGCCAGCGACTGCTAGTAGGCCAGCCTTAAAAATTGTTAAGTAATATCTACTGAGTATGCATACGCATATGCAACTACCACCATTATTAATAACTTCGGCAATTAGCATTGCTGATCAGCAACCCGTTATTAGTGATCCAGACGAACGTCTGCGACTTACTTTGGTTGCGATTGGTAAATGGCTGGAACTGGAACCTGAAATTCAAATGGTGATTTGCGACGGTTCTAATTTTGACTTATCTACCATCATGCGCACCCATTTCCCCCAAGCGAAAATTGAATGTCTCCATTTTCAAAATGATGCTGCGCTTGTTGCCAAGCTTGGCAAAGGTTATGGTGAAGGTGAAATCATTAACTATGCTTTAGATCATTCAAAGCATTTGCAGGCGGCCAGTTTTTTTATTAAATGTACTTCAAAAGTATGGATAAAAAACTTTTCTGCCTGCCTGCGGTATTGGAATGGTAGATTTATTTGCAATGCCGATTTTTCGAATGTCACGAAATTTAAGCCTTACACCTTAAATCATATTGATACACGTTTTTTTATCGTTGATAAAGCGTTTTATCGCGAAACTTTTGCGCAAGCCTATTTGCAGGTCAACGATCCTTTGCGGCAAACGATTGAGCAATGCTTCAAAAAAATCGTTTTAGAAAAAAAACTACAAGCATTTATATTGCCAATTTGGCCGGCTTTAGCTGGTTTTGCTGGCTCAACTGGTGAAGATTATGAACTGTCGCGTTTAGGCCTTTGGAAGGAAGATTTCAAGCGTATGGTGCTTCGTTGGCGCTCGCCCTTAGTGGCAAATAAGTAGTTTAAAATAGCTACATGCCCCATTAGCTCATCTGGTAGAGCAACTGATTTGTAATCAGTAGGTGGTCTGTTCGAGTCGGACATGGGGCACCACTTTTTTCGATTGAAAATTACAGCACATGGCTAGCGATTTTGAGACCATTACCGGCATTGGCATTCAATGCGCACAGGCCGGCAAAAACCAAGAGGCGCTTGACTGGTTTAGCAAGGGCATCGCTTTAAACCCAAAATCAGCTCATGCCCACCTCTATCTAGCAAATGCCTATAGTGCACTGGGAAATTATCCCGCTGCATTGAAAAGTTATAACAAAGCAATTGATTTAGATCCGCACTTTGTCGAGGCTTATAACAATCTCGGCTTACTTTTAATTCAGCAGCAAGATTATCGCAACGCATTAATTTATTTTGCGCAAGCGATTCGGGTTGACGCTCATTTTTCTGAAGCTTATCTCAACCAAGGCTTCGCTTTATTTGCCTTAGCTGAATATGATGCAGCTTTACAAAGCTATGAAAAAGCAGTGCACCTGCAACCAAATAATGCGCTTGCCTATAATAATTTAGGCAATACTTATAAGGCCTTAGAAAAACCGCTAGAGGCTTTGCAGTGTTACGAAAAAGCGCTGCAAATAAATCCTGGTCTTGCCGATCCTTGGTATAACCGCGGCATTTTATTGGGAGATATGGGTCAAGAGCAGGAAGGTGCTCTTAGTTGCGATAAGGCCTTGGCCATTAATCCAAACTTAGCGCGCGCAAAATGGGCGCGAACTTTTCTGCAAATTCCCCAAATTGAGGGTTTTGGAGCAAATCTCAAAATTGCACGCGAACAATTTACAGCTAGTTTGCATGCATTAGATGCTTGGTTTGCCGTACCTGAAAGTCACGCTACAGCCCCGCTTGGAGTTGGGGTCGGCCCTGATGTGGTGGGTAGCTTTCAGCCTTTTTATTTGGCTTATCAGGCGGAAAACAACCGTGAATTAATGAGCACCTATGGTCAGCTATGTCGTCGATTAATGGCTAATTGGGAGCAAAGCCAGGGATACCAAGCCCGGGAGTTTGCGGTTCGTGGACGTATTCGCTTGGGTATTGTGACCCATTACTTATGTGATCATCCCGTTTGGAATGCATTTTTAAGAGGTCTCGCTCATCATTTAAAGCGTAGCGAATTTGAATTAATTTTCTTTTATTTAGGCCAAGTGCACGATCAAGAAACGCAACTAGCACGCTCTTTGGCCACATCATTTATTGAGGGTAAGACGGCAGTAGCTGATTGGGCTGAAACGATCTTGGCCCAACAAGTAGAAGTCTTAATTTATCCCGACGTTGGCATGGATCAAATGACTACAAAGCTGGCCAGCTTACGATTGGCGCCGTTGCAGCTGGTGATGTGGGGGCATCCAGAAACCACCGGTTTGCCCACCATGGATTATTTTATTTCAGCACAGTGTTTTGAAAATGCAGCTTCGCCCAATAACTATTCTGAACAATTATTAGCCTTATCTAATTTAGGCTGTTGCTATGAGCGACTGAGCGTCAACCCAACCGAAGTGAACTTAGCGCACTTTGGCATCAATACAAAATTACCCATTTTGCTTTGTCCCGGCAGTATTTTTAAATATGCTGCGCAATTCGACTGGGTTTTGGTGGAAATTGCCCGTCGCTTAGGGCCCTGCCAGCTTGTATTTTTTGTGGCGAACAGCAAAGCCAATTTAACAGCACGCTTTGAGGCACGATTAACCCAAGCCTTTGCCAAGGAACAGCTAAAGTTAAGCGATTTCGTGGTCTTTGTGCCTTGGTTAGAACGCCCCGATTTTTTTAGTCTCATGCAGCAGGCTGATGTATTTTTAGATACGCTTGGGTTTTCAGGTTTCAATACCGCCATGCAAGCCATTGAGTGTGATTTACCGATCGTCACTCTAGCTGGAGAATTTATGCGTGGACGGCTCGCAGCAGGAATTTTACAGCGCATTAATTTACCTGAATTAATTACCCATTCAGCCGAAGAGTACATAGCGCTTGCTGTCCGTTTAGCGCAAGACTCAGTCTATCGCACTAACATCGTTGCGCAAATACAAGCAAATCGAGATATCTTATTCGATGATGTTTTACCGATACGCGAACTCGAAGCATTTTTAAGTGCGCACTGCCGTAGTTAATGATGCAAGTTAATGCGGCGGGTTTCGGGTAAATAAAAAATAGCAAGTAGCGCAGCGCTAGCTAAAAATACCGTAGGGTACCAAAGCCCAACTAAGGGGCTAGCCCAAGTTTGATTTAGCCAAGTCACAATTAATGGTAATAGACCACCAATCCAGCCAGCAGCAAAATTGTGTGGCAGGGTGGCAGCACTACTACGACGTTGTGCAGGAAAAAGTTCAGCCAATAAGGCCGATTGTGGACCAATGACCAATGCTAATGGCAGAGATAGTGCCACCAAAACCCAGATCAGCGCAACGCTATTTTGTGCTGCATTGCTAGCCAAGTGCCCCAACAGAGCAAAAGCAGGCAGAATGAAAAGTGTACCCAGAATAAGACCGGCAATCACAATTGGTTTTCGACCAAAGCGATCAGAAAGTGCGCCAGCAGTGATGGTCAAGGGGAATAAAGCGCAAGTGGCATAGATACTGAATGAATTAACTAATTGGGGATCTATTTTGAGGGCCGATTTTAAATAGATTGCGGTGTACACCTGCACACAAAAGAACAGTACTGAGCCACCCGCTGAAATACAAAAAAATAAGATGAACATATGCCGCCGGGTAGTTTGATCACGAAAATTATCCCGTAAAGGCGTTTTGCTAATTGCCTGTGCAGTATGAAGCGCAGTAAAAATCGGTGTTTCCTCTAAAGCGACGCGGGTCTTTAAGGCAATGATGAGCAGTAATAAGGAAACCCAAAAGGGCACGCGCCAACCCCATTCTTGAAATGCCTCGGGACTAAGCACAAATTGCAAATAGGCGATTTGCAAGGTTGAGGCCAATATGCCTAGCGGGCCCATTAACTGCAAAAAACTCGTTTGAAAGCCACGCTTTTCGAAGTTAGCATGTTCGGCTAAATACACTGCGCTACCGCCAATTTCTCCACCAGCCGATAAGCCCTGTAACAAGCGCAGAATAATTAATAACACTGGAGCGGCATAGCCAATTTGATTAAAGGTGGGTAAGAAGCCCACCGCTAAAGTTGATCCACCCATCAGTGTCATCGTGATCAAAAATACGGGGCGCCGACCAATGCGATCAGCCAAAGATCCAAAAAAAGCTGCACCAATAGGGCGAAACACCATGCCTACGCCAAACGTCGCTAGGCTCGCTAGCAGACTATTGGACGAAGTGCCATCTGCGCTACTAAATGGGAAGAATAAGGGGCCAAATTGAATTGCTAGCGCAGCAAAGCACAGAAAGTCATACCACTCTAAAAAGGTGCCAAAACAGGCCGCTACGGCAACTTTACGGTATTTCATAGAATTATTTTTTATATCTAAAGTATTGATTTTATTGAACATTTTGCCTATATGAGAATTATTTGTTGCAAAGCAGCAAATAATTCTTGATTTCTATTCGCTGCTCCATTAAAGTACTATGGTGCAGTGCAATATTAATGATGTATTTTTTAATCGCTTTTAATTTATAAATGGAAACCCACATGAACCAAGATCAAATTACCGCTAAATTGTCGCAAATTCAAAGCAAAGGCCTCGAGTCTACTTTTTCTTTAAGCGAAGCTGCTCTAGAAAACGCTGAGAAATTAGCTGCCCTGAACTATGCTGCCTCTAAAGAAGTTTTAGTCAATGCTCAAGATAGCTTCCAAGCTGTGCTGAGTGCCAAAGACCCAAAACAAGTAACTGAAATGATGAGTGTTGATGCCTTGCAAGAAGTAAGTGATCAAGCTTCCGATTATCAACGTAAAGTAACTCAGTTATTGCGTGATAGCAATAAAGAGTTTGTGAATGTAGTTGATGCCAGCATTGATGAAATTCAAGCGAGCGCGCAAGATTGGATGAATACCTTGGCCAGCAATGCACCTGCAGGATCAGACGTCTATATTTCTGCCTTCAAAACTTCATTCGGTAGCGTTTTACAAGGTTTTGAGCAGTTCCGTGCTGCAAGCAAAGAAGCCCTGGCTACAGTTGAAAAGAATGCTGACCAAGCAATGGATTCGGTTAAAGGTCAATTGAACCAAGTTAAAAAAGCAAGCACACCAGCTTCACGTGGACGTAAAGCAGCAAAATAATAGTCTAGTTTTAGAATTAAACAAACCCTGTTACTACGGTAACAGGGTTTTTTATTTATTCGTTCGCAAGGTCTGCCGAGTCAGCTGCTTCAATTAACATGGTATCAATTAATTTACTGGGCTTTACGCCTAAGGCACGTACCTTTTCAGCAGCACGAATTAAATTGCCTTTACCCGATTTAAGTTTACTAAAGGCATCGTGGTATGAGCTTTGTGCTTGCTCAAGCCGCTGACCTAATTTTTGTAAATCTTCTACAAAGCCAACAAATTTATCGTAGAGCGCGCCACACTGACGAGAAATTTCAAGCGCATTCCGATTTTGTTGATCTTGTCGCCATAAATGAGCCACCGTTCTTAAAGTCGCCATGAGAGTGCTGGGGCAAACTAAAACAATATTTTTAGACAAGGCCTCATCTTGTAAGTTGGGCGCAGCCTTCATGGCGGCAATAAAGGCGGGCTCAATAGGAATAAACATTAAAACAAAATCAATGGCACCTAAGCCATGCAGAGCACTATAGTTTTTACTAGAAAGTCCCTGCATATGTTGTCGAATCGATTGAATGTGTAAATTTAACTCGGGCTGGCCAATTTCTGGGGTAAGCGCTTCGGCATAACGTGCATAGGCTGTAATTGAAACCTTGCTATCAACCACGATATGACGCCCTTCAGGCAAGCGGATGACAACATCGGGCTGTAAACGGGAGCCATCAGCCTGCGTATGACTGTCTTGCACTAGATATTCTTCACCTTTGCGTAAACCAGAAGATTCTAGAATCGATTCAAGAACCAATTCTCCCCAGTTTCCTTGTGCCTTGGAGTCGCCTTTCAGGGCTTGAGTAAGCGAACGGGTTTCATCAGACATGCGTAAATTTAAATTAGAAAGCCGCTCAATTTCAGTTTTAAGTGCAAAACGTTCTCGCGCTTCGTTCTGATACGAGCTACTGACTTGCTCTTTGAATTCTGTAAGCTTGGTTTGTAGTGGCTTTAGTAAGGCATCTAAGCTGGTTGCATTTTGTTCTACAAAGCGTTTGCTTTTATCTTCCAAAATGTCATTAGCTAAATTTTTAAATTGCGCTGTCAGGGCTTCTTTCGCTTCATTGAGTGACTCGAGCCTTGCCTGTGCTTGACGGCGCTCTGCAGCTAATTCTGCTTCTAGTCGAATCGCATTTTGAATTGCCAGATCACGTTCATTGCGTAGGCTTTCAATCAAACCATTTTCGGTAAGGGTAAGGGTCTGCTGGTTTCTTAAGGTGGATTTAAGATTGAGTGCATAGACCAATAGGGCAGCGCACGAACCGACCAACAGGCCAAATAAAAGTAGGATAGAAAAATCCAGCGCCATGGTGATAGCTTACGCTAGCTGCGCTAGATTTAGGGCTTAATTAATTTTTGTAGTTCGCCACTTTCGTACATTTCTGTCAAAATATCTGAGCCGCCCACAAATTCACCGTTAATGTAGAGCTGGGGAATAGTGGGCCAATTGGCATATTGTTTAATGCCTTGGCGAATACCCTCATCATCAAATACATTCACAGTATGTAAGTGCTCGACACCACAGGCGCGGAGAATATTGACTGCATTGCCGGAAAAGCCACACTGAGGAAACTGCGCAGTGCCTTTCATGAATAACACTACCGGGTGGCTAGTAATAATTTCTTTAATTTGTGCTTGGGCGTCCATTTTGAATCCTTCATAAATTCTGTATTTGATTAATTAATTACCACTGAAGACTTTCCTCGATTTTAAGACCGAATGCAAATTAGGGTTATTCAGCTAATTTAGCTTGCGAGCACTAACTACCCGGGGATGTCCAGCTAGATCGGTATACGATTTCACCTCTTGTAGCCCAGCCCGGTTCATCATCTGCAGGACTGAGCTCAGTTGATCATGGCCATGCTCCACTGCAATGAAGCCCTGCGGCCGCAAAAATAGGCGCGCGCCTGCAATAATTGTGCGCAGACAACTTAGTCCATCTATTCCATCGCTTAGGGCGGCTAAGGGCTCAAAACGTAAATCACCCTGCTGTAAATGCTGGTCTTTTGCATGAATATACGGCGGATTACTCAGAATGAGGTCAAAAGTCCCAGTAAATAGGGGTTGCGGTAAAGCGTGATACCAATCGCCCTCAATCAATTCGATGCGTTGATCAAGATTTAAATGTACCGCATTGAATTTGGCTACGCGAAGGGCCTCGGCGGAAAGATCTGTTGCCACAATGCGGGGCTGACTTATAGCCTCCTGAGGTTCGTCAAAGGCTGCGGCAATGGCTAGGGCAATGGCGCCAGAACCTGTGCCGAGATCGAGTATATGCCGAGCAGCAGCTGGGTTTTGCTGTTTTAGCCGAGCCATTTCCTGCAGGGCAAGATCAACCAATAATTCTGTTTCAGGGCGGGGTACTAATACGGCCGAATTCACCGCTAGTTCAATTTGATGAAAAGGCCGTTTGCCAATAAGATAGGCAATGGGCTCGCCGTTCATGCGTCTGGCTTCTAGGGCTTGCCAGTCAGTGAGGAAAGGGCCAGAAAGGGGCATCTCATCACGGCTAATTAAGGCTGACTTCGGCAGCTGAAAATAGTGCGCGAATAAATGCGCCAATAAAGTGCGGGCCTCGGCAGCCGGCAAATCAGTCTTACTCAATACCGAACGAATGGTGGCCATGAGGTGAATTAAGGGGTTGTGGCGACTTAAGTATCGCCAAGGGCAGCTAAAAGTTCAGCCTGATGTTCGGCCGCTAGCGCATTCATCAGATCACCTAAATCACCATCCATCATGGCTTCAATTTTGTATAAGGTGAGATTAATACGGTGGTCGGTAATGCGTCCTTGTGGAAAGTTATAAGTCCGAATTCGATCGCTACGATCGCCTGAACCAATTAGCGATTTACGGGTTTGCGCTTCCTGTTGATGGTGTTCACGGTGGCGGGCATCCATAATGCGTGCAACCAGTACTTTCATGGCCTGATCTTTATTGCGGTGCTGGCTTCGATCGTCTTGGCACTCCACCACAATGCCAGTCGGAAGATGAGTAATACGCACGGCTGAATCGGTTTTATTAATATGCTGTCCCCCCGCACCAGAGGCACGAAAGGTATCGATGCGTAAGTCAGCCGGATTGATTTTTACCGCCTCAATTTCATCGGCCTCAGGCATGACCGCAACCGTACAAGCGGACGTATGAATCCGTCCTTGAGTTTCTGTTTGTGGCACGCGTTGCACCCGGTGTCCACCCGATTCAAATTTCATGCGCGCATAGACCGATTGACCAATTAAGCGCAAGACTACTTCTTTGTAACCCCCTAAAGCAGATTCAGCAGCACTCACGATTTCCACTTTCCAACCTTGTCGCTCAGCGAAACGGGTATACATCCGTAATAAATCATTGGCAAATAGCGCACTTTCATCGCCGCCAGTTCCAGCACGAATTTCTAGAAAGACATTGCGTTCATCATTTTCATCTTTGGGCAAAAGCAAGGTTTGTAAGCTAGCTTCAAGCTCAAGCATTTGATTGCTAGCTTGTTTTTGCTCTTCATCGGCAAAATTTTTCATTTCAGGGTCGCTCCGCATCTCTTCAGCAGCCGCTAAATTTGCTTCGGCTTGGCGATAAAAGCCAAATTGCTCAACCACAGTAGCAATTTCTGCATGTTCTCGTGTCAACCTGCGATAGGAGTCCATATCCTTGGTTGACTCTGATGAAGTTAAGAGAGAGTTAAGCTCAGCCAAACGGGTATCAAGATGCACCAGCTTGGCCCGCATGCTGGGTTTCATTTAATGCTCTGGCTTGGCGGGTTTGGAAGCGCTAATAGGGTCTGAAGAATGATCGGTGCCATGGACACCAGTTTGCGCAATAAATAGCTTGGGTAAGAGTTTAATTAAGGCATCCCGTTCTGCGCCATTAGCATGCTGTAAGGCGTGTAAGGAACCATGTAGAAATTTATTGGTTAAGCCTTGTGCCATGAGATTTAAAACCTCAAGTGGATCATCGCCGCGCATTAAGCGCTTCATCGCTCGCTCTAGCTCAATTTGCCGGAGATGCTCGCCGCGCTGCTGAATATCTTGGATTAAAGGCACGGCATCACGGCCTTGTAGCCAATGCATAAAATTACCCACTCGATCAGTAATGATCGCTTCAGCTTGATCAACCGCCGCCAAGCGGAGCGAGGCGCCCGTTTGAATCATTGCACCAAGGTCATCAACGGTATATAAATAGATATCGTTTAAGCGCGTAATTTCTGGTTCAAAATCACGTGGCACTGCCAAATCAATCATCACCATTGGCTTCCGTCGACGGAGTTTGAGCGCACTTTCGACCATTCCCAAACCAATAATCGGCAGGGTGCTAGCGGTGCTGGAAACAATAATGTCAAATTCATGCAGCCGACTCGGTAACTCAGAGAGACGTAAGGTTTCTGCTGGAATGCCCTGAGCAGAAATCGCATCGGCTAACTCTTGACCACGCTCAAGAGTGCGATTAGCAACGGCAGCAAGAGCCGGTTGACGAGCCACAAAATGGGTGGCGCAAAGTGAAATCATTTCCCCTGCGCCAATAAATAAAATTTTCTGCTCAGCTAGTTTTTCAAAAATACGTTCGGCCAAACGAACTGAGGCTGCAGCCATTGAAATGGAATGTGCACCAATTTCGGTTGAGCCGCGCACTTCTTTGGCAACTGCAAAGGTTTTTTGAAACAGTTGATTAAGATAGGTGCCTAGGGTGCCAGCTTCATTAGCTGTGCGTACAGCGTCTTTCATTTGCCCCAAAATTTGGGTTTCCCCAATCACCATTGAATCCAGCCCGCACGCTACCCGAAAAGCATGCCTTACAGCATCTGATTGTGGCAATGAATAGAGGTGGGGTTCTAAAGTACTGGGCGCCAATTTTTGGCTTTTAGCCAGCCAATCGAATGTAGCCGCGTGCAATAAAACTTCAGACTTAGCATCATTCGCAGCGCAGTACAACTCGGTACGGTTACAAGTCGATAAAATGGTTGCTTCGGGCAGGTGAGTGCTATTTACGCTGCTAAGGTGCGAGCGTAAATCATGCAGCGCATCTTGGAGAGATTCAGGATCAAAAGCCACCTTTTCCCGAACTGCCACTGGCGCTGTGTGATGATTGATGCCTAGTGTCAGCAGCTTCATGCTGGTGATTATAGATATGATGGCGTTGTTAATGGGGATAGTGATGGGGTTTTTAGCTTTTCTGTTGCTTGGGGGTACTGTAGGCTGGTCAGCCTGGTACTTTTATCCTGCACGAAAAACGCCCTCGAATAGGGGGGGAGGGCGCATAAAAGGCATTATTGGCGCGATCGGCGCAGGTTTTATTGGGGCCTGGGGAGGTTCATTTTTGGCCTTAATGGGAGCCCTTGTAAAGCCAGGTCAAATGCTCGAATGGTTCATTGCCATTTTGGCCGCTTGGATGGTGGCGGCAATTTACACCAGTTTTACCCGCTAGCCCAGCTAATTTCGGCTTTCCCTAATTTCTGCAGCCATTGGTTACTTTGTATAAAGTGCCGGCAACTACCGGTATTACCGGCTTCTAAAAAAGGTTTTTTAGTTTTATAAACCCCCAAGCCTGAGGGGTGAGAGGCTTGCAAAATCAAGGGCTGTATGCCCGTTTCAGAGCGCTCAATGAGCGGTAATTTAGCTTGCGCATGCCCTCCCCACAAAAGCCAGACTAAGTTGGGGCGTTGCCTTGCTAGCTGGAGAATAAGGTGATCAATCAGGCCGTCCCAACCCAAATGGGTATGGCTAGTTGGTTTACCCAGACGCACACTTAAAGCCGTATTGAGAAGCAGCACACCTTGTTTAGCCCAATGACTAAGGTCACCATGTTTGAGTAAACCAAGCCCTTCAAGAGCCAGCGCTTTACTAATATTACGTAAGGAGCTGGGAAACTGTTTGGAACGAATGGCAATTTCTGCAGGAATTGAGAAGGCTAGTCCTTGGGCTAAGCCAGGGGAGTGATAAGGGTCTTGACCGAGAATGACCACTTTTACTTGATCTACCGCAGTCAGTTCAAGCGCTTTAAAAAAAAATTCAGGCGGCGGACAAATGGCTTGGGGATACAACCTAATTTCGGCTTGCAGGCGAGACTGTAACTCATGCCAAGTCGCTGACTGCAAATAATCCCGCAATAATTCACGCCACGACAAAGGTATCGCGTCAGTTAAATTTCTCATTGCTCGGCAGCAATTGGTATTGAGCGATAGGCTCGAGTATTTTTAATTGCAGCCGAGTCTCGTGTTCCAGGTCTTGACGGAAGTAGCGGATCCGAATGCGTTCACCAAGTTTGAGTTGATTCAGTACGCTATTCCAGCGCGCAACAGTGACACGCTGCTCATTAATGCTAATGAGTAAATCGTGTGGAGCTAGTCCTGCTATTTGGGCAAAGCCAGAATCAAATACATGGGTAATTTTGAGCCAGCCTTGTGCCTCAATAAAACGAAAGCCAAAATCGAGCTTAAGTTGCTCAATATGAGCAAGGGTTTTGAGTTTGACACGAATAATTTGGGGGTCAAACCATTCTTCTAAAGGAATATCTTCGGTACCGTTGATATAGCGCGCTTTAAAATCTTTCCAAGGTTTAGCAAATTCTGGCCCCAAGAGCACTAACATAATTGCATCTAGTCCTTCTTCAGGAAGGCCTTTTTGAGTGCGGCCATGCCATTTCCAAAGTAGGCGCATGGCATCATCTAATGATTTACGTTGCTGCGAAAAGTGGCGGATAAGCAAATCAAGACCCAAGGCGAGCATTGCGCCTTTAGCGTAATAACTGACTACGGCATTAGAGGTATTTTCATCGCTTTGATAAAATTTTGTCCAAGCGTCAAAAGAGCTGTCGGCTAGACTTTGCTTGTGCCGTCCTGAGCCGCGTAACACACTATTCCAGTTATTTGCCACACACTCTAAATAGGTTTTAAGCGTCATGCGCTTACTGCGAAATAAGAGTAAGTCATCGTAATAACTCGTAAAGCCTTCGAAGAGCCAGAGCAAGCGCGTATGCGTGCGCTGATCGAGCCGATACGGTTGAAATACTTTTGCTTGGATACGCTTAACCAGCCAAGCATGAAAATACTCATGACTACATAAGCCCAAAAATTCGCGGTAGGCAGATTCATCAAGCACAGCATTAATTTGGGGAATTTGCTCACGTCGACATAACAAGGCTGAGCTATTGCGATGTTCAAGCCCGCCGTAGCCAGCAAGTACTGCGTTCACCAAAAACGTGTAATTGGTGAACGGGGGCTTTTGGGTTTTAGGCTCAAAGAAATGAATTGCAGTAGTGCAGATAGCTTGTAGGTCATTGCCAAGGCGCTTGGCATCAATTGCTAGTCGGCAGCCCTGAATGGCCATAGTGTGCCTTACACCACCTGAGCGCCAGTGGACTAGCTGAAATTGGCCTAAGGCAACGGGATGATCTAATAAATCATCATAGTTTCGAGCCAAATAAAAACCAAATCCCTGTGTATCTACTTTGGCGCTCGTTAAAGTGGTTTGTACCTGCCACTCATTTGCTTGCTTGAGATTGTGTTGCGGAGGCACTAGGATGAGCGAACAAGGTAAATCAGTTTGACCGTTTACTGCCAAGCAGAGACTGCTTGCATTAAAAAATCCCCGCTCCTGATCTAAGTAAGCAGTACGTACTGAGGGATCAAAGGCGTAAATGGTGGCATTCACTTCTACTGCTCCATCTACTGGGGGTAATTGCCAACGATCATTATCAAGTCGAGTTAATTTCAGTGGCTTAAGCTTAGATCCAATGCGAGCAAAAGCGGTTAGCGTTTCGATTTGTTTACTAAAATCGCGGATTAAATAGCTACCTGGAATCCAGGTGGGCATTTGCAAAATTTGCCCATCGGCATGGGGTTTGAGAATACATAAATTGACTTGAAAGCGATGCCCGACTAAATCAGCAGGCCAAATGGTGTATTGAATTACAAAGGGTTCATCGGCATTTAAAGTCGGGGATAGAGTTGAGGTCGACATGATTGCGCAGAGTTGACTTATTTTAAGGAGGCTAATTTTTTCTCTATATCACTTACTTGGGCTGCACCAGGAATACGACTACCGTCGGTAAAAAATAGTGTCGGTGTGCCGGTAACCGAATAGGTTTTTGCCAATGCTTGGTTTTTTTCAATTGGCGTCGCACAATCTGCTTTACCCGTTGGTGCAATACCGTTAATCATCCAGTCGTGCCAAGTTTTCAAGGGATCGGTCGAGCACCAAATTTGTTTTGATTTTTGGGCCGAGTCAGGTGAGAGAATGGGTACTAGGTAGGTATAGATGGTGATGTTATCAAGGGGTTGCAGGGCTTTCTCAAGACGCTTACAGTAGCCACAATTAGGGTCGGCAAAAATCGCTAATTGCCTACTGCCATTGCCCCGCACATCCTTTAAGGCATTGCTCGGTAAAAGATCGGCCCAGCGAATGCGGTTTAAATCGGACTGCCGTATTTCAGTTAAATTTTTACCGCTGACTAAGTCAATCAAATTACCCTGAATCAAGTATTTTGCGTTGGCATCGGTATAGACAATTTCATTACCCACCTGAACTTCATAGATACCGCTTACTGGGCTCGGGATCACCCCTTTCACATTGGCAGAGGTGCCCAATTTTTTTTGTAATTCAGTTTTAATTGTGCGTTCGACGTTACCTGGAGTGATAACGACACTTGGGGTTGCACTAACTACTGGCGCAGGCGCCTTAACGGGAGTACTTTGCGCGTTTACTTGGGAAATTGATAGCAAGAGCAATAGAGGATAAAAAAAAGTAGCTAGAAATTGTGAAGTAATAATTCTATTCAAAATGATTTTCTCCTAATGCCTGATGAATTAAACGGCGTTTCAATAAATGGCTCTGATTAACTAAACCAAGGCCCCAATTCCGTAAGCCCTGCTCGAAAGTGCTTTGCGCAGCAAATAATTTTTTTAGGCGATCGGTAACCCAAAGTAGGGCACTAGTATCGCCCTGACGCTCGCGTTCATAGCGACGCAACAACACGCGGTCATTTATTTGGCGAAAAGACTCCCTTTTTTCTAGTACCCGTAAGACGGTTGCCACATCGCGTAAGCCTAGGTTAAGTCCCTGCCCTGCTAAGGGGTGCATCACATGGGCGGCATCGCCGACTAAAATAACTTGGGGATTATGCGCAGGTCCAATGAGTTGCTTGGCCCGAATTTTACTTAAAGGGAAGGCTGCCGGTGCAGAATTGAGACGCAGGTTTCCTAGGGTGGCATGCACCGCGCCCTGAGCTAATTCAGCAAAGCGCACCTGCCATTCACCCTCATTGAACTTTAACAAGGTATTGGCATTTTCAGGCGAGGTAGACCATACCATGGACACTTGCTGATCAGGTAGCGGCAACATGGCCAGAATGTCGCCATCGCTTAGAAACCATTGATAGGCGGTTTCTAGATGAGGCAATTCGCAGAACCAATTTGCCACTACAGCGCTTTGTTGGTAATTATTCTGCTCGACAGTAATGCCAGCAAATTCGCGGATGTTCGAGCGGGCACCGTCTGCGCCAATTACCAGTTTGGCCCGAATTTCCACTTGATTATCGAGGGTCAATTTAGCTTCGGTCTCTGTAAATGCAAGTTCGGTGACGGTAGCATCGAGCCGTTCAAGTTTGTTTTGAAAACGGCTAGCCTGGTCTAAGGTTTGCTCAATTAAGTTTGCCTCACCGATCCAAGCGAGTTGCGCTGTACCAGCTTCAAAGGCTGAAAAATGCAATTGATCTTGGGGGCCATTGCGATCACCAAAGATACGCATATCCCGCACGACTTGAAAACGGCTTAAATCAAGCGCGTCCCATACTTGGATTTTTTTCAGGAGGGCTTGGGAGCTGGAAGAAAAGGCATAAATTCGTTGACTCCATTGGCCTGCTGCTGGGGTGGTGCTGAGTTGAGAGAGAGTGGGTGCAATGTGCACAGTAGAGAGCCCCAACTGGGCCAATCCAAGGGCGCTTACTTTACCGATCAGCCCAGCACCAACCACTGCAATATCAAATTGACGTGGTTTAAAAGAGGGCGGTAATGAGCTCATGTACTGATGATAGCGAAAAAGCCCCTTTACAATAGCCCTATGTCTTTAAAATGTGGCATCGTCGGCCTGCCTAATGTCGGCAAATCAACCTTATTTAATGCCCTTACCAAAGCTGGTATTGCGGCAGAGAATTATCCTTTTTGCACTATCGAGCCCAATGTGGGCATTGTGGAGGTGCCCGATACCCGCTTACAAGGCTTGGCAGCAATAGTTGTACCAGAACGCATTCTGCCGGCAGTGGTGGAATTTGTGGATATTGCCGGTCTCGTTGCTGGGGCCTCAAAAGGCGAGGGCTTGGGCAATCAATTTCTAGCAAATATTCGCGAAACCGATGCCATTACCCATGTCGTGCGTTGTTTTGACGATGCCAATGTGGTTCACGTGGCGGGCAAGATCGATCCGATTTCCGATATCGAGGTGATCGATACCGAATTAGCCTTGTCCGACTTGGCAACGGTAGAAAAAGTCCTTAATCGCTCAAGTAAAGCTGCAAAATCTGGCAATGATAAAGAGGCGGCTGCTTTAGTGGCAGTTTTGACTAAAGTGCAGGCGCAACTCGATTTGGCTAAACCAGTGCGTAGCTTGGCATTCAGCGAAGATGAAAAGGTCCTTTTAAAACCCTTATGTTTGATTACCGCTAAGCCAACGATGTATGTTGCTAACGTGAAGGAAAATGGCTTTGAAAATAATCCTTATTTAGATGCCGTTAAAAATCATGCCGCTAAAGAGGGCGCGCCAGTAGTGGCAGTTTGCGCAGCAATCGAGGCTGAAATTGCCGATTTAGATGAAGCAGATAAAACTGAATTTTTGACTGATTTAGGGATGACTGAGCCAGGTTTAGATCGAGTTATTCGTGCCGCCTATTCTTTACTGGGTTTGCAAACCTACTTCACTGCAGGCGTGAAAGAGGTGCGCGCTTGGACAATTGCTGTGGGTGCCACAGCCCCACAAGCGGCAGGTGTCATTCATACGGATTTTGAGCGCGGCTTTATTCGTGCCCAAACAATTTCATTTACCGATTTTATTCAATACAAAGGCGAAGCTGGTGCAAAAGAGGCCGGTAAAATGCGCGCAGAAGGTAAGGAGTATGTCGTCAAAGATGGTGATGTATTGAATTTTTTGTTTAACGTTTAAGCAAAGATTTGGCTTAGCGCAAGCCCAGGCTCGGGCGCTCGCATAAAAGCCTCGCCAACCAGAAACGCGTTCACTCGATTGGCTCTCATCAGCTCTACATCACAGCGCTGTAAAATTCCCGACTCGGTCACAATGCGCTTGTCGCTAGGAATTTGAGGTAGTAAATCGAGTGTAGTTTGCAACGACACATTAAATGTTTTTAAGTTGCGATTATTAATTCCTAGCAAGGGCGTTTTTAGTTGTAAAGCTAAATCGAGCTCTTCTCTGTTATGTACTTCAACTAAGACATCGAGGCCCAAAGCGAGGGCGCAAGCTTCTAAATCTTGCATTTGCTTGAGATCAAGCGCAGCCACAATTAGTAAAATAGCATCCGCACCCATTGCTCTTGCTTCATAGACTTGATAAACGTCAATGGTGAAATCTTTACGTAAGACTGGCAGCTTACAGGCAGCTCGTGCCGCCTCAAGATAAGCAGAACAACCCTGAAAATAATTCACATCAGTTAATACTGATAAACAAGCGGCGCCATGTTCTGCATACGATTTGGCAATAGCACTGGGGTCAAAATTTTCGCGCAGTACGCCTTTACTTGGGCTAGCTTTTTTTATTTCAGCAATGACAGCAGAACCTTCAGTCAAAATTGAGCGTTCAATTGCTTGAGCAAATCCGCGGGGTTGAAAGTCGGAATTACTTTGCTGGCGTTCGACTTGAGAGCGCAATTGGGCAAACGCAACAAGCGCTTGCGCAGCAAGGACTTCTTGGCGTTTGGTGGCCACAATCGTAGTGAGAATATCGCTCATAATAAATTGAACTAATACTTAATTCGTGTTTTGAGTGGCAGCCACAAAAGCAGCCAGCTTACTTTGTGCTGCCCCAGTAGCAATCATTTCTTTCGCCAAGATAAAACCGCTGGCGATATCGGGGACACAGTCTGCCGCATAAAGTGTAGCGCCCGCATTAAGACAAACAATTTCGCGCGCAGCATCAAAAGCAGCGCTAGCAGCGGGGTTTAAAACACCCAAAATGATCGCTTTCGATTCTGCTGCGTTGGCAACTTGAAAGGCGTTTGTAGGGCTTAGTTTTATACCAAAATCGAGCGGATTAATTTCGTACTCGTGTACATGACCATCTTTTAATTCGCCAATTAGGGTTGGCCCTTGTAATGAAATTTCATCTAAGCCGTCGCGACCATAAACCACTAATGCATGTTTCATGCCAAGGTTTTGTAAGACCCGAGTTTGAATGCCAACTAATTCGGGACGAAAGACGCCCATCAGCATATGTTTTGCATTGGCAGGATTAGTGAGCGGACCTAAAATATTAAAAATCGTGCGCACACCCAGTTCTTTTCTCACCGGACCCACATTTTTCATGGCCGGATGGTGATTGGGGGCAAACATAAAGCCAGCGCCTATTTTTTCAATACATTGTGCAACTTGCGTCGGCGAGAGTTGTAAATTAACCCCAAGGGCTTCGAGAACATCAGCGCTTCCTGACTTACTACTGACACTACGGTTACCATGTTTAGCAATTTTTGCCCCAGCGGCAGCCGCTACAAACATAGCGGCTGTAGAAATATTAAAAGTTTGTGCGCCATCGCCGCCGGTGCCCACTACATCCACTAAATGATCTGCATGGGCAACCGTCACTGGCGTAACAAATTCGCGCATGACTTGGGCAGCTGCAGTAATTTCTCCCACCGTCTCTTGTTTGGCGCGTAAGGCAATTAAGAAGCCTGCGGTAAGCACTGGTGAAAGCGCGCCACCCATAATTAAGCGCATCATTGCCAGCATTTCGTCATGACTCAGCTCGCGCTGGTCAAGGCAGCGCTGGATGGCCTGTGGTGGGGTGATTGAAGAATTCATCAGGGCTAATAATAAGTTAAGCGCTAAGCCGCAAAAAGTTTTTTAATAAGGCATGGCCTTGCTCCGACAAAATGGATTCCGGATGAAATTGCACGCCCTCAATTAAATATTCACGATGCCTTACTCCCATAATTTCGCCATCGGCTGAAGTGGCGGTAATTTCTAAGCAAGCAGGTAGGCTACTGCGTTCAATCGCTAGCGAGTGGTAGCGCGTCACAGTAAATGGATTCGGTAAATCGCTAAAGACGCCAACACCCGTATGTTGAATTAGGTCGGTTTTGCCATGCATCACTTTTTGTGCGCGAATCACCTTGCCCCCAAATGCCTCACCAATGGCTTGATGACCAAGACAGACACCTAGAATTGGAATTTTGCCTGCATAGGCTTGAATGGTCGCGACTGAAATACCTGCTTCAGTAGGACTACAAGGCCCAGGAGAAATACAAATCTGCTTTGCGCCAGTTTGCGCGATATCAGCCACACTAATTTCATCGTTACGCACAACCCTCACCTCTTCACCCAATTCAGCAAAGTATTGCACTAGGTTATAGGTAAATGAATCGTAATTATCAATCATCAAGAGCATTGAGACCCCCTTGCACTAAATCAGCAGCCATTAATACAGCTCGCGCTTTGGCTTCGGTTTCGCGCCATTCAGAGTTTGGATCTGAATCGGCCACGACTCCAGCTCCCGCCTGAGAATGCAAAACGCCATTACGAATAATGCCGGTACGAATGGCAATCGCCACATCCATATCCCCTGTAAACGACAGATAACCAACCGCGCCACCATATACACCACGCTTTACTATTTCCATTTCATCAATAATTTCCATTGCCCGAATTTTAGGGGCGCCCGACAAAGTGCCAGCAGGAAAAGTGGCGCGGAGAACATCCATATTGCTCATCCCTTCTTTTAATGCGCCTTCGACTGAGCTAACAATATGCTGTACATGAGAATATTTTTCAATCACCATGGATTCAGTAACTTTAACGGTGCCGGTTTGCGCAATGCGTCCAACATCATTACGCGCTAAATCGATGAGCATGACATGTTCAGCAATTTCTTTGGGATCAGCTAAAAGCTCACGCGCCAATCGCTCATCTTCTGCGGGCGTCGCCCCGCGTGGTCGGGTTCCAGCTAAAGGACGAATGGTCACTATTTTTTGGGTGTCTCGAGGTTCTTGGCGAACCAGAATTTCGGGAGATGAGCCGACTACTTGAAAGTCGCCGAAATCATAAAAATACATATAAGGAGAAGGATTCAATGAACGCAGTGCACGGTACAACTCAAGCGGCGAATTAGTAAACGGCTTACTAATACGTTGGCCAATTACCACTTGCATGCAGTCACCCGCTAATATGTACTCTTTCGTTTTACTAATTGCCGCCTCAAAATCAGCTTGTTTGAATTTGCGTAGTAATTCAGTTTTCTGGCTTGGTGCTGAGGGCTGCAGCGTAATGGGTTTATCGAGAAGCGCGCGTAGTTCATGTAAGCGATTTTGCGCTCGATCCAGAGCATCAGTTTCGGCGGGATCAGCATAAACAATGAGATAGATTCGCCCGAGTACATTATCGATAACGGCTAATTCTTCAGTAAGTAATAATTGAATATCCGGTAAGCCCAATTCATCTGGTAAGTGGTGTTGCGCTAAGCGGGGCTCAATGTAGCGAACCGTATCGTAAGAAAAATAACCCGCTAAGCCTCCACAAAATCGCGGTAAACCGGGCTTCAAGGCAACCTTAAAGCGCTTGAAATAGGTATCGATAAAATCTAAGGGGTTATCGTAATTAGTTTCAACCACGACGTCATTGGTGATAATTTGTGTCACCGGGTTTTGCGGAGTCCCACCTGTTTTAAGTAAGGTTTTAGCGGGCATACCGATAAAAGAAAAGCGCCCAAACCGTTCGCCACCAATGACGGACTCTAAGAGATAGGAATTTTTTTGGCCACCAGCTTGTGTTAGTTTGAGATACAGGGATACGGGCGTCTCTAAATCGGCTAACACCTCGTGAATCACTGGAATACGATTAAACCCCGCTTGCGCCAAGGCTAAAAATTCTGCTTTTTGCATTACGTCTGACCTAGCGCTTGTGCACATTCGTGCCGCATTGCCGCAATAATCTCGCTGTAGTTTGCGTTACCAAAAATAGCTGAACCAGCGACAAAGGTATTGGCACCGGCTGCCGCAATTGCCCCAATGTTATCGACTTTGATACCACCATCTACTTCAAGCCGAATATCTTTAGCAGTTTCTGCGAAATGGCGGTTCAGCAACTGCCGCACGCGACTAATTTTTTCTAGCGTACTGGGAATAAATGCCTGACCACCAAAACCCGGATTAACCGACATGAGTAACACCAAGTCAATTTGCCCTAGGTGTGGCAAGAGCCCTTCAATTGGAGTTGCTGGATTTAGTACTAAGCCAGCTTGACAGCCATTAGCCTGAATCAATTGCAAGGTTTTTGCCACATCTTTACTGGCTTCTGGATGAAAGCTAATGAGATCAGCGCCCGCGTTAGCAAAGTCGGGAATAATGCGATCCACCGGCTCAATCATGAGGTGCACATCAATCATGGCAGGCCGCCCATCTTTGTGGACATGGGAACGAATAGCCTCACAAACTAAGGGGCCAATAGTGAGATTGGGCACAAAGTGATTGTCCATTACATCAAAGTGAATCCAGTCAGCCCCAGCCTTTAAAACCGCCTGAATCTCGGCGCCAAGGCAGGCAAAATCGGCCGATAAAATGGATGGGGCAATGATGAGAGGGGTATTTTGACTAGCCATCCCTAGATTCTAGCTTGCAGTTGGCTCAAGGATAGAGCAGAATTCGTGCATGAAGACTCATGAAATCAGTATTACGGTACGAACCCAGTATTTGCCAGAACAGTCTGACCCAGATAATCGGCAATTTGCCTTTGCCTATACCATTACGATTCGTAATAGTGGCCAAACCAGTGTGCAACTGATTGCCCGCCATTGGTTTATTACCGACGGCGATAGCGATGTTCAGGAAGTACGGGGCTTGGGTGTGGTGGGCCAGCAACCCCTGTTACGGGCTGGTGAACAGTTTGAGTACACCAGTTGGGCTACTTTGCCGACCCCCGCAGGCACCATGCGGGGCGAGTATTTCTGCGTTACCGAGGAAGCCCAGTTTTTTCAGGCGCCTATTCCTGAATTTGCGCTAGTGATGCCCAGAACTTTGCATTAAGTTGGGGCCTAGTCTTTGCGCCCCGAGCCGGTCCAAAAAACAATGAATAACAAAAGGCCTAGGGCAAGCAATGCCTCGAGCACAAATAGCAAAGAAGGGTATGCATCAAATAAATTAGCTAGCATGGTAGTTTCCCGTTTCCTGAGTATCTTAGCTTGTACCAGCATCTTATTACTAACGTCTTGTGCAATGCCGCCCACGCGAACTGCAATTAGCCAGGCACCCGCTAATAGCAGCACAAGTACTAGCTTGAGAAATGCCCCATATACCTCGGCGATCACCGGTTTTAAACCGGTTGATTGGCAGCAAATTAGTGGGTGGCAAACGGATGATTTAACCCAGGCATGGCCAGCTTGGTTAAAAAGCTGTGAGGCTTTACGTAAGCGGAAAAGTGAGGTGCAGTGGGCTGAAGTCTGCGCGCGGGTGATCGGTATTTCAGCCGAAGACGGGGTGGCAATTAGACGTTATTTTGAGACGTATTTTCAAGCGTATGAAACCTTTGCTTTAAGTAATAACAATTATTCTGGTTTGGTAACAGGTTATTACGAGCCCGTGATGAATGGCTCGCGTCAACGCACCTCTTTATTTACTGTGCCTTTATATGCCTATCCAAAAGCTTGGCAGAAGGTCAAACCCAATCCAGCACCAACGCGAGCTGAATTAATGAGTGCCAATAATTTAACTGGAAGCGAGTTAGTATGGGTTCAAGATCCCGTAGCTGCAGCATTTATGCAGATCCAAGGTTCGGGCAAGATTCGTTTAAATGATGGTCAAGTATTGCGTTTAGGTTTTGCTGGCACTAATGATCAGCCCTTCAAATCATTTGCCCAGTGGTTATTAAATCAAGGCTACATCACGCGTAGCGAAGCGACGATGCAAGGTATTCAACAATGGGCGCGTAACAACCCTCAGCGGGTAGAAGAAATGTTAAATGCCAACCCACGCTTTGTATTCTTTAAAGTTTTGCCGAGCAATGTTGCTGCCGATCTTGGCCCCATTGGCGCCTTAGGTGTGCCATTGACAACAGAGCGCAGTATTGCCGTTGATCGATATTCTTTACCGCTAGGTGCCCCAGTGTTTTTGTCAACCACTCGGCCCTCGAGCACACAAACACTGCAACGCTTAGTGATGGCGCAAGACACAGGCACAGCTATTGTGGGGGCAGTGCGGGCTGATTATTATTGGGGTAGTGGTGAGGCAGCAGGAGAGCTCGCCGGACGGATGAAACAAGCAGGCCGAGCCTGGCTATTGTTGCCGCGCTAAGCCAAAAACCGTTGCGCAAGCTTAACCCAATAACTGACTCCAATAGGAATCAGGGCATCGTTAAAATCATAAGAAGGGTTATGTAAGTGGCACGGTCCCATGCCATGCCCAAGCGCACGGTGATCACCGTCGCCATTACCAAGAAACACATAGCAGCCGGGTTTTTCTAAGACCATAAAAGCAAAATCTTCCGCACCCATGGTCGGATCAATTTGTGCATCGACATGCCCCGCCCCAACTAAATCGGTGATAACACTGACGGCAAAATCCACTTCTTCTTGATGATTAATAAGTGGTGGATAGCTACGGATAAATTCAATTTCGGCAGTGCAATCGAAGGCGCCCGCAACACCATGGGTAATTTCACGCAGCCGGGTTTCAATTAGATCAAGTACTTCTAGGGTGAAGGTGCGAACCGTGCCACCAATAAAAGCGCTATCAGGAATGACATTGCTGGTTTCGCCCGCATGAAATTGGGTGATCGATAAAACCGCAGCGTCTACTGGTCGTTTATTACGCGTAATAATACTTTGTAGGGCTTGCACCACGTTCACGCCCGCAATGACTGGATCGGCACTATTGTGTGGCAAAGCAGCGTGCCCTCCCCGACCTTTAACGGTAATTTGAAAGGCATTACTCGATGCCATCATCGGTCCCGCCGTGACACCAAAATCACCAACCGGAATACCAGGCCAGTTATGCAAACCAAAAACGGCATCACAAGGAAATTGTTTAAAGAGACCATCTTTAATCATTTCACGAGCACCACCACCACCTTCTTCAGCGGGTTGAAAAATAAAAATCACGCTGCCTTTAAAGTCGCGATGATTCGATAAATATTGAGCTGCTCCCAAAAGCATCGCGGTATGACCATCATGGCCACAAGCATGCATCTTGCCCACGTGGCGAGAGGCATGGGCAAACGTGTTGTGTTCTTGAAGTGGTAAGGCATCCATATCGGCACGTAGACCAATCATTTTTCCAGGCCCAAGCTCACCATCTAAGCGGCCCACCACGCCAGTTTTGCCCATGCCGCGAACAAGCGGAATTCCCCAGCTTGATAGAGCCTCAGCCACTAAATCAGCAGTGAGCTTTTCTTCAAAACGGAGTTCAGGGTAGGCATGAATATTACGGCGAATGACCTGAATTTCAGCGGCGGAAGCAAGTATTTCGGGAAGTAGTTGCATAGTTTCATCTTAGCTGAAAGTGCAGGATGATGCTCTTTTCGGCTCAATTTTTGACAAAATTAGGGTAGTTTGAGGGATTTTTTAGCAAACGCTAAGGCGGATAAGGAATAAGGGGTATTCCCGCTTTTTTGCAGTTCAGGGGGTAAGTAGTCAATTACACCCAACAGAGGAGCGGAAATTCGCTCTTGTAAGCTTCTAAGGTTTTCTGCGAGTAGGGGCATCTGTGGATGTAAGCCATTAGCAACCCAGCCTGCCAGCTTAAGACCGCGCTGCTCAATTGCCGCTACAGTGAGTAAAGCGTGGTTAAGACAGCCAAGCCGCATGCCCACCACCAGGATGACGGGTATTTCTAGTAGCTCAACAAGATCGGCCAAATTCATTTCAGCATTCAATGGCACTAAAAAACCACCGGCACCCTCAACGATTACCGCGTCAACTTGTCGGCTTAACTGTTGATAGGCGGCGAGCATCACATTGCACTTCAGTTCAATACCGATTTGTGCCGCAGCCAAATGCGGGGCAACCGCTTGCTCAAGTTGATATGCACATAGCTGCGTGGCGGGAAGCCCGAGACCCGAGGCGAGCATGAGTGTTTCTAGATCTTCATTGATCAATTGATGATTGGCATTACGTTGCATTCCAGCTACTACGGGTTTAAAACCCGCGACGCGTGCAAAATGTTCTCGCAAGAGCAAAATCAACGCACCAGCAACGAGTGTTTTACCTATCTCTGTATCGGTTCCAGTAACAAAGTAATGACGATTCATATTATTGAGTATTGCTTGCCAGTATTGTTAATTCAATTTGCTTGAGGGTGTCGATCAATTCGCGCACTTCTGCAATGGTGTGACTTGCTGAAAATGTGACGCGCAGCCGCGCACTACCAGACGGCACGGTTGGCGGCCTTATTGCAGGAATCCAATAACCAGCCTCAGTTAAGCGCTGTGCCACTGCCAAGGCCGTTTTATTTTCACCCAAAATAATCGGCTGAATGGCGGTCGTTGAAGTCATTTTTTGCCAGCTCGAAAATACCATTTCTGCTTGCCACGTTGCAATTATTTGCCCTAGTTGTTGACGGCGCTGTTTACCTTCAGCAGACGTAATCAGCTGCAGACTACATAGCAATGCATGCGCGATCGCTGGTGGTGTAGCCGTGCTATAAATATAGGGTCGGGCTTTTTGCAAAATAAATTCAACTAAGGTCGCTTCGCCACAAATGAAGGCGCCACTAATGCCGGCGGCTTTACCGAGGGTGCCAATATAAATAAGTCGTTCTGAATGGAGTTGCAGCGCTTCTAAAATACCGCAGCCGTTTTCGCCTAATACACCAAAGCCATGAGCATCATCGACAATCAGTAGTGCGTCATGACGTTCAGCTAAGGCAAGTAACTCAGTGAGTGGAGCTAAGTCGCCATCCATGCTAAAGACCCCGTCGGTCACGATCAGTTTGAGTGCAGCAGTATCGCGTGCTAACTTGTGCTCTAGGTCGAGTAGATCATGATGATCAAAAATCACGGTATTGGCTTTGCTTTGGGCTGCCGCTAAACGCACCCCATCAATGAGCGAAGCGTGATTAAGCTTGCCAGAATAAATTGTCGTTGCGCTACTCGTAGAGTCATTTTCTAAGCTAGCTAAAGCAGTAATAGCACTCAGGTTGGCTAGGTACCCAGTGCAAAAAAACAAGGCACGGGCGTGAGGAATAAAAGGCGCTTGCAGACTTGCTAAGGCACCCTCTAAATTTGCATGAGCCATGCTGTGACCACTAATTAAATGAGAAGCGCCACTACCGGCGCCATATTTTTTGGCGCCCGCTGCTAAGGCAGCGATTAAGTCAGGATGGTTGGCGAGCCCTAAATAATCGTTACTGCAAAATGCCTTCAGCGGCCGCCCATCTACTGTGGGATGGGGGGTGCATGGCGAGCTTGTAGTACGCAAGCTGCGCTTGAGGAGGTTTTGATCAAGCTCTGCGAGGCGTGCTTGGGCTTTTATTAGGGCATGCATATTAGCGCGGTCGACCCGTAGCAAGGGTTTTATCAACAGCGGTACGAATTCTACTGGACATCAACTGGGTTTCTTCGGCGCTGAGTATATAAGGAGGCATTACATAAACGGTATTACCTATTGGTCGCACTAATACACCAGCTTCTAAGCCATGTTGAAACAGTTGCGGGGCAAAGTGGGGGGTTATTGCAGCAGAATGCTGCGCTGTATTTTTGACATCAAAAGCCAAGATCATGCCTTGTTGACGAAAGTGTTCAATTCGCTCATCTGTTTTGGCCCAAGCAAAAGCCTGATTTAACTCTCGCGCCCGTCCAAGGTTTTTTTCCAACACCTGCTCACTAGAAAAAATAGCCAAACTAGCTAAGGCTGCAGCACAAGCCAGTGGATTACCGGTATACGAGTGGGAGTGTAAAAAACCCTCACGCAGATCAGCATGATAAAAAGCGTAATAAATGGAATCAGTTGTTAGTGAAATTGAAAGAGGTAAGTAGCCGCCACTAATGCCTTTCGAGAGAGTTAAAAAATCAGGCCAAATGCCGGCGTGCTCACAGGCAAAAAAAAGGCCAGTACGACCACATCCAACGGCAATTTCGTCGGCAATCAAATGAATTGAGTAGCGATCGCAGAGCTGCCGTATTTGCTGCAAATAACTGGGCGAATGCATGGCCATTTGCCCCGCACATTGCACGAGTGGTTCGACAATAAAGGCAGCAATATGCTCATGTTCGCGAGCAAATAATTGTGCCACGTCCGCAACTGCACGCTGGGTAAACTCAGCAGCGGTTTCGTCTGGTAGCGCTTGGCGTAAGTCGGGCGACATCACGGTATGTACGGTTTGCAATAAGTCGCCGTAGGCTTGTCTAAAAATAGCGACATCAGTTACAGCCAACGCCCCTAAGGTTTCACCATGATAGCCATTAGCTAAACAAACAAATTGGTTTTTTTTGGCTTGTCCAGTCTTGCGCCAAAAATGGTGGCTCATTTTGAGGGCAATTTCGACCGCGGAGGCGCCATCCGAAGCATAAAAAGCATGACCTAAATTTCCCTGGGTTAAGGCGCTGAGTTTTTCTGATAATTCCACCACGGGTGGGTGGGTAAACCCCGCCAACATCACATGCTCAATTTTTTCTAATTGCGCATGAATTGCTTGGTTTATTTTGGGATTCGCATGGCCGAAAAGATTCGTCCACCAAGAGCTAATCGCATCTAAAATGGCGTGGTCATTTGCAGTGAAAAGCCAGGGCCCTTTGCCATGAGTAATGGCTACCAGAGGAAATAATTCATGCTGCTTCATTTGCGTGCAAGGGTGCCAAACTGCCGCAAGACTTCGTTTTACCCAGGCCGCATTGCTAGAGATGTTTGTCATAAGGGATATTTGAACACTAGTTTTTCTTTTTTTGGCGATTGCTTGGAAAGCCTTGCCTTCATAGGCTCTATGGCATGATTCATATTCTTGATAAGCATTAGAATAGAAAATAAACCGTGATGAACCCAACCCAAACTAACACCAAGCCATTAGTCCAACTGCAGAGGAAAGCTGCTGCAGGTAATGAATTGGCAAACAACACCGTTGCGAAGCCAGAGGCCTGGAGCTTGACGGCAGTGGCAGCGCTCTTTAGCTTGCCCTTGAACCAGTTAATGTGGCGAGCGCAAGAAACCCACCGCGCTTATTTTCCCGATGGCGATATTGAGTTAGCCACTTTAGTTTCAATTAAGACCGGCGGTTGCCCAGAAGATTGTGGCTATTGCCCGCAAGCAGCCCGCTATCACACTGGGGTTGAGGCCACTAAACTAATGACACTGGAGGCAGTTTTAGCCGCCGCCCAAGCAGCCAAAGCAGCGGGCTCGAACCGCTTTTGTATGGGTGCGGCTTGGCGAGAGCCGAAAGATCGCGATATTGAAAAAGTCGTTGCGATGATTCGGGGGGTTAAGGCGATGGGCCTTGAGACTTGCGCTACGCTTGGCATGCTAGAGCCTGAGCAAGCGAAAACCTTAAGCGCTGCTGGGCTCGATTTTTATAACCATAACCTCGATACCAGCGAAGATTTTTATTCTGAGGTAATTCAAACTCGAGTCTATCAAGATCGCTTAGATACGATTGACCATGTTCGGGCTGCAGGCATGTCAGTCTGCTGTGGCGGCATTGTGGGCATGGGTGAGTCGCGCGCCCAACGAGTGGCTTTCTTGACGCGCTTAGCGAACTTAAACCCATACCCAGAATCTGTACCAATCAACCATTTGGTTCCCGTAATTGGTACGCCTTTAGAAGCGCAAAAGCCCTTAGATCCCCTCGAATTTGTGCGGACGATTGCCGTGGCTCGTATCACTATGCCCAGTGCCCGCGTGCGCTTATCGGCTGGACGTCAAGAGCTCGGCAGAGCCGTACAAGCAATGTGTTTTCAAGCGGGCGCAAACTCTATTTTTTATGGTGAGCAACTACTCACTACCAGTAACCCAGAAGCAGAATATGACCGTGCCTTATTAGCCGACTTAGGCTTAAAGGTAAAAGAAACGTATAAAGCCGAGGTTGAGATTTAAATGTTCAGCTTAGCTGATCGCTTCATTAGTGAATTTGATGTGGCTTTGCGTTCGGTTGCGGGCGGTGCGGTTGCGCAGCGCCCAAGCCCTAGTCAGGCGCACTTAAACGCAGTTGATTTACCGCAGTTAGGCCCAACAGAAAGCGCCCATGCAGCGGGTTTAATGCGTATTAATCATGTTGGCGAAGTGTGCGCTCAGGCGCTTTACCAGGCGCAAAAATTACTCGCTCGTGACCCGCAAATTGGTGCGATGCTAGCCCAAGCAGGTCAAGAAGAGTTAGATCATATGGCCTGGTGTGAAACACGTCTAATCGAATTGGGGTCACACACGAGTTACTTCAATCCGTTTTGGTACAGCGGGGCGTTTGTCATTGGGTTACTTGCAGGCTTAGCCGGAGATCAATGGAGCCTTGGTTTTGTAGCAGAAACTGAAAAACAAGTTGAGCACCACCTAGACCATCATTTAAATACTTTGCCAAGTCATGATGTGCGCTCACGTGCCATTGTTGATCAAATGCGACTTGATGAAATAGAGCATGGTCAAGCAGCCTGGACTGCAGGCGCTCAAACATTACCAGAGCCCATAAAAAAAGCCATGGGCTTAGTTTCTAAAATAATGACGACCATTGCCTACCGAATTTAAAAGCCAATTTAAATGAATACTGTATTTAAAAACAGTATATTAAGCGATTTTTAAGTATTATTAGCTTAAATAGCTAAGACATAATCTCAAGTGTATTTTCCAAGCCCTTGTTTATTTTAAATATTTTATTGTCGTTAATTTCTTAAAAGAATTCGCTAAGTGTTTGTAATCACTAGAGAATTTACTAAAAAAACCCCTTAAAAGACTTGACCCTAAGATTCCTATCCTCTAAAGTGGGAGGAAGTGTGAAAAAGTGGGGTAATTTGTGTTTCAAGGCGCTTCAGCTCTTAATTTAGATGCAAAAGGTCGCATGTCTGTGCCGGCTAAGCATCGTGACGCACTTTTATTGCAAGGTGATGGTCGCGTCACCTTAACAAAACACCCCGATGGTTGCTTATTGGTTTTTCCGCGCCCTGAATGGGAAGCTTTTCGTGCGCGAGTCGCGCAATTACCAATGGATGCGCATTGGTGGCGCCGGATTTTTTTAGGTAATGCCGCTGAAATAGAGCTTGATGGCTCAGGAAGAATTTTGATTAGTCCTGAATTGCGAGTTGCAGCAAGTATTGAACGCGAAGTCATTTTGCTGGGCATGGGTAGTCATTTGGAGTTATGGGATGCCCAGATTTACTCCAGTAAAGAGCAGGCCGCAATTGCCCAAGGCATGCCTGAGGCCCTTAAGCAATTTTCTTTTTAATGATCGGGCAACATGAACTATTCACATCGCCCAGTGTTGCTGGCCGAGGCGGTGACAGCATTGACAGGCGGCAAGTTGAGCAGCAATGCAGTGCTAATCGACGGCACATTTGGGCGCGGTGGTCATTCCCAAGCTTTACTCAACATCCTCAGTCCGCAAGCGCAACTATTGGCCTTCGACAAAGATTTAAGTGCGCTTGCCGCTGCCCAAACAATAACCGACTCTCGTTTCACCATTGTGCACAGCAGCTTTGCCACGATAGCGCAATTTGCGAAACCAGCATCGGTCGATGGGGTATTACTCGATTTAGGAATCAGCTCGCCACAAGTCGAAGAGGCGGAGCGCGGTTTTTCATTTCGTCGCGATGGCCCGCTCGATATGCGGATGGATACTTCGCAGGGCATTACTGCGCTGCAATGGTTGGAACAAGCAAGTAGTGAGGAAATAACAGAAGTGATAAAGATTTATGGCGAAGAACGATATGCTCCAGCAATTGCCCGCGCAATTGTTGCTGAGCGCACCGCCGAAAAATTACCTCAAACAACTGTAGGCTTAGCGCAATTAATTGCCAAAGTAGTGCGTTCACGCGAGCCAGGACAGGATCCTGCAACCCGTACCTTTCAGGCTTTGCGTATTTTTATTAATCGTGAATTAGATGATTTGCAATTGGGACTACAGGCCGCATTAACAGTCTTAAAACCCGGAGGTCGTTTAGTCGTTATCAGCTTTCATTCCTTAGAAGATCGCATCGTTAAGCAATTTATGCGGGCGCATGCCACGGTAGAAATGCCGCGAAAGTTACCCGTACGTGCGAAAGATCTGCCACAGGCAGTGCTCAAACTTATTGCCCGTGTGCGCCCCAGCGCTAGCGAAATCACCGAAAATCCCCGCGCACGTTCAGCAGTGATGCGTGTGGCTGAAAAGCAGGGCACTGACGCATGAATCGCGCAACCCTTACCTTGCTCGCTTTACTTTTAATCTGTGCTTTGTCTTTGGTGGCGGCCCAGCAGAAAGCCCGTAAGTTATTTATCGCAATTGAACGCGCACAAATGGAAGAGCGTCGTTTAAATCAAGAAGCCCTGCGCTTGGAATACGATCAACGGACGCTATCAAAATCAGCGCGCATTCAAGATAGCGCTCGTAATCAGTTGCGTATGCTACCGATTACACCAGATCGAACTTTGTATCTGAAGGATGCGCAGTGAAGCCACTCGGTTTTTCTACTTCGCCGAATTTGGTACTTCGGCTACCGATGTGGCGCTCACGTCTCATGCTGTTTTTATTATTTTTTGCTTTTATGATGTTGGTACTAAGGGCATTATGGATTCAGGGTCCAGGTAACGCCTTTTACGAAGCGAAAGCAATTAAAGGGACGCAACGGGAGCTTGAGCTTTCAGCTAGTCGCGGAAAAATATTAGACCGCAACGGACAGGTGATTGCAACGAGTTTAGAAGCAAAAGCAATTATTGCTTATAACGATGTCGTACCAGATAACCTTGCGCCAGAAAAAATTCGTCAATTAGCCCAGCTATTGCAAATTAGCGAGCTTGAGCTGCGTAAAAAATTACGCGATGAGCGTACCCAACTATTTTTAAAGCGGCAAGTTGAGCCCCAAGTTGCCCAAGCTATTAAGCAATTAGAAATACCGGGCATTGCTATAAACAACGTCTACCGCCGCTATTATCCCGAAGGCGAGGCAATGGCTCATGTCGTTGGCTTTACTAATGTTGAAGATCGCGGACAAGAAGGGATGGAGTTATCTCACCAGAACGAATTGGCTGGGCACGCGGGCAAACGTAAAGTCGTAGTCGATCGCTTGGGTCGCGTGGTTGAGGAAATGGCAATTTTGCAATTACCTCAAAATGGTAAAGATTTGCAGTTGTCGATTGATAGCAAAATTCAATACTTAGCCTACAACGCAGTAAAAAATGCGGTCGAACAACACCATGCAAAAGCTGGTGGGGCAGTAGTAATTGATGTTCAGACCGGTGAAATTTTAGCTTTAGCTAATTGGCCAAGTTACAACCCCAATGATCGCAGCCACTTAAGTGGCGAGCAGTTAAGAAATCGGGTGCTTACCGATACCTTTGAGCCTGGCTCAACCATGAAACCATTTACCATTTCGGCGGCTCTAGAAAAAGGTATCGTGCAGCCAAGCACTTCAATGGCTATTGGTGCGAAGTTTTTAGTTGGACCCAAGCCCATTACTGATACACATCCTTACGGTATCTTAACGGTTTCACAAATTATCCAAAAATCGAGCAATATTGGCACGGCTAAAATTGCTTTACAGATGCCGCCTAAAGATATGTGGGACTTATATACCGCAGTGGGCTTTGGGCAGGCGCCGAAAATTGGCTTTCCAGGTGCAGTGAGTGGTACTTTGCATCCTTATCAAAAATGGGTACCAACGGATCAAGCGCGCATTGCTTTTGGTTATGGAATATCCACGTCATTATTTCAAATTGCTCGCGCGTATTCTGTTTTTGCCCGTGACGGCGAGCTCATTCCCTTAACAATTGAGCGTAGCCCCGGAACGAAATCAGGCCCCCGCGTCATGTCGGCTAAGACTGCAATTGAAATGCGCGATATGTTGGAATTAGTTACCGAGCCGGGAGGTACTGCAACTAAAGCACGTGCTGAGGGATATCGGGTCGGTGGTAAGACAGGTACATCACATAAGTTTTCTGGTAAGGGCTATTCGGCGAATCAATATCGTGCTTATTTTGCCGGCCTTGCTCCTTTAAGCGCTCCCCGCATTGTCGTTGCCGTGATGATTGACGAGCCTACTGGTGGTAGTCATTATGGTGGCGATGTTGCTGCGCCAGTGTTTTCAGCCATCGTTGGGGAGACACTAAGAACCTTACACGTTGTACCCGACACCACAGTAAAACAAATGGCTTTAAAGGATTTTGATCCAGTCGATCAGGTAGTGCCAAACATCAACGCACAAAAAGTGGTACTGAAGCGATGAGGGTGACTGAATTGATTAAGCCAAAAGACCTCATCCAAACTTTGCACAGTTTAGTGAAAGCGGATGCACAGATCACCTTAGATACACGGCAATTACGCCAAGGCGATATTTTTTTGGCTTATGCCGTTGGTCATGGGAAAGACTTAAACGATAACCGTCAATATATTGATCAAGCTATTGCGCTAGGTGCAGGTGCAGTCCTCTTTGATCAGCAAGCAAGTGAGCAAAACAAAGGCCTTAAACCATTTACTTTTCGCGAACGCTTAGACTGTATAGAGGTACCGCAGCTCAGCAGTCGCGCTGGACCCCTCTGTTCTGAATGGTATGGATTTCCAAGTCGCCATATGAATGTAATTGGGGTCACAGGCACCAATGGCAAAACCACAGTTACTCAATGGTTGGCAAACGCCTTAGATTCAGCAAAAAATCTTGCCGGCGAACGCGCAGCACTAATCGGTACCTTGGGCGTTGGTTTTCCTGGGGCCTTAGATAAAACTGGCTACACCACCCCCGATGCACCGCGTTTGCAAACCGAATTAGCGCGATTACGTGATCGGGGCGCGCAGTTTGTCGCTATGGAGGTTTCATCACATGCCCTTGAGCAGCAGCGAGTTGCTGGTGTGGAATTGACTGCAGCCATTTTTACTAATTTAAGTCATGATCATTTGGACTATCACGGCAGCATGGCTGAATATGCGGCAGCAAAAGCAACTTTATTTCAGCAAGCGGGTTTACAGTTGGCAATTATTAATTTAGACGATGTCTTTGGTCGTGAGCTAGCCATTCAACTACTCACCAAAGAGAGCAGCAAAGATAATCTTGCAGTGTGGGGCTATGGCTTAAGCGCAAAGGCATTTGCTGGCTTTGAAAAATGGCATAGCCGCTTAAAACGTGTCTATGCCCAGAACACTCAGCTACAACAAGCAGCTTATTCCACCGAGTTTGTTAGCGAAGCTGAGCAACCAGAAGAAATTTCAGCAGCCATCATCGGTGAATTCAATCTTAGTAACTATCTCGCCGTTTGGACTACATTACGGGCTTTGGGTTTTTCTGCTGCCGAAGCTACTTCGCGCTTAAGCCGAGTGCAGCCAGTGCCAGGCCGCATGGAATTGATGTCACCCTCTAAATCACGTCAAGCAAAAGGGCCTTTAGTCGTTGTCGACTATGCCCATACGCCTGATGCACTAAATAAAGTCTTGCAAGCATTACGCCCCATAGCAGTTCAGCGAGGTGGTGAAGTGTGGTGTGTGTTTGGCTGTGGCGGAGACCGTGATGAAGGTAAACGGCCGCAAATGGGGCAGGTAGCCTTTGCGGGTGCCGATCACATCGTTGTCACGAGTGATAATCCGCGTTCAGAAGATCCAGAAAAAATTATTGCCATGATTTTGGCGGGGATGCCCTCTACTACCACGATGTTGGGATCATCCATACTCAGTATTACTGATCGTGCAGCCGCAATACTAGCTGCTGTGCGTAATGCGCAAATGAATGATGTCATTCTAGTGGCGGGTAAAGGCCATGAATCAAGCCAAGAAATTCGTGGTAAGCGGGTTGAGTTTTCCGATCAAACTCATGTTCAGCTAGCTCTAGGAGATAGAGCTTGAGTGCAGTAATGACAAATTTAGCGGCAATTCATGCCATGTTGCCGCGCAGCCGCTTATTAAATATTTCACCGGCAGCGGCCCAGGAATTAGCAATTCGATCGATTGGCAGCGATAGCCGTCAAATTTCAAAAGGTGAATTATTTGTGGCCTTGAGTGGGGAGCGATTTAATGCACATCAATTTTTAGACGAAGTACACCAGGCTGGCGCAAGTGCAGCGTTAATTAGTGAAAGCGAAAAATGTCCTGCTGATTTTCCGGCAGTTTGTGTTAGCAATACTCGCTCTAGTTTAGGTGAGCTAGCGCAAGCATGGCGAAGCCAATATGATTTACCGTTAGCAATTGTGACTGGTAGTAATGGCAAAACCACAGTTAAAGAAATGATTGCAGCAATTTTCAAGGTGGCAGTAGGCGACGCTAAAGCATTAGCAACTCAGGGTAATTTTAATAATGATATTGGCTTACCATTAACCCTGTTACGCTTACGTCCCGCACACACTTTAGCCGTAATCGAGTTGGGCATGAATCATCCAGGCGAAACCGCGCAATTAGCTACGCTTGCGCAAGCCACAATTGCCATTATTAATAATGCACAGCGCGAGCACCAAGAATTTATGGGCAGCGTTAACGCAGTGGCTGAAGAGCACGCAGCAGTACTCGCAGCTTTACCTGCGAACGGTACTGCAGTTTTCCCCGCAGATTCGGAATTTACCCCGCAGTGGCGCCGCGCTGCTCATACTTGTAACATCATTGATTTTGCGTTACAAGGAAATACGCCAGTTGCTGCTGCAGTAATGGGGCGGCTTTTAGAGCATGGCGCATTGGCCATACATACTGCCCAAGGGGAAATTGAGGTGCGCTTAGCTACCTTAGGCCACCATCAGCTATGTAATGCGCTCGCCGCAACTGCGGTTGGTTTAGCTGCCGGAGTTGATTTACAACAGATTCAACGTGGACTAGAAAATTTCACGCCCGTAGCCGGTCGCATGGCAGGTAAATGGCTGAGCCCTACACGCTTGTTAATAGATGATAGCTACAATGCAAATCCCGATTCGGTAAGGGCAGCAATCGATATGCTGCAGCAGAGCGGTAAAGAGTCTTGGCTAGTATTGGGCGATATGGGCGAAGTGGGCACACAGGGTCCTGAGTTTCATCGCGAAGTGGGCGCTTATGCTGCCGCTTGTGGAGTGAGTCGTTTATTTGCAATTGGCGAGCAAAGTGCCTATGCCGTTAGTAGTTTTAATGCACTAGAAGCCCATGCCAAACATTTTGTAAACATGGAAGATCTTTGCAATACCTTAAATCAACAACTGGCTTTACGTGATGAAAGAGCTGACTTACAAATATTGGTTAAGGGTTCTCGATTTATGCGCATGGAACGGGTCGTACAAGCCTTGTTACAGGAGGCTAAAGCATGCTCCTAATGTTGGCCCAATGGTTACAAGACGATTTTGGCTCTTTCCGCGTTTTTAATTACATTACTTTTAGGGCGGTGCTCGCGACCTTAACTGCCCTATTAATTGGCTTAGTGTGTGGACCTTGGGTAATTCGCAAACTCAGCGCCTTAAAAATGGGTCAAGCAGTGCGTAATGATGGACCGCAATCCCATTTAGCAAAATCTGGTACGCCTACGATGGGCGGAGTACTAATTTTACTGGGCATTTTTATTTCCTGTATGTTGTGGGCCGATTTAAGCAATCGCTTTATTTGGATTGTGCTGCTCGTCACTTTTGGATTTGGTCTGATTGGCTGGATTGATGATTATCGGAAGGTAACCAGGCAAGATCCTAAAGGCATGTCATCGCGCGAGAAATTTTTTTGGCAAACATGCATCGGCCTATTTGCGGCACTCTATTTAGCTTTTTCAGTTTCAGAGGTGAATAACCTAAAGGTACTTCAGCTATTTTTAGATTGGATTAAAAGTGGCTTTACTTTAGATCTACCGGCCAAGTCCAATTTATATTTACCTTTTATGAAAGAGGTGAGCTATCCACTGGGCGTTTTTGGCTTCATTATTTTAAGTTTTCTCGTCATTGTGGGTAGTAGTAATGCGGTGAATTTAACCGATGGTTTAGACGGACTGGTGATCATGCCAGTCATTTTGGTGGGGGCGGCATTAGGCGCTTTTGCCTATGTCATGGGCAATGCTATTTACGCTAAATATTTACTCTTTCCATACATTCCTGGTGCTGGCGAATTACTCATTTTTTGCGGCGCGATGGGGGGTGCAGGCTTAGCTTTTCTTTGGTACAACACCCACCCAGCCCAAGTATTTATGGGCGATGTCGGGGCGTTAGCTTTGGGTGGCGCGCTGGGCACAATCGCCGTCATTGTGCGCCAAGAGATCGTTTTATTTGTCATGGGCGGAATTTTTGTCGCGGAAACGTGTTCAGTCATGTTGCAAGTTGCCTGGTTTAAGTACACCAAGAAAAAATATGGCCAAGGTCGACGAATTTTTAAGATGGCTCCCCTACATCACCATTTTGAATTAAGTGGTTGGCGTGAAACCCAAGTGGTAGTGCGCTTTTGGATTATTACGATTTTATTAGTTTTAGTCGGATTATCGAGTTTGAAGTTAAGGTGAAAAACAGGAAATGATGCAAGGATTAAATCAAGCTTTTTTAAATATCAAGACTGAACAAGGTTCAGTTGTGCCGAATCACTTTTTAGTACTTGGTCTGGGTGAGTCTGGTTTAGCAATGGCCAAGTGGTGTTTGCAGCATGGCGCCACGGTAGATTTAGCTGATACACGCGCTCCTGCTTTGCTATCAAATCAACAACAAGCTGCCCTTGAGGAATTAAAAACACAAGGCTTAGGTCAGTTATATTTGGGTAATTGGACAGCAGGTGAGCTAGAACAGCAAATAGCAGTGATGTGCGCTGGAGTGTCTGTGATTGGTATCAGTCCAGGCTTATCACCTTTACAAGAGCCATTAAAAACCATCTTGAGTTACGCGCATAGTCATGCGCTAGTAGTATGGAGTGAGATTGAATTTTTTGCGCGTGCCTTAACTGCGCTGCAGCTGGAGTTTGGTTATCAACCTACGGTACTAGCAATTACGGGTACGAATGGAAAAACTACAAGCACAGCTTTAACTCAGCAAATTTGTGAGCGCGCAGGAAAAAAAGTAGCGATGGCTGGCAACATTAGTCCAGCAGCCTTAAGCAAGTTAAGTGCTTGTCTTGATGAGGCCAATACCCTACTGGATTTGCCAGAAATTTGGGTTCTTGAGTTATCCAGCTTTCAGTTGCAATATACCGAGAGTTTGAATGCCACTGCAGTAGCAATTCTCAATATTACCCAAGACCATTTGGATTGGCATGGTGATATGCAGGCCTATGTTCAGGCCAAGGCAAAAATCATTGGCACCAATAGTATTTGTATTTTAAATCGCGATGATCCTTTGGTATCAAACCTTCGATTGCCAAAAGAACAAACTCGGCAGAGTGTGATTACATTTGGTGTGGGTTGCCCAACTGAACCTGGAGCGTTTGGTATTGAACATGATTTGCGCGCAGGCGGGATCGATTGGTTAGTGTGGGCTGAAATCGATGAAGAGCCAGAGAGTACGCCGAAACGACGTCGTAAAGTCAGCGGCGTTGAACAGACAGAGTTACGATTAAAGCGCTTAATTCCAGCGGATGCGCTCCGCATTCGCGGTCGCCATAATGCGCTCAATGCCTTAGCTGCGCTCGCCTTAGCACGCTGTGCTGGGCTACCGATGAATATCTTGTTGCATGGCTTACGTGAATATCGGGGTGAGCCGCATCGGGTTCAAAGTGTGGCTGTAATTGAGGGTGTTGAATATGTTGATGATAGTAAGGGCACGAATGTTGGTGCAACGGTAGCTGCACTCAATGGCCTTGGCGCAACTACAGCAAGTAAACAGATTTGGCTGATTGCTGGTGGCGACGGCAAAGGGCAAGACTTTAGTCCATTGCGTGAACCGATTTTACGGTTTGTAAAGGGTTTAATTCTGATCGGTAAAGATGCGCCTCTCATCCGTGCTGTACTTGAAGATAGCTTTGCGAGCAATGACATCGACTGTGTGCAGGTCGATTCATTAAGTGCAGCGACCCAATTGGCTGCTCAACGCGCCCAATTGGGCGATATTGTCTTGCTCTCGCCAGCGTGTGCAAGCTTCGATCAATTTCGCGACTATCGACATCGAGCAGAGGTTTTTGCGTCTGCAGTCACTGAGCTAGAAATGCAATTTAATTCGACCAATCAACCCGTTGGGGCTGCAGTATGAGCGTCAAAGAAAAATTATCCTTAGCCCAGCGCCTAACTCTGATGCGGTTTTGGAATTTTTCACGCGGCGGCATTAATCAATTTCATAGCGGACTAAAAGATGCTGTCTCGGGGGTTGAGCAAACTCGCTCGCGCATGATGGAGTACGACCAGTTATTAGTTTGGGCGGTTTTGTCATTAACATTAATTGGCTTGGTGATGGTGTATTCCGCTTCAATTACATTAGCCGATAGCCCTAAATACGCAAATTACAGCAGTAATTTTTTCTTATTTAGACACTTAATTTCTTTATCTATTGCCTTTGCAGTAGGCGCTTGGGTCTTTAGGGTGCCCGTGAAGACTTGGGATCGGTTGGCCCCAAGCATTTTTATTTTTACTGTAGTGCTCTTAATCGCCGTATTAATTCCAGGTATTGGCAAAGGGGTCAATGGCGCAAGACGCTGGATCCCCCTAGGTCTCATGAATTTTCAGCCCTCTGAGTTAATGAAATTTGCCGTACTCATTTTTGCTGCTAGTTACACCGTCCGGCGCCAAGAATATTTACATTCATTTGTTAAGGGATTAGTGCCCATGGGTTTAGCGGTCGCGATGGTGGGCACCCTTTTGATGTGGGAACCCGATATGGGCGCTTTTGTAGTGGTCGCCCTAATCGCTTTTGGGATTTTATTTTTAGGTGGTATTAACGCTAAATTATTTGGCGGACTGATCACGATTGGTATTTTAAGCGCGGCCATCATTATTGTTTTATCCCCATTTCGGCGCGGCAGAATCATGGCTTTTTTAGATCCATGGCAAGTTGAAAATGCCGCAAATAAGGGATACCAATTAACCCATTCATTGATGGCATTTGGGCGCGGTGAATGGTTTGGAATTGGCTTGGGGGGTAGTGTTGAAAAATTAAATTACTTACCAGAAGCGCACACGGATTTTATTTTGGCAGTGATCGGCGAAGAATTGGGTTTTGTTGGTGTGCTGGTCATCATTTTCTTGTTCTACTGGATCGTGCGCCGCGCATTTTTAATTGGCCGCACCGCCTTACAACTCGATCGGAGTTTTGCCGGCTTAGCTGCTAAAGGTGTTGGCATTTGGATTGGCTGGCAGGCCTTTATCAATATGGGTGTGAATTTGGGTCTATTACCGACCAAGGGACTTACATTGCCTTTAATTAGTTATGGCGGCTCGGGTATTTTGATGAATGTGGTGGCGTTTGCCTTATTACTCAAAATTGATTATGAAAATCGAATCTTAATGCGCGGGGGAAAGCTGTGACAAAACCTTCCATCTTGGTCATGGCAGGGGGTACGGGAGGCCATATTTTTCCAGGTCTTGCAGTGGCAGAGCTATTGCGCAGTCGGGGCTGGCAAGTAGCTTGGTTAGGTCATGCCAAAGGCATGGAACAAGGCTTGGTAACTGCTCGCGGCTTTAGTTTTGAGGCAGTGCAATTTGGAGGTTTACGCGGCAAAGGGTGGTTAACAAAATTACTATTACCCTTTAATTTATTACGTGCTTGTGCGCAAAGTTGGCGCATTATTGCGCGTCTAAAGCCCAGCGTGATATTAGGAATGGGTGGTTACATCAGCTTTCCTGGCGGCTTAATGAGTTTCTTATTGCAAAGACCATTAATTATTCATGAATCTAACGCCATAGCTGGAAGTGCCAATCGCCTCTTAGGGCATGTTGCAAATAAAGTATTAACCGGCTTTCCTCATACGCTTGCAAAAGGGGAGTGGGTCGGAAATCCGATTCGTGCCGAGTTTAACGAAATAGCTGAACCTAAACTACGTTACGGCCAGCGGCAAGGCTCGCTGAATGTTTTGGTTGTAGGCGGAAGTTTAGGTGCTCAAGCATTAAATAAAGTGTTGCCTGCAGCTTTGGCTTTAATACCTTTTGCACAGCGTCCAAAAGTGATTCATCAGTCGGGCGAAAAGCATTACAGTGAACTTAATTTACGTTATGAGGAGCATGGCGTAGCGGCTGAAGTATTGCCTTTTATTGCCAATATGGCAAACGCATATGCCCAAGCCGATGTAGTAATTTGTCGGGCTGGAGCAATGACTGTTTCAGAGTTAGCCGCGGTTGGAGTGGCGGCTTGCTTAGTACCCTTCCCCGCTGCTATAGATGACCATCAAACAGCTAATGCACAATTTTTAGCGACCGCAGCTGCGGCAATTTTATGGCCTCAAACCCAATTTAATGCACCTGATTTAGCACGCCAAATTCAAGCTTGGACACGCCCAGAATTACAAGCAATGGCTGAACGTTCTTATGCGCTTGCTAAACCCAATGCAACTGAACAGCTTGCTACGATCTGTAAGGCAGTAGCGGGGGTGCCAGCTTGAAACATATTGTGCAACAAATACACTTTGTTGGCATTGGTGGAGCCGGTATGAGCGGCATTGCTGAAGTACTATTGAACTTAGGCTATCAAGTTTCGGGCTCAGATTTGGCTGCAGGAGCAGTCACTAAGCGCCTTGCAGAACTTGGTGCGGTAATTCATCTAGGTCATGCAGCTGAAAATATCGGCACGGCAGAAGCGGTCGTTATTTCAACCGCGGTGGCTGGCAATAATCCCGAAGTGTTAGCAGCGCGTGCAGCAAAAATTCCCGTCATTCAACGAGCGGTGATGTTGGGTGAATTAATGCGCTTAAAACAAGGCATTGCAATTGCGGGCACGCATGGCAAAACTACTACCACTAGTTTAGTAGCCTCTGTACTAGCAGAGGGCGGGCTTGATCCGACTTTTGTGATTGGGGGCAAGCTGAATTCAGCCGGCGCTAATGCACGTTTGGGGCAAGGCGACTTTATTGTGGTTGAGGCAGACGAGTCAGATGCTTCTTTCTTGCAATTATTTCCAGCTATGGAAGTGATTACAAATATCGATGCTGATCACATGGACACGTATAAGCATGATATGGCGCGATTAAAACAGGCCTTCGTGCAATTTACGCAGCGCATGCCATTTTATGGTGTGGCTATTTTATGCGTCGATGACCTTAATGTGCGCGACATTATTCCGTTTGTATCACAGCCCGTCTTACGCTACGGCATTGCAGCCGATGCCGATATTCGCGCGAGTGAAATTAAAGCTGATGGTACGGTAATGCATTTTAGGGTTGAGCGGCGGACAGTTAGGCGTCATGGCGTAAAGCCAGGACCCTTGCAAATTACGCTGAATTTACCCGGCTTGCATAATGTGCGCAATGCCTTGGCGGCGATTGCCATTGCCACCGAATTAGGTGTCAGCGACCAGGCAATACAAGTCGCGTTAGCGCAATTTAGTGGTGTTGGTCGGCGGTTCCAGCGTTACGGTGAAATTCCTTTAGATGCGGGGGGTAGCTATACATTAATTGATGACTATGGTCATCACCCAGTAGAAATGGCGGCCACACTAGAAGCCGCTCGAGGCGCTTTTCCGGGCCGCCGTTTGGTGCTGGCATTTCAGCCTCACCGATATACTCGCACGCGCGATTGCTTTGGCGATTTTGTGGCAGTTTTGCGTAGTTTTGATGCGCTGGTGTTAACGGAAATTTATCCCGCGGGCGAAGCGCGAATAGCGGGTGCTGATGGTAAAAGCTTGCTGCTGGCAACGATTGCTAAAGAGCGTTTAGATAATAAAAATGGCTTAAGCCAAAACGCAGCAGTATTTGTTTCCCAGGTTGCTGAAATACCGACAGTTTTAAAAACAGTCCTGCGCGCCAATGATGTCTTGATCACGATGGGGGCAGGATCAATTGCCAGCTTACCGCACTTGTTAAGTGAGGCGCACCATGGCTAATTCAATCTTAGCCAAGAGCACATGGGGTGAGCGGGTAGCACGCGATCTCAGTACTTTGAACCCTCAGTCATTAGGTAAGGTGGGTGTTTTATTAGGCGGTCGTTCAGGCGAGCGAGAAATTTCCTTGCTATCTGGCAATGGAGTTTTAGAGGCCTTACGCGCAAAAGGGGTTGATGCACATGCATTTGACACCGGCCTACGTAAGCTCACTGAAATAGCTACGGCCCATTTTGATCGCGTCTTTATTGCTTTACATGGCCGCTTTGGGGAAGATGGCACCATTCAAGGCTTACTTGAACTACTCAATATTCCTTATACAGGTAGTGGCGTGCTAGCTTCTGCGTTAGCGATCGATAAAATTGCTACAAAGCGTATTTGGATGAGTAGTGGTTTAGCTACGCCACAATTTGAACTGCTTAGCGCAAGCAGCGATTGGTCTGCGGTCGTGCAAAACCTAGGGCTCCCACTCATCGTTAAACCGGCGCATGAAGGATCTTCTTTAGGCTTGACCAAAGTGCAAGCGCTTGAGCAATTACCAGATGCATATGCTCTAGCGCTTAGCTTAGATAAAAAAGTCATGGCCGAATCTTGCATTATTGGTCCTGAGCTTACCTGCCCACTTGTAGGTGAAGGTGAAACTGCCGAAGCCTTACCAGTAATTCAGATTATTCCACCCAATGCTAATTATGATTTCCATCACAAATACTTCTCTAATGAAACCCAATATTTATGCCCTACAGAACTCGATGAAAAACTAAATCAAGCCGTACAAAGATTAGCCCTCGATGCGTATCGCGTATTAGGATGCAAAACTTGGGGGCGGGCTGACATCATGATTGATGAGAGCACTAGACAGCCGTATTTACTTGAGATGAATACTTCGCCTGGCATGACTTCGCATTCACTTGTGCCAATGGCAGCAAAAGCAGCTGGCGTTTCATATAGCGATTTAGTGCTCTGGATTTTAAGTCAATCATGAGTCAATTTTTATCTCGTTTAACTGGTATTACAAGCTTTGTGATGGCGCCGTTATGGAACAATGCCCAGCGCATGCAGTACCTAACTAAATGGCTTATCCGTAGCTTTGTCGTGCTGATGGTGATAGGTTTATTGGTGTGGTTAAGTCAGCGCCCGATATTCACTCTGCAACAAATTCAAATTGAGCCCGTCGGTAGTCAAGCGTTAAAGCATATTAATTTACCGATTGTGAAAAATCAAATCTTAGAAAAAGTGCAAGGTAATTTTTTTAGTGTGCGGCTAGAGGATGTAAAGCGCTCCTTTGAGGAAATGCCTTGGGTACGCCGGGCTAGCGTGAGACGTTCTTGGCCTAATGGCTTGGTTATTGGCATTGAAGAGCAAATACCCCTTGGTACTTGGAATAGTACTGAAGGCCAAAAATTAATTAATGCGGCAGGCGAAGTATTTAATGGCAACGTAGCCGAGGTAGACGAGGGAGTAGTTTTGATCAGTTTTAGCGGGCCCGAAGGTAGCGGTAAAGAAGTAGTGCGTCTCTATCAAAAAGCCAATGACTGGTTTAAGTCTTGGGATGTCAAGGTAAGCACACTCAATCTGACTGAGCGATATGCCTGGAGTGTGAAGCTGACGAATGGTCTACGAGTGGAGTTTGGTCGCGACGAAGAGAATATGAGTCAACATTTAACTACTGAACGGGTTGCGCGGTTAATAAAATATTGGCCTCAGGTTCAAGCAAAGTGGCCAACCCAAATTGATGCCGTTGACTTGCGTTATGGCAACGGTTTCGCAGTGCATATGGCAGCAAATAATTCAAAAAGGATAAGCACTAAATGAGTAAGGACAATCGCGATCTGTTGGTCGGCCTAGATATTGGAACCTCGAAAGTGGTAGCTTTAGTGGCTGAACTAACACCCGACGGTAATTTTAATGTTGTTGGCGTGGGGCAAACCACTTCAAAAGGCTTAAAAAAAGGTGTCGTAGTCAATATTGAGGCAACGGTGCTATCAATTCAAAAGGCCCTAGAAGAAGCAGAAGTGATGGCTGATCGCCGCATTGTTCAAGTCTTTACAGGTATCGCGGGTAATCATATTGTGAGCTTTAATTCTAGTGGCATGGTCGCCATTCGCGATAAGGAGGTTGGCCCAAGTGATGTAGAGCGAGTTTTAGAGACCGCTAAAGCAATTAATATTCCCACCGATCAACAAATTTTACATATCTTAGTACAAGAATTCATCATCGATGGCCAAGAAGATGTGCGCGAACCCATTGGTATGAGTGGCTTGCGGCTAGAAGTTCAAGTGCATATAGTGACGGGCGCAGTTAGCGCAGCACAAAATATTGTGAAGTGTGTACGCCGTTGCGGGCTTGAGGTGAATGATTTAATTTTACAACCCTTGGCATCAAGCTTAGCTGTGTTGACCGAAGACGAGAAAGAATTGGGTGTGGCTTTAATTGATATTGGTGGTGGTACTACTGATATTGCGATTTATTGTCAAGGTTCGATTCGACATACCGCAGTAATACCCATCGCCGGCGATCAAATTACGAATGATATTGCGATGGCCTTGCGGACACCCACTTTAGAGGCGGAAGATTTAAAAATTCAACATGGCATTGCGCGGCAAGAAATGGCAGACCCCAACATCATGATCGAGGTTGCAGGTGTAGGTGATCGTGAGCCAAGGCCCATGTCAAAACAAGCTTTGGCTGCAGTGATCGAGCCGCGGGTTGAAGAGTTATTTATCTTAGTGCGCGATGTGATGCGTGAATCGGGTTATGAAGAGTTGGTTGCGTCAGGCATTGTTTTGACAGGCGGATCGGCCTTAATGCCCGGCATGGTTGAGTTAGCCGAGCAAGTTTTTTTGCGCCCAGCACGTATTGGTGTGCCTGAATATCGCGGCCATTTACATGAAGTCTTACGCAGCCCACGTTTTTCAACCAGCATTGGTCTTTTGCTTGAGGGACAAGCCCAATTATTGCGAGGTCGGCGGATAGCCGATTCAGGAACCTTTGAAGGCGTTGTTTCGCGCCTCAAGGAATGGTTTACAGGAAATTTTTAGTTTTTTTCGTCGTCGTCAATGTCACACTAAGGAGGATTTATGGAATTTGAAATGGTAGAACAAGAAGTAGCCGGGAAGACCATTATTAAAGTGGTTGGTATCGGAGGCGCTGGTGGCAATGCTATCCAGCATATGATTCGTCGCGGTGTCGACGGGGTCGAATTCATTTGCATGAATACCGATGCAGGTGCATTGCAGCGGTCAGAGGCAAAATTGAATTTGCAATTAGGCTCGAGTGGTTTAGGAGCCGGCGCGAAACCAGAGATTGGCGCAGCTTCAGCCGAAGAGGCACGAGCACGTATTGCCGACGCTTTACAAGGTGCGCATATGGTTTTCATCACTGCTGGAATGGGGGGAGGTACAGGCACGGGAGCAGCGCCGATTGTTGCGCAGGTAGCCAAAGAAATGGGCATTTTGACCGTTGGTGTCATCAGCAAACCATTTGATTTTGAGGGCGTAAAGCGCCTGAAGGTGGCGGAAGATGGGGCTTTTGAATTAGAGCAATATGTCGATTCTTTGATTGTGGTTTTGAATGAGAAATTATTTGAAGTCATGGGCGAAGACGCTGAATTTGATAAAGCCTTTGCCTGTGCCGATGATGTTTTGCACAATGCCGTTTCCGGTATTGCGGAAATTATTAATGTGCAAGGTCTCATCAATGTCGACTTTGAAGATGTCAAAACTGTAATGGGTGAGCAAGGTAAAGCCATGATGGGCACTGCCACCGTCTCTGGCATGGATCGCGCGCGCTTAGCGGCAGAAGCGGCAGTTGCCTCTCCATTACTAGAAGGTGTCGATCTATCAGGTGCACGGGGTGTGCTCGTGAACATTACAGCGAGCCATTCTTTAAAATTATCTGAAACCCGCGAAGTCATGGCTGCGATTCGCGGCTATGCAGCAGATGATGCCACCGTCATTTTTGGTACTGTGTATGACGATAGCTTGGGTGATGCCTTACGGGTAACGGTGGTTGCAACTGGCCTAAATCATCCGCAAGCACGCGCTCATAATCAGCCTGAAGTCATTTGGCGCCAAGCAACGGGTACGCATGATGCCATGCCAGCGATCACCGATCTGAATAGTTTTGCCCCAACGAGTGCTTCTGCAGCCATGAGCAAGGTTGGTATGGAGGCATCAAGCACAAGTTTTGCTAGTCCAGACCTGAGTAATGCCAATTCACTTGGGAATCCTCATGCGTCTGGGGCTCTGGGGTCGACTGGTCGAGGCGTTGATTATGGTGAACTCGATCGACCCAGTGTTTTTCGTAATGCCCGCGCTGGCGGAACTGCACCTACCTTAGGGGCTGATAGCTCGCCACAGGCGAAAACAATGCTCGATAAAGGGACGGATTACTATGAAATTCCGGCTTTTTTACGTAAACAAGCCGATTAAGTAAATGGTCAATACAATAGGAAATTGAAAAGCACCAACGCGCAGCGCCTCCGGACGACGAATCCTTTGCTGGCGTTGGTATCCTATTTAATTAACTTATTGGAGAAACCATGATTGCAGTTGGCCAGAAATTACCGAATGCCACCCTCTATGAATTTTTAAATGAGGCATCTGAAGGCTGTGCTATTGGGCCTAATGCCTTTGAGGTTGACAAATTAACGGCAGGTAAAAAAATTGTTATTTTTGGCTTGCCTGGCGCATTTACACCGACCTGTTCAGCCCAGCATGTCCCTGGTTATATTGAGCAATTTGACGCTATAAAAGCTAAAGGCGTTGATGAGATTTGGTGTGTGTCGGTAAATGATCCATTTGTAATGGGGGCTTGGGGCCGAGATCTAAAAGTAGGTAATAAAGTGCGCATGCTAGGTGATGGCAGCGCAGAATTGACCCAAAAACTGGGTTTGGAATTCGATTTGACTAAGCGCGGTCTAGGCGTACGTTCGCAACGGTATGCCATGGTGGTTGACAATGGTATGGTCAAGCATCTAGTGGTTGAAGAGCCGGGTAAATTTGATTTCAGCGATGCTAAATCGATTTTGCAACAGCTTTAATCTAACCCTTTTTCATTTATTCAAATTACATGTTGAAGCAAAAAACCATTGCCGCAGCGGTCAAAACCGTCGGCATTGGCTTGCATTCAGGGCGCAAGTCAACCCTTACCATTAAGCCGGGGCCAATCAACTCAGGCATTCAGTTTGTCCGGGTTGATTTACCAGAGCCCCTGCAAATTCCAGCACACGCATTAGCGGTGTGCGATACGCGCCTAGCGTCAGTCATCCAAAAAAACGGTGTGCGTGTTTCTACCGTTGAGCATCTGCTTTCTGCCTGCGCAGGGCTCGGTTTGGATAATTTAATAATCGAGCTCGATTGCGAAGAAGTGCCTATTATGGATGGCAGTGCTGCTTCATTCTTATTTTTAATTGAGTCGGCAGGCATTATTGAGCAAGCCGCACCAAGACAATTTATGGTAATTAAAAAACCAGTTGAGGTGCGCGAGGGCGATAAGTTAGCAAGACTCGAACCCTTTGCGGGTTTTAAGCTTGATTTCACCATTGATTTTAAGCATCCCGCTTTAGATAAAACAGGCCAACATTTCTCGATTGATTTTGCTGAACAAGCTTACCGCAGTGAAATTGGCCGCGCACGCACTTTTGGGTTTGCCCATGAAGTAGAGGCTTTGCGAGAAATTGGTTTAGCGCGTGGGGGTAGTTTAGATAATGCCATCGTCTTGGATGAGCATCGCATTCTGAATAATGAAGAATTGCGTTATGAAGATGAATTTGTGCGCCATAAAATCTTAGATGCCATTGGTGATTTATATTTGGTAGGGCATCCCATCGTTGGCGCTTATGTTGCCGAGAAGTCAGGTCACGCTTTAAATAATGCCTTATTACGGCAATTACTAGCCGACCCAAGTGCTTACGAAATTACTACAATCTCGAAAAGCAAGGCTCCAGCAGCCTATTTACACGAATCTCAACCCCTCTTTATTTAGGTCGTGCAGCAAGTAGGCGCTCAATCGAGTGGCGCAACTTTGAGTCGGGGGGTAAGCGGTTTAATAAATTTAACCAGGCTAAGCGCGCCACCGCATTCAGCCCTTCAGCTGGCTTGGGTTTGGGCCTCACGCGTAAACTTGCACCCTGCGACTTCCTTTGACTAGGTGCTAAGCGTACTCTAATATTTTGACAGCGATAATGATGCCGAGCTAGTTCAATAGAGAGGCTGGGAAGCACTTGTTCGAGTCTGGTAGCGAGCGCGGCATTGGGCACAATTAAAAGCAGTTCCTCTTGGGGTGAAGTGCGCCAAGTGGGCTCAATGCGATCACTAAAATGAGCTAGGTTGAGAGAGGATAGCGCCAGTTTCAGCACGCTTTTTAGTTTGGCCAACTCCTCTGCGCGGGCCATAACCCCACTTAATCCATTTTGGCTGCGCAGCCAATCTAAGCAATCCTTTGCCAGCTTATTTGTGCTATTTTTAGGGTCAAAATTCATTGCTGATGGTATTCATGGTTAAAAGGTGTGGTGGGTGATAAACTCAAGGGCTTAATTTTCCTCAATATTCCATGGTAATCGGTCTCATCAAAACGCTGGTCGGAAGTCGTAATGACCGCCTTTTAAAGCAATATCGCAAGATTGTTGCCAAGATCAACGCATTTGAACCTGCCATGCAGGCTTTGGATGATACTAGCCTGCAGGCAAAAACTGCTGAATTTAAAGCTCGCTTAAGCGCCGGTGAGGCGCTGGAAGATCTCGCTGCAGAAGCTTTTGCTGTCGTGCGTGAAGCAAGTTGCCGAGTCATGAAAATGCGGCATTTCGATGCTCAGCTTATGGGGGGTTTTGCTTTGCACCAAGGCAAAATTGCCGAAATGGGTACTGGCGAAGGCAAAACCCTAACTGCAACTCTACCCGTTTACTTAAATTCCCTAACCGGAAAAGGGGTTCACGTTGTTACGGTAAATGATTATTTAGCCCAGCGTGACGCAGAGTGGATGGCGACCCTTTATAACTTCTTAGGTTTGCAGGTGGGGGTGAATTTATCACAGATGGATCACGCTACTAAGCAAGAAGCCTATGCTGCCGATATTACTTACGGTACCAATAACGAATTTGGTTTTGATTATTTACGTGACAACATGGTGCAAGATGTGGGTCAACGAGTGCAGCGTGGTTTAGCGTATGCCATTGTTGATGAAGTCGATTCGATCTTAATTGATGAGGCCCGTACCCCGCTTATTATCTCTGGGCAGGCTGAAGATCATACCGATTTATACCTACTTATTAATGCCTTGCCGTCGTATTTAGAGCGGCAAATCGGCGAAGAAAAAGCCGATGGCACTGGAGTTGAAAAGGCTGGCGATTATTGGGTAGATGAAAAATCGCAACAAGTGTATCTCACCGAAATGGGCCATGAAAAGGCCGAAAATGTACTGGTGCAACTGGGCGCGCTGAAAGCGGGTGATTCTCTATACGCCCCACAAAATATTACCTTAATGCATCATGTGTATGCTGCCTTACGAGCGCATTCACTTTATAACCGCGACCAACACTACGTCGTACAAAATCAGGAAGTCATCATCGTCGATGAATTTACTGGGCGCTTAATGCAAGGACGGCGTTGGTCTGACGGCCTACATCAGGCAGTTGAGGCTAAAGAGGGTGTAGCCATTCAAAATGAGAATCAAACTTTAGCAACCATTACCTTTCAAAATTATTTCCGCATGTATGGCAAGCTTGCCGGCATGACCGGTACGGCCGATACTGAAGCCTATGAATTTAAGGAAATTTATAATTTAGAAACTGTGGTGATTCCGCCAAACCGTTTAAGTCAAAGAACCGATCGCCAAGATCAAATCTATAAAACTTCACGCGAGCGCTACGATGCTGTGGTTAAAGATATTCAGGCTTGCTATCAAAGCGGACAACCCGTCTTAGTTGGCACGACCTCGATTGAAAATTCAGAATTAATTGCGTCCATGTTAGATCGTCTTCAACTGCCGCATCAAGTACTTAATGCAAAGCAGCATGCTCGTGAAGCAGAAATTATTGCCCAAGCAGGACGACCAAAAATGATTACGATTGCCACCAATATGGCGGGACGTGGTACCGATATTGTTTTGGGCGGTAATGTTGAAAAACAAGCGGCATTAGTGACTACAGATAACGCGAAGATTCAGCAATTACGCGATGAGTGGCAAGGCCTCCATGATCAAGTTATTCAGCACGGTGGTTTGCATATTATTGGTACCGAGCGGCATGAAAGTCGACGAATTGATAATCAGTTAAGAGGCCGTTCCGGGCGTCAAGGTGATCCAGGCTCTTCCCGCTTCTATCTTTCTCTAGACGATCCCCTGTTACGTATTTTTGCTGGTGATCGTTTGCGTTCAGTCATGGAGCGCTTAAAGATGCCTGATGGTGAGCCGATTGAGGCGGGTATGGTGACGCGTTCAATTGAATCTGCCCAACGCAAAGTAGAAGGGCGAAATTTTGATATTCGTAAACAACTCTTGCAATACGATGATGTGGCAAATGATCAGCGTAAAGAAACCTATCGCCTGAGAAATCAAATTCTCGAATCTCAAGATATTGGCGAACTCATTGCAAATTTACGAGAAGATGTTTTGCAAGGTCTTTGTCGTACTTATGTACCCCTTGAATCAATGGAAGAGCAATGGGATTTACAGGGCTTAGAAAATGTGCTGGCGAACGATTGGGGTCTAAAAGTCGAGCTACTTCAATGGGTTGACGGTGCCGACACAGTTGATGATGAAGCGGTTGTCGAGCATGTGATACAAGCGGCAATTGCCACTTATGACGCTAAAGTGGATTTATCAGGCCGAGAGTCTTTCGCTAGCTTTGAGCGTTCAGTGACTTTGTTTAGCTTGGATAGCCATTGGCGCGAGCATTTAGCCGCACTTGATCATTTACGTCAAGGCATTCATTTACGCGGCTATGCTCAAAAAGATCCTAAACAAGAATATCGTCGTGAGGCATTTGAGTTATATGCCGAATTGCTGGATGTCATCAAGGCTGATGTCATTAAAACGATTATGACCGTACAAATTCGTAGCGCCGATGAACTTGAGCAGGCTGCAGAGACTATCAATGAGGGAATTACGAATCTTACCGATGTGCAGTATCAGCATGCTGAAGCTGGCCCCGACTTAATGGGAACGGCTCCAGAATCAACTGACTCAGCAGTGCCATCAACCAAACCAGTTGTTGCGCCTATTAAAGCTGGCCCTAAGGTCGGTAGAAATGATCCTTGTCCATGCGGTAGTGGCAAAAAATATAAGCTGTGTCACGGCGCGCTGAGCTAATCAATTGAGTTATGCCGGTTAATTTACCGTTACCTATTCCAAATGAATTAATACCAATTGCGGGCTTTAAGCTTGGTACTGCTGAGGCAGGTATCAAAAAAGCCAATCGTAAAGACATCTTGCTAATGACTTTTCTATCTAGTGCAGAAGTAGCTGGTGTTTTTACGCAAAATCGGTTTTGCGCTGCACCTGTTCAGGTTTGTATCAGCCATCTACAGACACAAACTGTGAGTAAAAAAATTCAGGCTCTGATAGTCAATACCGGGAATGCAAATGCCGGGACTGGCGAGACTGGTTTACAAAATGCCCTCCAAACTTGTGCTGCTTTAGCGCATGACTTAAAGCTAGAACCTGAACAAGTTTTACCTTTTTCAACGGGAGTGATATTAGAGCCCTTACCCATCGAAAAAATAATTGCTGCGCTACCTAGGGCAATCGCGAATTTAGACGAAGACCATTGGTTTGCGGCAGCTGAAGCAATCATGACAACCGACACACAGCCCAAGGGAGCATCAGTCATACTTGAGACGCCGCAGGGTAAAGTCAGCATGACTGGTATTTGTAAGGGTGCAGGCATGATTCATCCTAATATGGCTACCATGCTCGGCTTTATTGCTACCGATGTAGCCTTTGCGCCGGGTTTATTACAGGAATTAATCCGCGAAGTTGCAGACCTGTCGTTTAATGCGATTACGATTGATGGCGATACCTCGACTAATGATGCTTTTATCGTCGTTGCTACTGGTCAATCTGCCCTTACCGTGCAAAGTCAAAATGACTCCCTGTATAAACCAATCCGCGAGGGCCTTATCGGTTTAGCAAAGCAATTGGCACAAATGATTGTGCGTGATGGTGAAGGCGCCACTAAATTCATCACTATTACGGTTGAAGGCGGCAAAACAGCTCAAGAATGCCGCTTGGTTGCCAAGGCAGTGGCCCACTCCCCCTTAGTGAAAACAGCTTTTTTTGCTAGTGATCCTAATTTAGGCCGTATCCTGGCAGCAATTGGTTATGCGGGCATTACAGACCTCGATGTTAATCAGGTACAGCTTTGGCTGGGCAACGTTTGGGTAGCCAAAAATGGTGGACGCAACCCTAGCTATATAGAGTCAGATGGGCAAGCGGTAATGCAAGCGGCTGAAATTAATGTAAAAATTGATTTAGGACGTGGAGCTGCGACACAAACTATTTGGACCTGCGACCTATCGCATGATTATGTTTCCATTAATGCCGACTATCGCTCTTAAGACTAACTTCTAGGCAAACTGATGAATGACAAACTTGATCGGCTATTGACTCATTTAGAAACATATTTACCGCGACCCATTACGCCAAGTGATTGGCAGACAGCACGGGCATTTCGCTGGCGTAGACGAGATAGTATTTTTGGCAGCATTGGCTATTTACAGCCAGTGAAGCACATTTCTGATATTACGTTTGCAGATCTGCAACATATTGATCGGCAGCGTGATGCCATCCGCGACAATACCCGCCAATTTATAGAAAAAAAACCAGCCAATAATATTTTACTAACAGGTGCACGTGGCACAGGTAAATCATCTTTAATTAAGGCTTGTTTACATGAATTTGCAGAGCAAGGTTTACGCTTAGTCGAAGTAGATAAAGAATACTTAGCTGATTTGGCTGACATTACTGATTTATTAGCAGAACGGCCAGAACGATTTGTGATTTTTTGCGACGACTTATCGTTTGATGAAGGCGAGACGGGGTACAAGGCAATGAAATCTGCCTTAGATGGATCGGTCTCGGCACAAGTTGATAATATTTTAATCTATGCAACTTCTAATCGACGCCATTTATTGCCTGAGTATATGAAGGATAACCAAAGCTATGCATATTCAGATGAAGGCGAAATTCATCCGGGTGAAGTAGTAGAGGAAAAAATTTCTTTATCTGAACGCTTTGGTTTGTGGCTATCTTTTTATCCGCCTAAACAAGACGAGTATTTAGCTATCGTGGCGCATTGGTTACAGCATTTTGGGGTTAGTACCGCTGAGATTGAGAGTGCTAGACCGGAAGCATTAGTTTGGGCTTTAGAGCGTGGCTCGCGTTCAGGCCGAGTAGCCTGGCAGTTTGCGAAGTTTTATGCGGGTAATCGTGTCTGATAGTACGACCATGGCAAGGCCGATAGTTGAAGTAGCGGCAGGCATTTTGCTTAATACCGAAGGCCGATATTTATTAGGTCAGCGCCCACCAGGAAAACCATATGCTGGATATTGGGAGGTACCAGGCGGGAAAATTGAAGCCGGAGAAACGGTTTTTATTGCGCTTCAGCGCGAGCTACAAGAGGAGCTTGGCATTCAAATAGAAGCGGGTGAAGAGCTGATGGTGCTTGACCATGCATATACTCATGCGCATGTCCGTTTGCACGTTAGCATTATTCGCCAGTGGCGCGGAACCCCAAAGGGCTGCGAGGGCCAAAACCTATCATGGGAATTATTGAGTCATCCTAAGCCGCAGGTGAGCCCTTTATTACCTGCCGCTTGGCCAATGCTAGAGCACTTGCGCCAACATTTGGCAAAATAATCAAAAGCCATGCTGGAATTTAGCTTTTTAAAGGCAGCTCTATAAAACTAAACCCTAAAATTGACAAAGAGTTAGCTTAAAAGGGATATCGTCGATACAAGTTTGTGGCTTTGATTCACGCTCAGTTTTTAGAAAACGAATTGAAAGTAGATATTTATTAGCGCTAATTTCAGCAAACAGCGTGTCATCCTCAACGCCAATGCGCATCAGATGAAAAATTTTTCCTGCAGGAGCTTGCTGAAACGCACCTTGGTAGGCTACCACTTCATATGCCTCGCCCGACTCACGCAATAAACGTAAAAATAATTGACAAGCCGCTTGCCAAGGTAAAAGAGGGGCAATATATTTTTGTAAAGTTTCCCGTCGTTGATTTGCAGAACTATTTTTCCAAGCATGATAACTGGGCAAATCAATCGGACTCGTTCCGCCAGGAATATTTAAGCGATTGCGAATTGAGTTAAGCCATTCACTGTCGGTAATGATGGCATTGGGTTTACCAAGAGATTGATTAATTTGTTCGGCGGCTTTTTCAATTTCATGAAGCGTGAGGTTTAAGGTTTCTTGATCAACCCGCTTCGAATTCTTTAAGCCGTGCAAAGTATATTTTTGCCGTTCAAACTCTTTCAGTAAGAGTGATTTAATATCCCCGCGTGCGCCAATATCGCCTAACTCAAATAAAGTGGCAATACCGTTGTGATGTAGTTCAGGGTCATCAGACTTAAAAAAGTGATTAAAACGAAAGAAAAGGTATTCCAGCCGAAGCATGCTTCGAACCAGCTCATTAAAGGGATATTCATAGACAATCACAGGGCTTTATTCTATGCTGAAGTGGCATCAATAGGCAAAAAACCCTGAAAAAGGGCATTACCTACGCGTGAGTCGCTGATGTAGCTCAGACGTTTGCTGTAAGGCTAGGGCTAAATCACCATCATTATTGATAATCGTATCAGCATGAATAAGTCTTGCTTCCCTAGTTACTTGGGACTGCATGATTTGCTCCACCTCAGCCCGCTTGAGCTGACTACGTTGCATCACGCGCATGATCTGATTTTCAGGGGAGCAGTCAACCACTACCAGATGATTTAAATGCGCTAGCCACAGCCCTGATTCAATTAAAAGGGGTACAACAAAAACTAGATAATCAGCCCCATCATCCATTTGTCTTTGGGCTTGCCGCAAGGTTTCCTCGCGAATGAGGGGGTGGGTTATAGCCTCTAGTTGCAATTTAGCTTGGGGCTCGGCAAATATCAGCTGACGCATTTTGCTGCGATTTAAGGCGCCCGAATCCAAGAGATAGCTTGCGCCAAAGGTTTGGCGGATTGCCTCGATGGCCGCGCCATTTGGGCCTGTAATGAGGTGGGCAATTTGATCGCTATCGATAATACTTGCGCCTAGCTCAGCTAAATGTAAAGCAATGGCAGATTTACCCGCGCCAATTCCGCCAGTTAGACCGACTAATGGAATCTTACCTTTGAAAAAACTCAGGTCGAGAGGAGGCGACTGGGAAGCAGAAGAAAATTGGGCCATAACAGTGCAATGATGCCAGCAAAGGCTAAAAAAGGGCCAAATGGAAATGCTTGCGAAGTCGCTAGTCGTTGCCAACGCAACCAAATCCAGCCACCAACTAGGCCCATCAGGGCGGCCAATAGCAGAATATCAGGGAGGGCTTGCCAGCCTAGCCACGCCCCTAGCGCGGCAAGCAATTTTGCATCACCGAGACCAATACCATCTTGTTTTTTTAGTAAGCGATAAAGTAAATTCACGCCCCAAAGAAAGCCAAAACCCAGGACTACGCCGACTAAAGCACTGTCAAACGAAGTAAAACCTGGCTGATAAAAGTAATTAAATCCTAAGCCCGCCATCATCAGGGGCAAAGTAATGAGATCAGGCAATCGAAAAGTACGAAAATCAATTAGCGCTAACACCAATAAGGTCAAGGTTAAGATACTGCTAGCTAACACTTGCAGGGGTTGATCGAGTGGCATAGTTAGACGATTTGTCCTAAATTAAAAATGGGTAAATATAAGATCAGCACTAAGCCTCCAATCAACAAGCCAACTAAAGCAATTAAAACAGGTTCTAGATTGCGACTGAATAATTTTAGTTGTTGATTTAATTGCTGAGATAAAGTGCTTGCGCGGTTAAGCAGCATTGCTGGTAGCGCACCGCTTTCTGAGCCAATACAAATTATTTGCCAGGTCTGACGATCAAAATACCGATAGTGGGAGTCGGCTCTTAAGATTGCCTCGCCCAGTGGCCAACCTTGCGCCAGCAAAGTAAATATATTGGCGCTAAGGTCATGAGTGAGCCAATGATTAGATGAGCGTGCTGTAATGCGGAGCGCATCCAGCAAAGGAATTTCAGCACTTAATAAATGACCTAAAGTGCGGCACCAAAAAGAGAGCGCTGAAAGTCGCAGCAGCTCACCGAGCAGGGGAATTCTCATCCACATTCGATCGCAGTAATTCTGTAAGCGAGGTAAACGGTGCCAAGCAACTATCCACAAAAAAATGAGTGCGCTCAAGAGGAGCAAAATTGTTAAAAAATAGCGCCGCAAGACAGAAGTACTATAGAGCAAAGCCTGTGTTGCCCAAGGAAGCTCGGCTTGAAATTGGGCGAAAACGTCGCGAAAAATAGGAATAACCCAAAAAGCCATGACCAAAAATAAAAAAAGGGCTGAAGCCACAGTAATGCATGGGTAAGCCAGAGCCTGTTGAATTTGCTGGCGTAATTCCATTTGGGTCGTAAGCTTCGTCGCAATGGAGTCAAGCGCCTGACTTAATTGTCCCGAGCGTTCGCTAACTTCAACTAAGCCAATAAAACTATGGTCGAGTGGGTACAGTGCTTGGCGTAGGCAGGCAGAAAAGGCATTCCCTTGCCGCAATTGGGTTTCTAGCTGAAGAAGAAAGGGGTGCCAATGCGCTGGGGCAGATTGGCGCAATAAAATTAAGGCATGTAGTAAGGGTAGGCCTGCATTTAAGAGGGTGGCAAGTTGACTTGCAAAATGGCATTGATCACGTAAGCTAAATGGCTTGCGCAAGCAATCGGGGATTAAAAAGCATCGACGTAATAAAGTAAATGACATAAGTGGGTAGCAAGTTATTGAATCTGGCGATACAACTCAGCTTCACTAATGTAGCCATGCTTCACTTGTAATAAGCCGGCCGCTAGGAGGTTGAGATAACCCAACCCCTTTGCCCGTTGGCGTAATTGCTGGGTGCTAGCGCCATCACAATACGCTTGCGCGAGCTCTCCTGAAAACGGAATGACCTCATGAATGCCAAGGCGCCCAAAGAAGCCATTGCCCAAGCATAAGTCACAACTATTTCCACGATTGTGACACGCGCTACAAATACGGCGCACTAAACGCTGGGCACTAAGACAATGCAAACAACTACTGAGCGCTTCAGAGTTAATGCCCAAATGCTGTAGTCGATCAATTGCGCCTAGGGCATCTTGAGTATGTAATGTACTTAAGACCAAGTGGCCAGTTTGTGCTGCTTGAATGGTCAGTTCAGCTGTCGCTTGATCACGAATTTCACCAATCATCATGACGTCAGGATCCTGCCGTAACAAGGCTCGCATAATAGTCGGAAAATCAAGACCTGCCTTGGGTTGATAGGCGACCTGATTGACGCCTGCCAGATGAATTTCAATGGGGTCTTCGATCGAGCATAAATTACTATGCAGGTGATTCAGATGCTGTAAAAAAGTATAGAGGGTACGAGTTTTACCGCTGCCGGTAGGACCGCAAACTAAAATCAAGCCGTGTGGTTTTTCAATTGCTAGTTGCGCAATAGCCAGTTGTTGCGGCAATAGACCCAGTTGATCAAGTGCCAGATCAGCGAGATTACTAGGCAATATACGAATGACAATTTTTTCGCCGTAGAGGGTTGGCAGGCAGGAAACGCGACAATGGATGTTGGCTTGATTTAATGTTAGACCAATACAAATTCGACCGTCTTGCGGAATGCGTTGTTCAGCTATATCGAGGCGCGCTAAAATTTTAATGCGGGTAATAAGGCGTTCGTGGAGAGATTTATTTTGGCGGCAGAGAACATGAAGATAGCCGTCAACTCGAATACGAATTAAGGTAATGTGTTCCTGAGGCTCAATGTGAATATCGGTCGCTCGAGCCGAAATCGCTTTAGCCGCAATTTCTTGCCAAGCACGAATAATGAGAGAGTCATCGGTTAAGAGCGCCAAGCTTAAACGGCTTGAAAAGCTGTGGGTCGATACAAGCGCACAGTTTTAATACCCTGATCGTCAAACTGCATAATTTCCATCACCACTCCAGCAATTTTAAGGCTGACATCATGTTCTGGAATTTGTTCAAGGTCTTCTAAAATTAAGCCATTTAAGGTACGGGGTCCATTAATTGGTAAGGAAATTTGTAATAGGCGGTTCAGGTCACGCAAGTTTGCGCTACCGTTTGCTAAGTAGGTACCATCCGCTTGCCACCGCGGTTCATGAGCTAAATTGGAAAAAGAGGTAGTGAACTCGCCAATTAGTTCTTCAACAATATCCTCAAAAGTGACTAAACCCATGACGTCACCATATTCATTTACTACCAGACTAAGTCGTTGTTGGTTATCTTGAAAAAATTGCATTTGTTGTAGTACCGGTGTACCGCTAGGGATAAAGTAAGGCTCTTGTAACAATTCTAGGAAATTAGCATGGTTTAATTCATCATTGCCCAAAAGAGATAAGGCTTTTTTAACCGATAAAATACCAATAATGCGTTCGGTATCACCCGCTATTACAGGTAATTTATTGTGATAGCAGGTTTCTAATTGCTGCACAACTTCCTCAATAGGTCGAGATAAATCGAGAATTTCAATTTTGGCTTTGGGTGTCATGACGTCATCAACCAAAATATTTTTTAAATTAAATAGATTTAGTAAGATATTGCGATATTGACTTGAGACAAAATGATTTGATTCTAAAACTAGGCTACGCAATTCATCGACCGACATAGCCGCATTATTGCCAGTAGTCGATAGCCCAAATATGCGCATTAAACCAGAGACAAAACTATTAATGAACCACAGTAAAGGTTTCAGAATATAAGTAAGGGGCAGGATAATCCAACTGACTTTGCTAGCGATAGCTTCGGGAAAGGCTGCACCGATTACTTTCGGGGTAATTTCACTAAAAACGATAATTAATAAGGCGATGACGATGGTCGAGATCGATAACACTAAACCACTATGACCAAATAAATGGAGCGCTAAACTGGTTACCAAAATAGGAAGTATGGTGTTAATCAGATTATTAGAAATGAGTAACACCGAGAGTAAAGAGTCGATGCGTTGCAGCAAGCGATCGGCAATGGCAGCCCCCGGATTTCCTTGGCTTGCCAGCAACCCTAAACGATGACGATTAGAGGCCAGCATACTAGTTTCTGACATGGAAAAAAATCCTGAGAGCACGAGTAAAAAAATCACTAAGACCGCTTGGCTCCAGAGGGGCCAGCCGTCAAAAAAAGAATCCATGATCTGTTCCTAAAGTGGACAATAAGCGTTTTAATATAGCAAACATCAATCAAAAAAGCGTCAGATTGCATGTATTCAGTTGTCAGTACTTATGGAATTATCTTGAATGCCTAAAAACCCCCCTCTGCCAGTCTTTTTAGACCCTACCGCTCAAATTTGCGTAATACCTGCTCCCTTTGGAAGATTGGGTATACAAACTGAAATTGTTGACGGTAGTTTGATGGTGGCAAGAATTACGTATTTGACCGCGCAGACCGACTTACAAAGCCCGAACAATGACTTAGCCAAAGAATTGGCGTGCCAGTGTGCCCACTATTTTCAGAATGCTAATTTTGTTTTTGATATTCCTCTTAAGCCCGCTGGAACATTGCACCAGCAAAAGGTGTGGGCTACAGTAGCTAAAATTCCAGTGGGGCTAACAACGACGTATGGTGCAATTGCCAAAAAAATAAAAAGTGGCCCGCGGGCTGTCGGCGCTGCTTGCGGCGCCAATCATTACCCTTTAGTGATACCTTGCCATCGAGTGGTGGCAGCAAACCATCTGGGGGGTTTTATGCAAGAGGATACCCCTGGATTTAATCGGCAAATAAAACAATGGTTATTGCATCATGAAGGGGTTATTGTCGATTAAGGCCTTATTGCTACCCTTTTTAGCGGGCGGGCAGCACAATAAAAAAATAGTTTGATTAAGGTATTCGAGCGTGCCGCTATAAGGGTAAAGTGATAAAACAGAGCGACAGTACGGCGAGAAATTTTCTGCGGCTGGTGTTTAGTTTTCTTGCTGGCTGCTAGTTTATCCAGTGTTAATACGGCTAAACCAAGGGCCAGCAAACAAAATCGCCGCATTCCAAATTCTGCCTTGGGGATGAAAAGAATATAAGTTAGGGCGGCATCGAGTTTTTGTATTGCCAATGCTAACAGTTCAGCTTGAGTCACATTTTGTGGTAACCATGAAACTCCGCGAGCTTGATCCTCAAGTGAGTCTTTTAAAATATTGGTCATTTGTAAGGCTTGACCAAATGCCATCGCAAGCGATTCTTGCTTAGCAATGGCTTGGGCAAATTGCGATGAATGGGCAGCAAAAAGACTAGTTAGCATTTCACCCACCACGCCAGCTACAACATAGCAATACTCTTCAAATTCCTGAAGATTTTTTAGTCCTAATGGATTTTGTTTAGCATGAAAACGAGTCATTCCCTGCGACATGATGCTGATGCAGCGCAAAATAGCTGTTTGTTGATTAGCGGGGCAGCAATGCAAAATACGGACTACTGTAGCGGTGTGCGCGATTAAATCGCGCTCGGCTAAATTAGGGTGTAATTCTAGGGCCGTACTACAAGACTGCATAAACTCACTAATGGGTTTTTGGTTTAGGCAAGCTGCGAGAAACAGTTCTGATAAAACCACTTTTTCAGGTGCTGCTAAGCAGCTCGCATCTTCGATAGTATCGACAATACGGCACAGCAGGTAGGCGCACCCAACCGCTCTTTCAAGCGGAGGCGGTAATAATGGAATCGTAATGGCAAAAGTACGCGAGACCAAATTCAGGGTGTCTTTTTGATAGGCTAAATCAGCTAAGTCAGCTAAGTCAGGGTCGTTTTTAATGGCCATGCGGGCATTATGTCAGACCCTTTTATTGCGCTGCTCCCGCTGACCAAAGAATCCACTTATTATTAGGTATGCATTCCCTTTTAAGACGCTTACAAATGCGCTTACCCTGCGCGCTTTTCTTCTTATTTTCACACCTTCTCACACAGGCAGCTATGGCCATTGAAGAACCTCAATATACGGTAATTGAACAGCAGGCACCCTATGAATTACGTGCCTATGCGCCACATATTGTGGCGGAGGTCTTAGTTGATGGTGACCTCGATAGCGCTTCAAATAGCGGATTTCGCCTCATTGCTGCCTATATTTTTGGCGGCAATCAAGCACGCGCAAGTGCTGCCAACAATGCACTGTCCGGCAGTAGTGAAAAAATTGCCATGACCGTGCCGGTCAGTATTCAACCATTCGATCCAGCTACTGCCTCGCCGAACCAAAAGAACCAGCCAGTTTTAGAAGCGCAAAAAGCTGGTCAGTGGAAAGTGTCATTTTTAATGCCTAGCCAATACACTTTAGCAACTTTACCTGTACCACTTGATCGCCAAATTCAGTTACGGGAAATTCCAGCGATGAAGAAAGCAGTGATGCAATTTTCAGGGTTCAATAGCGCTGAAAAAGTAGCAGAAAAAACAGCCGAACTCCGCTTATGGATGGAACAAAAAGGTCTTAAGCCAATAGGAGAAGTCCAATTTGCCCGCTACAACCCGCCTTGGAGCTTGCCGTTTATGCGCCGTAGTGAAGTGCTATGGCAATATTGAAAGCGTTTTTTGCTAACAATTTTCTTAACTGGCGCTAGCGGTTTTATTGGACAAGCGCTACTAAAAAAATTAGTTGCTAGTCAGTGCCGACTCATTTGTCATGTTCGCTCTGCAGAGGCAGGTGAACAGGTTAAGGCGCTGGGAGGAGTTGCTTGGCAGTGCGAACTAGATCAGCAACAAGACCTAGAAACGCAATTTAGTCATTGTGATGTCATCATTCATGTGGCAGCCTTATTAAAGTTAGGAAGTACGCCAGCCGAATTTGCACGCGCGAATATTGAACTAACCCACACGCTTTTAAAGGCAGCCCAAGTAGCGGCAGTTAAAAAATTTATTTATCTTAGTGCCGCATCAGTAGCGATGCACGCACCGCAAGACTTATTTGATCTGGATGAGACTGCGCCTTTAACTCAATGTGTTGAGTTACCTTATTCATCAAGTAAAGCCCGCGCTGAAGAACTGGTCTTAGCAGCCGCAAGCGCTACGTTTCAAACGGTGGCTTTACGTCCAGCATTTGTGTGGGGACCCCATGATGCAGTGGAACGCATCATTGGCCCTGCTGTCAAGTTAGGCCAATTTGCTTGGTTTGGTCATGGGCAGTATTTATTTTCGACCTGTTATGTGGGGAATTTGTGCGCAGCTGTGTTATTAGCAATGGATCATGAGGTAGGCGGTCAAGCTTTTAATATTAGCGATAGGGAAGTTCTCACCTTTAAGGAATTTATGACTGCGCGGTTGCAGGCGGGGGGTTTTCAAGCCCCAAGTTGGTCATTGCCAAAAAGCTTAGCTTGGGCTTTAGCCCATTTCGCAGAAACAGGGTGGGCTTATTTGCCTTTAAGAGGTAAACCCCCTTTAGTGCGTGAAATGGTGCGGTTGATGGGCTATGCCTTTACCTTAAATACGGAAGCTGCACAGCAACAACTGCATTACCATCCGCCCTATTCAATAGCCCAAGGCATGGCCGCAATCAAAGCCAGCCTAGATAATCGTAAGACAGCCAATTCTATGTAGTCTTCGCGCTAGTGTGAGCTGGGGTGCCGACCATGAATTTTTGTCAGCAAAATCTCGGCCTGTTCGAGAGCTTGTTCAGCATCGACTCCGGTAATATCGGCACCAACCTGCGCAATGAGTTCAGGGTGTGCAACAAAAATAGGCCCACCCACCATAATGCCGATTTTAGGATTCTTTGAGTAAGTTCGAATGGCTTTAATAAAGACCGCTAAGGCATCGAACTGATCTTGGATGCTGACTGAAATGCCGATTAAATCAAACCATTCTGCTTGAATGACCGTCATAATCTCTGCTTCCGAGTTCGCCCATTCGCCCCATACTTTCCAGCCAGCACGGCGGAAAAATTCAGAAACCATAAATAAACCCATGGTGTGTTGCGAGCCTGGCATTGGAATTAGAATGGCGCGAGCACCTAAGGTATTGGAACGGGCAAACTCTTGAAATAGTGGACTAAGGTCATACATCAGTTGTTTCAGGCGCCATAAACCGACGGTCACTTGGTGGAAGGTGCACTCGTCGCTATCCCACATTTCCCCTAAACGTCGCGCAACTGGGGCCAATAAGCGCAAATAGATTTCATCTAAAGGAATGCCGCTGGCATGTAACTCGCTAACATAACTACCTGCAACTGAACTTTCATCGGCTAGCACTAAGCCAGCTAAAGTGGCGATTTTTTCTGGATCTTCAGTTGAGTTGGATAAAAATTGTTTGGCTTCAATTTCACTCTCAGCATGCAGATGAGCCGAGAGCAGTCGTGGAATGATCGATTTTTCAATTGTGCGTACTAGCCATCCCAAGTGTTCATTTGGGCCAGAATCGATTGGCACCGGCTCAGGCCAAACCGAGAGGCGAGGTGAATTATGGGCTATCAAGTTGGCTTCACCTGTAACCGCACCATCATCACACGAGAGATCAACCGCTTTTGATAGCTTCACTAAAAACGTCATTCCTTAAAAAAATTAGCAACGATTGTGTTAATTCACTCTCAGTAATCTAAATCTACGCAGAGAATTGGGAAATCCCGATTTACTTTTAAGGGTATACCCTTGTTTGTAATTAAGTTTTTACCCTAGGTTATGTAAAATTTAATTGACACTTTATTTGTTTTTATTAAAAATGGGTGTTGGGAGATTAAATGGCCGAGCTAGCAGCTGTGCGCACTCAAAAAAAGTCAATGAACATGGTTTTAATTACCATGGACACGCACTTAAATAGTGCTGCGCGTCGTGCTGAGCGAGATCTACAAAAAACAATTCCTGGATTCTCTTTAAAAATTCACTCTGCTAGTGAATATGCCACTAGCGATCAATTATTAAATGAGTGCAAAAACGATATTGCAGAAGGCGATATTGTGATTGTCACGATGCTGTTTCTTGAAGATCATTATTTACCCATCGTCGAAAACTTACGCGCCCGACGGGATCATTGCGACGCAATGCTATGCGCAATGTCGGCGGGAGAGGTTACAAAGCTAACGCGTTTAAGTAAGCTTGACATGAGTTTACCGGCCAGCCCTTTAATGGCCTTAATGAAAAAATTGCGCCCAACCAGTAAAAGCAAGGATGGCAAGAGCCAAGGGGGCTCGAGCGCTGGGGCAAAACAAATGAAAATGTTGCGGTTAATTCCCCAAGTATTGCGTTTTGTGCCGGGCACGGCGCAGGATCTGCGGGCTTATTTTCTGTCTTTGCAATATTGGTTAGGCGGCTCACAAGAAAACCTATTTAATTTAATGAGCTATTTGATCAATCGTTATGCGGCAGGAGCGCGGGCTAGTTTACGCGAGAGCGCAAAAGCCATTGATCCGGTAGCTTACCCCGATCTAGGGGTTTATCACCCCCGCATGAAGGGCCGTCTAAGTGAGAATTTACAAGACTTACCCATAGTCGTGCCCCAAACGAAGGCCCGTGGCAAAGTGGGTATCTTGCTCTTGCGCTCCTATTTAGTTTCAGGCAATAGTGGCCATTACGATCCCGTCATTGCTGCTTTGGAAGCTCAAGGTTTGCAAGTGGTTCCAGCTTTTTCATCCGGATTGGATTCGCGCGCAGCGATTGATGCTTTTTTTACACAAAATGGCGCAGCAAGTATTGATGCACTGATTTCGTTGACGGGCTTCTCATTGGTTGGTGGTCCTGCATACAACGATGCCAAAGCAGCTGAAGAAGTTTTAGCAAAATTAAATGTGCCTTATATTGCCGCCCATCCAGTGGAGTTTCAAAACTTAGAGCAATGGGGTGGGTCTGATCGAGGTCTGTTACCAGTTGAGAGCACCATTATGGTTGCTATTCCAGAGCTCGATGGTGCAACTGTGCCAATGGTATACGGTGGCAGACCTGGTGCGGCCGGCAAAACTTGCCATGGTTGCCATAAAGAGTGCACCTTTACCGAGGAGCATCATCATCAAGATATGTTTACCTGTATTGAGCGAGTCGGCATGTTAGCTGCTCGGGTAGCAAAGTTAGTTGATTTGCGTCGCTCAGAGCGCGCCCAACGCAAAGTAGCGATTGTCTTGTTTAATTTTCCACCGAATGCAGGCAATATTGGTAGTGCTGCCTATTTAAGCGTATTTGAGTCAGTGCATAATTTGTTGTTAGGAATGAAGGCCAGAGGCTTCACCGTAGAGGTACCTGCTACTACTGATGAATTACGCACGCAATTACTAAAAGGCAATGCCCAGCAATATGGAGCCGATGCAAATGTCCATACTTTAATTGCCACCGATGATCACGTTAAACGCGAGCGCTGGTTAAAAGAAATTGAAGCGCAGTGGGGCCCAGCACCTGGTAAACAATTAAGTAACGGTAGTTCTATTTTTGTATTAGGTAAGCAATTTGGTAATATTTTGTTGGCAGTACAGCCTGCCTTCGGCTATGAAGGCGATCCGATGCGTCTATTGTTTGAGCACGGCTTTGCTCCTACCCATGCCTTCTCGGCTTTCTATCGCTACCTAAGAGAAGATTTTGCGGCAAATGCTGTGGTCCATTTCGGCACGCATGGTGCCCTTGAGTTTATGCCAGGCAAACAAACGGGGATGAGCGGCGCTTGCTGGCCAGATCGCCTGATCAACGACCTACCCAATATTTATCTTTACGCTTCTAATAATCCATCCGAAGGCGCGATTGCAAAACGCCGTTCAGGCGCAACCCTAGTAAGTTATTTAACGCCGCCAGTAATGCAAGCTGGGCTTTACGCAGGTTTAGCTGATTTAAAAGCCTCTATTGAACGCTGGCGAAGTCTGGAGCCCGAAGCAGAACACGAAAGCCATGAACTAGCAATTTTAATTCAGGCACAAGCTGCTGCAATTGATTTATGTGCCGCTGAGCCCTTATGGAACCTTGCAGATCAACGGGCTCTAGAACAGGTGGTCAGTAAGCTCTATTCTGATTTAATAAAGTTTGAATACACCTTGATACCGCATGGCTTGCATATTGTTGGCGCTGTTCCGCCCTTGGCTGAACGTTTTGGTTTATTAAAAGCCATGGCAGATGTGGCTTTAGATCATCCCATCGCTGATGCAGTGGTGCAGGCATTACTTGATGGAAAAAATCCTAGTGAGGTAGTAGGTCAGTACCCCGACTTACTTCAACTTGGTTCGCTAGAGACGCTTGAAGATTTATTCGCAAAAATGATTCGCGCCAATCTGCTCATGTCACAAGAGACCGAAGTTACTGGCATGCTCGATGCTCTCGATGGTCATTTTATTCGGCCTGCAGCAGGCGGTGATGTGATGCGTAATCCTGAAGTCTTACCCACTGGGCGCAATCTACATGGCTTCGATCCTTTTCGCATTCCCAGTATTTTTGCAGTTAAAGATGGTGCTAAGCAAGCTGAAAAAATCGTGCAAAAATTTATTGCTGATGGCAATGCAATACCAGAATCGATTGCCATGGTTTTATGGGGTAGTGATAATTTAAAATCGGAGGGCGGCCAAATTGGCCAAGCCCTAGCTCTAATGGGAGCCTTACCACGCTTTGATAGTTATGGCCGGCTTGCGGGTGCACAGTTAATTCCGCTGGCAGAATTAGGTCGACCGCGCATTGATGTAGTGATTACACTCTCGGGTATTTTCCGCGACTTACTACCATTGCAAATTAAATTATTAGCCGAGGCTGCCTTTATGGCAGCAAGTGCTGCTGAGCCCCTAGAGCAAAATTTTATTCGCAAACACGCTTTGGCCTATCAAACCGAACATGGTTGTGATTTGGAAACCGCGGCTTTAAGAGTCTACGGCAATGCCGATGGTGCCTATGGCGCTAATGTTAGCAATATGGTGGAAAACAGTGTCTGGGCAGAAGAAGATGAGTTAGCTGAAACTTACACGAGGCGCAAAGGATTTGCCTTTGGTCGAGCAGGTAAGCCAATTCAAAATAGTGCGCTGCTAAAAAGCGTTTTGGCTAATGTTGAAATGACTTATCAGAATCTCGATTCGATGGAGCTTGGAGTGACCACGATTGATAATTATTTTGACACCTTAGGCGGTATTACGCGAGCGGTTAAGCGTGCTAAGGGCGGTACAGATGTGCCAGTTTATATTGGTGACCAAACCAAAGGCGATGGAACCGTGCGCTCGCTCTCCGAGCAGGTAACTCTTGAAACCCGCACGCGGATGCTCAATCCAAAATGGTATGAGGGTATGTTGCAACATGGCTATGAGGGTGTCCGGCAAATTGAAGTGCATATCACCAATACTATGGGTTGGTCGGCAACTACAGGTCAAGTACAGCCTTGGGTTTATAAGCAATTAACGGAAACATTTATGCTAGACCCCGATATGCGCGAACGTTTGGCTAAACTCAATCCGACAGCAGCTGCACGCTTAGCAAATCGCTTGACTGAAGCTTCCCAGCGCAATTATTGGCAACCCGATTCAGCCATGTTGTCAGCAATGCAAGAGGCTAATGATGAATTAGAAGATCGGCTGGAAGGTGTACACGTCAGTGGGATTAAAGTAGCCGCTTAAAAAGAAGCATAAATGCACTTTATGATTTTAAAAACTGCCAGAGTGCCTTAAGGCCTTCTTGAGGCTGTTCTTCTTGGGGAATATGACCAATGTTGGGCAAAGGTACTAATTTGGCCTTGGGCATCAACTGTAAATAATCTTGTGCATTGCGAATCGGAATAAAGCCATCGCGCTCACCCCAGAGTAATAAAGTAGGTGCTTGAATTTGCCCTAATAGTGGGCGGGGGTCTTGTAAGACATGTTGTCGCATGATTTCGAGCAGACTTGCGCGTACACCGGGCGCCAGCATTAAATCATAATAACGTTGAGCTAGCGCTTCATCCATGATGGCAGGATTAGCATAAGCAGGTTTTAAATTCATTTCTAAAATAGCTTGCGGTAAAAAAAAGCGCATGACATGCAGCAAGGGCGAAATGCTCGGCTTCTGACCATATTGAAAGCCCTTACTGGCAAAACCATCAGGCGAAATTAATACCAATTTATCTACACGCTGAGGCTGCGCTACGGCCATTTCCCAGGCATAGCGACCACCCATTGAGTTTCCAATCCAGACTGCACTTTGAATTCCGAGTTGATCTGCAAAAGCGCCTAAAAATTGCAGCACAAATGCATCGGAGTAGTTTGCGCTGGGGTTTGCACCAGTGAGGCCAAAGCCAGGTAAATCGAGACTTACTACCCGATAATCTTGCGCGAGGGCAGCGACCCATGCATCCCAAGTTTGTAAACTTGAGCCAAAGCCATGCAAAAAGATTAAGGTTTGTGGTTTTCTTTTGATTGAGGCGGGCGGCCCAACATCACGGTAATGCACGCGCATATTCAGCACCTCAATAAAAGCACTGGGTGCGGTAGCATAGATTTTTTCTAAGTCAGCGCGGTTTTTATCGGGGGCCCATGCCCAAATTAGAATCACGCATAGCAGAAACGCACAAACCCCAACAAGCCACAACATAACTGATTTAAACTGATTCTGCTTCATGGGTGAATTTTAATGTACCCCACCCCTAACCCACGGCATAATATTTATTTTTAGGAGAAGTAGTATGGCGCGGTACTATCCGTTTTCTGCAATCGTTGGGCAAGAGGATATGAAGCGCGCTATTTTGGTCGCCGCTCTTGAGCCGACGATTGGTGGTGTTTTGGTCATGGGTGATCGCGGCACTGGAAAATCAACTGCCGTAAGAGCATTGGCTGCTCTATTGCCGCCAATGAATGCCGTTGCTGATTGCCCCTATGGTTGTGATCCCAAGGCACCTGCAGGACTCTGTTTTTATTGTGATGGCTTGCGGGCTAGGCTGAGTGCGTTTAACGCGAGCCAAGTTATTGCAGGAAAAAAAAGTAAGCCAGTCCAATTAAAAACCATTAAACGTCTTGTACCTGTGGTTGATTTACCCTTGGGAGCGACAGAGGATCGGGTAGTAGGTGCCTTAGATATTGAAAAAGCCTTGACTCTAGGAGAAAAGGCATTTGATCCAGGCTTATTAGCGCGCGCTAATCGTGGCTTTCTGTATATTGATGAAGTCAATTTGCTCGACGATCATTTAGTTGATTTACTCATCGACGTAGCTGCCTCAGGTGAAAATGTCGTTGAGCGTGAAGGCTTAAGTATTCGCCATCCAGCTAAATTTGTCTTGGTCGGCAGTGGCAATCCAGAGGAGGGGGAGCTAAGGCCCCAACTACTTGATCGCTTTGGCTTGGCAGTAGAGGTAAAAACACCAACCAATATGCAAGACCGAGTCACAATTATTAAGCGCCGCGATGCATTTGAGCGTAATGCAGTTACTTTTCTTGCAGAATGGCAAGAACAGGAAGATGTTCTTCGTAAATCACTTGAGTTGGCGCGTAAGAAATTACCCCTGGTGAAGGTGAGCGATAAATTATTAGAGCAGGCTGCAACTTTATGTAGTCATCTTGGTACGGATGGTTTACGCGGAGAGCTTACCTTGCTGCGCGCCGCACGCGCTGTTGCGGCTTTAAATGGAAAAAATACCGTCACCCTAGACGATCTCAAAGCCATTGCGGTGCCTGCTTTACAACATCGCTTAAGGCGCAACCCATTAGATGATGCTAGTTCAGCAATTCGGATTAAACGCGCCTTGGCCGAAGTATTTCCTGCATGAGTCTGGCGCTTTGGTTGCGCGCACGATTAGTAGCGCAAATTCTACAGAGTAATCCCCATGGCTTTGGCGGTATTATTTTACGCGCCCGCGCTGGACCAGTGAGAGACCAATGGCTTAATTATTTACAATCCTTGGCACGCAATGCCGGACTTAGGACTCCTTTACGGCGAATTCCTTTGGGTATTAGCGATGAAAATTTATTGGGTGGACTCGACTTAGAGGCAACTCTACACACGGGTAAGCCCGCCTTCAGAAGCGGTATCTTAGCCAATAGCGATGGCCAGATTCTGTTGCTGCCAATGGCAGAACGAGTTGATGTGCATGTCGTGTCGCGAATCTGTATGGCATTAGATCAGGGGCAGTTGCGCCTAGAGCGAGATGGACAAAGCTATGTATTGCCCTGCCAATTCGGCATCGTTGCCCTAGATGAAGGGAGTGAAGCTGAGGAACGGACGAATATTAAACTTCAGGACCGTCTGGCGTTTCATCTGAATTTAGACGAAATTCATTGGCGTGATATAGCTGAAACTGAAGCCAACCTTTTTGAATTGGATGCCAGCAAGCAATTGCAGGACGAGCAATTCTGTTCTCAAACTCAAAACATGAATTCGGCCCAAACCATGCTCACCGATGAGCAATGGTTTGCTCTCACTGAAACTGCTATGCAGTTAGGTGTGCATTCAGTTCGGGCTTTGCACTATGCTGCAAAAACAGCCTGCTACTTGGCGACTATGCAAGGTGCTGAGCAGGTGGCTGATAGCCACCTCAGCGAAGCAATAGCCTTGGTAATTGCACCACGGGCAACCCAAATGCCGGGTGAAGAACCAGCGCCCGCAGAAGACATCCTCGATGAAGCGGAAGCTGACACACTTCCCGAACAAAATGCCGCTCCGGAAAATACGCTTGATAACGCATCTACGCCAGAGATGCCACCACCAGAAAATCAGCAGGAAGAAATAGAGCCAACCAAGGAGAGTCTGCTTGAAGCTGCTAAAGCTGCTATTCCAGCCGATTTATTAAGCGTCTTATTAAAGGACCCTTTGCTGCAAAATCAAAAGGGTTTTGGCGGGAAAGCTGGGGCAAGAAAAATCGGCCGGCTGCGTGGTCGACCGCTGGGTTCCATTGCTGGCAATCCGCAGGCTGGCACAGCACTTTCTTTAATCGACACTTTACGTACTGCCGCGCCTTGGCAGGCCATGCGAAAAAAACAAAATAGTTTGTTGGCAGCACCTCGTAACCATAAAACAATTCTTATTACTAAGAGCGATTTTCGGGTGCGACGTTATCAAGAGCGCACTCAAACCCTCACCGTCTTTGCAGTTGATGCATCGGGTTCCGCAGCAATGCATCGCTTAGCTGAAGCCAAGGGCGCAGTCGAACTTTTATTGGCTGAATGTTATGTTCGGCGTGATCAGGTAGCTGTCATTGCATTTCGTGGCTTGGGTGCAGAAATTATTTTGCCGCCAACCCGTTCGCTAGTTCGCGCTAAACGCAGTTTGGCTGAAATGCCAGGTGGTGGCGGTACCCCATTAGCTGAAGCAATTTATATGGCTACCGAACTGGCGCAAAATGCCCAACGTCAAGGCTTATCTCCGGCAATTGTTTTTCTTACGGATGGCCGAGCCAATATTGGTCGTAACGGGGTACCCGGGCGCGCGCAAGCCCAAGTGGATGCTGAACAAGCGGCGCGTTATTTAGGACAAATTGCAATTAAATCGCTGTGGATCGATACTTCGCCACAAGCTCGTGTTGAAGGTGAGCAGCTTGCCAAGCTAGTTGGTTCAATCTATTTGCCCCTACCACAGGCAAATGCGCAAGCGGTTTCACAAGCAGTCTTGCGTACCTTACAACAATAATAATTCATGCAAAATAAGCTCAACCGTTTTTTGCGGTTCTAATTCATGCATCAGATGACCGCCACTCCACTCAATCACAGTGGCTTGTGGAAAGTAACTGGAAATGATCTGCCGCAAACGCTGCTCAGGAATCCAAAGATCATTTTTTCCTAACACCCAAATTAATTTAGCACGGCATGTTTTAGCTTGATTTAGCACCGCAGTAATATCCGCTGCAGCCATAAAATTCATTGCCCCAAGCACATGATTGGTTTGAGAAAATAAGCGACGATAAAAGACTCTACGCGCTTCGGGAAGAATGGTATTGGTGGAATCCAATAATCGATCAATCATCGAGCTTGCGCCCGCTAACTTTGCCAAGATAAATGAGGCGAGTGATGAGCGCGTAAGTGGGCTTAACAGTGGCCCAAAAAGCTGGGTATAACTTGCTGGCGGTGGCACTAAAGAGGGATTTAAGCCAATAATGCACTGAATTTCTGGATTGATTTCGGCATAACGCAAAGCCAATAAAGCACCAGCAGAGTGGCCAACTACCAAAGCGGGGCCCGGTAAAGCGAGGGCCTTCATTAATTTTTGGAGCTCAAGCGCCATATTATCTAAACGAAGCGAGCTGATGGGTGCATGCAAGGTAAAAGCATGCCCAGGCAAATCGGGTACTACGACGCGAGCATGCTCGGTAAGTTTATTAATTATTTCTGACCAAGAATGTGCTGAGGCACCAGTGCCATGTAATAACAAAATCGTGGGCCCAGCATCGCCTGCAATTTGTACGTGCCAAAGCAGAGTGCCAACCGCAATAGAGCGACTTCGTGTGCGGTTTGGCCAATCATTTGGAATACGGCTAAGTGAATTCACTAGGGTTTTTACTGACTCATTAATGATTGACCTTAAAGTATAGATGTATATATCCTAAGGGCTTCATAACGGTAATGCGGTATATATGTCAGAAAATATCACAGTGATTCAAGGCATTGAACTAAAGCTCCATGAAGCGCTGGCACTAACCGATTCAAAATTTGCACCACCAACTTTAGTGCAGGCCCTCCATCACGCTATTTTTCCGGGGGGCGCGCGGATTCGCCCCCAATTGTGTTTAGCAGTCGCTGCAGCATGTGGCAACGATGATCCGGCTTTGTCATTAGCGGCAGCGGCAGCAATTGAATTACTTCATTGCGCTTCTTTGGTGCATGATGATTTGCCGTGTTTTGATGATGCAGCAACTCGGCGGGGTCAACCTTCAGTGCATGCGGCTTACGGTGAGCGGTTAGCAGTATTAGCTGGCGATGCTTTAATTGTTTTGGCTTTTGAAGTTATTGCGCGGGCCGGCAGTCGCTCGCCATTACGGTTAGCGCCACTGATTACCACGGTTGCCACTAGTGTTGGCAGCCCAAATGGCATTGCAGCTGGACAGGCCTGGGAGTGTGAAAGTAAAGTTTCTTTAAGCCGTTATCAAAAAACTAAAACGGGAGCTTTGTTTGAGGCGGCTACTGCTGCTGGTGCTCAGGCAGCTGGTTCTGATGCTGAAACATGGCGCCCTCTTGGCGAGTGGTTAGGAGAAGCTTATCAAGTAGCTGACGATATTCGCGATGTCATGGCAGACCAAAGCTTGACAGGAAAGCCTGCTGGGCAAGATATTGCGCATGATCGCCCGAATTCAACTAAAGAACTAGGCGTGATTGGTGCGATTCAACATTTTGATCAATTGGTGATGAAGGCGATTAAATCGATCCCTAGCTGTAAAGGGGAAAAATTATTACGAAGCTTAGTTGCCAAAGAGGCTGCCCGATTAATTCCTGATGATTGGTTTTTAGAAGAACAAAGGCCGATACACAGCCAATATATTGCAAGCTGATTTTGAAACAGCTACGCGATTATTTTTTTGACTGGCGTAACCAAACTATTGCCTCACCGCGTTTTCAACGTTGGAGTGCTCGTTTTCCCTTAACCCGTGGCATCGTTCGTAAACAGGCTGCCGCACTATTCGATTTAATGGCAGGCTTTGTATATTCACAGGTGCTATTAGCCTGCGTGCAGGTAAATATATTTGAGGTTTTAAGTCAGGGCGCCAAATCTTTTAGGGATTTATGCGCAGAAATACCGCTACCTGAAGCAGGCTTACGCCGCCTGCTCGACGCCGCAGTGGCACTGAATTTATTAACCCGGCGCGGCACAGATCGATATGCACTTGGTATGCTTGGTGCACCGTTAGTGGGTAATGAGGCGTTAATGAATATGATCAAACACCACATTGATTTGTATCATGATTTAGCCGATCCGCTTGCCCTGTTACGCGGAGATAATCAAAGCGCAGCAATGGCAGGGTATTGGCCATATGTATCTCAAGACCAAAATTTAGCTCCAGAAAAATTGCGGGCCGACCAGGTGCAAGCTTATTCAACTTTAATGTCGCAAACACAACCTTTGGTTAGTGCTGAAGTACTTGAAGCCTATTCATTTGCGCAGCACAAAAACTTACTCGATATTGGCGGTGGAGAGGGTAAATTTGCACTTGATTTAGCACAACAATATCCCAATTTACAAATTACGCTATTCGATATTCCCGCAGTAGCCGCTTTGGCGAATGCGCAATTTAAACAAAGGCAATTCGGTTCTCGCACCCAAGCGATTGGTGGTAATTTTTTTGATCCTTTACCCCAGGGTGCTGACATAGCCACTTTAATACGAGTCATTTTTGATCATGACGATACCAGGGTAAAACAGTTGCTTGCCAACATATACGATGCATTAATACCCGGAGGGGCTCTACTTTTGGCGGAGCCAATGGCGGGCACGCCCGGCCAGTTAAAGATGGGAGATGCCTATTTTGGCTTTTATTTATTAGCCATGGGCAGGGGGCGCCCGCGTTCGCAAGTGGAAATTAAAAACCTCTTGGCAGAGGCTGGGTTTGAGGCAATTCGTTTACTACCCAGCGCAATTCCGCTAAATGCGCAAATATTGCACTGCACAAAACCCCAAAAGCCTTAAAACTAGTGAAAACACCTAGAGAACAAAGCTAGCGTTTTATTAGGAAAGTTGGTTAATATGTAAATAAATGTTTACACATTTAATTGTCAACTGGGCTTACTTAATAACTCAATGAACGCGCTCCTTAAAACTACAGCAATTGTGCTCGAAAAGCCGGAGAACATCTGTTTAAGTGAGTTAGATCTCATACCCGCCACCACCGATGACATTATTGTCGAGGTCGAATGGAGTGGGATCAGCACCGGGACAGAAAAATTATTATGGACTGGGCAAATGCCAAGCTTTCCGGGCATGGGTTATCCGCTTGTACCGGGTTACGAGTCAGTTGGACGCGTCATCCAGGCCGATGATCAACAACGCTTTGCACTTGGCCAACGGGTTTTTATCCCTGGATCAAGCTGTTTCGTAGCGGTGCGGGGGCTATTCGGTGGCGCTGCATCGCGCTTAATTGTGCCAGCCAAGCGCGCAGTAGCAGTTGCAGAAAATGTTGGTGAAGAAGTAATTTTGTATGCTTTGGCTGCTACTGCCTATCATGTGACTGCAGGTCTTGGTAATGAGCAACCCGATTTAATTGTTGGTCATGGCGTGCTCGGCCGTTTACTAGCGCGACTTGCTGTACTAGCGGGTAAACAACCTGTGGTTTGGGAGATTGATGCGCAGCGACGTGAGGGTGCAGTAGGCTACCAAGTTGTTGATCCACAGACCTGTGCAGCAGCGAAATATAAAACAATTGTCGATGTGAGTGGTGATGCCAAACTACTTGATAACTTAGTGAGTCACTTGGCGCCGGGCGGCGAAATTGTTTTAGCCGGTTTTTATGACACCATCACCTTTGCCTTTCCTGCCGCCTTTATGCGTGAGGCTCGTATTCGTATTGCCGCACAGTGGCAACCAAGCGACTTAACAGCAATTCATCAGCTAGTTGAGTCTGGCAACTTGTCGTTGGCCGATCTAATAACGCACCGCGCGAGCCCCCAAGATGCTGCTGAAGCTTACCGGACCGCATTTCATCACAAAGATTGTTTAAAAATGGTTTTAGATTGGAGAACACGACAATGAACGCACCGACAAAAGTAAAAATCGACGGCATTCCAAGCGAGGCAACCATTCAATTTATGAATTTGAAAAAAGAAGCCGCAATTGAGCCTGATGCGGTTTCAACTGGACCCATTACCAAAGAAACCCAAATTATTGCTATTTACGGTAAAGGGGGCATTGGGAAAAGTTTTACCTTAGCCAATTTGTCATACATGATGGCCCAGCAGGGTAAAAAAGTTTTACTCATTGGTTGTGATCCAAAGAGTGATACCACCTCGCTCTTGTTTGGCGGAAAAGCTTGCCCAACCATTATTGAGACATCATCAAAAAAGAAATTATCGGGTGATGCGGTAGCTATTGGCGATGTTTGTTTTAAGCGCGATGGAGTCTACGCGATGGAATTAGGTGGGCCAGAGGTAGGGCGGGGCTGCGGTGGCCGCGGCATCATTCATGGTTTTGAAACGCTTGAAAAATTAGGCTTTCATGACTGGGGTTTTGATTTTGTTCTCCTTGATTTTTTAGGCGATGTGGTTTGTGGTGGCTTTGGCTTGCCGATTGCACGCGATATGTGTCAGAAAGTTATCGTCGTGGCTAGCAATGATTTGCAATCGTTATATGTCGCTAATAATGTCTGTTCAGCGGTGGAATATTTCCGCAAGCTCGGCGGGAACGTAGGTGTAGCGGGTATGGTGATTAATAAAGATGATCATACGGGTGAAGCCCAAGCCTTTGCCGAAAAAGCAGGTATACCGGTGTTGGCAGCTATTCCAGCCGATGATGATATTCGCCGTAAAAGTGCAAGCTATGAAATTATCGGTCGCCCAGGTACCCAGTGGGGTCCTCTTTTTGAAGAGTTGGCTAGCAATGTTGCCACAGCGCCGCCCGTAAGGCCCAAGCCATTAAGTCAAGATGATTTACTCGGACTTTTCTCGGCCGACATTACCGGTCGTGATTTTGTGCTTGAGCCAGCAACGGTAAAAGACATGATGGGTAAAGATGCCGTCATTAAAGAAACCCTCGAAGTAATTTACGACCAAGCTTAAATATTGAGCCGCAGATGACTACCGCAACTATTCCAATCGTGCCAGAAAAGCTGCTTGTCGATCCAGCTTTAGGCGATGGTGTGGGCTGTCATGCTGGCAAGGAGCAGATGAATGTAGCTGCACGCGCGGCAGGTAAAACAGCAATTTTGCAGCAGTATGAAAAAGATTACCCAAAGGGACCACACGACCAGCCCCAAAGTATGTGCCCCGCATTTGGTTCTTTAAGAGTGGGTCTAAGAATGCGGCGAACCGCAACGATCCTATCAGGATCAGCATGCTGTGTTTATGGCTTAACGTTTACATCGCATTTTTACGGCGCGCGGCGTAGCGTGGGGTATGTGCCATTTAATTCAGAATCATTAGTCACGGGTAAGTTGTTTGAAGATATTCGCGAGGCGGTTTACAAAGAAGCTGACCCCGATAAATATGATGCCATTGTGATTATTAATTTATGCGTGCCCACTGCTAGTGGCGTGCCATTGCAATTGCTACCCAAAGAGATTAATGGCGTACGCATTATTGGTATTGACGTCCCAGGTTTTGGTGTGCCAACCCATGCTGAAGCAAAAGATGTTTTGGCTGGGGCGATGTTGCAATATGCACGTAATGAAATTCTCGCTGGACCGGTACCAGCACCACGCTCAGGTAAACAGACCAAACCCACTGTCACTTTATTAGGTGAAATGTTTCCGGCTGATCCCGCCGTAATCGGCATGTTGCTAGATCCAATGGATTTGGCTGTCGGCGCTACCGTGCCTACTCGCGAATGGCGTGAGTTATACCAAGCCCTTGATTGTGCAGTCGTTGGGGCGATTCATCCCTTTTACACCGCTAGTATTCGTGAATTTCAAGCGGCGGGTCGACCCATTGTGGGTTCAGCCCCAGTAGGCTATGAAGGTACTGCAAATTGGTTGGCGGCAATTGGTGCGGCAACGAATACCAGCGCTGAAAAAATTGCTGCTGCACAAAATAAATTTTTACCCGCTATTAAAGGTGTGCTCGGCGCAGCACCAATTAAAGGACGCATTAACGTCAGTGGTTATGAAGGCTCGGAATTATTAGTTGCCCGCTTACTCATAGAAAGTGGAGCCGAGGTGCGCTACGTTGGTTCTGCCTGTCCGCGAACAGAATGGAGTCAAGCTGACCTCGAGTGGCTCGAGGCAAAAGGGGTGCAAGTAGTGTTTCGCGCGTCACTTGAGCAAGATTTAGCGGCGATGGCTGAGTACCAACCAGATTTAGCGATTGGCACGACTCCGGTAGTGCAGGCTGCTAAACAAGCCTCTATTCCCGCTTTATATTTCACCAATTTAATTTCTGCACGGCCCTTAATGGGACCCGCTGGTGCGGGGTCATTAGCACAAGTGATTAACGCAGCCCTCAAGAATCAAACTCGCTTTGATGAGATGAAAGCTTTTTTTGGCAATGTGGGAAGTGGCTATGCAGCCGGAGTTTGGGAGGATGTGCCGGTAGATCGCCCCGAGTTCAAAGCAGAAACCCGCCGTAAGCTCGAGAAAAAAATCAAGAAGCGCAAAGCTGAGGAGATGATGTAATGTTTGTCATTGATCACGACCGTGCTGGCGGATATTGGGGCGCTGTCTATGTTTTTACGTCCATTAAAGGTTTGCAAGTTGTCATTGATGGACCAGTTGGGTGTGAAAATTTACCAGTCACCTCAGTATTGCATTACACCGATGCCTTGCCACCCCATGAGTTACCTATTGTAGTAACCGGTTTAGCCGAAGAACAATTGGGACGAGAAGGTACAGAAGGTGCAATGAAACGGGCTCATGCAACCTTAGACCCCGATTTACCTGCAGTGGTTGTTACTGGCTCGATTGCCGAAATGATTGGTGGTGGAGTAACGCCAGAAGGCACTAATATTCAACGCTTCTTGCCGCGGACGATTGATGAGGATCAGTGGCAATGCGCGAATCGTGCGATGTTTTGGTTGTGGAGTGAGTACGGCATCAAGACGGTCCCCACCCGCCCACCTAAAAAATCTGGCGAAAAACCCCGCGTCAATATTATTGGCCCTTGTTACGGCACTTTCAACATGCCAAGCGATTTAGCTGAAATTCGCCGCTTAGTAGAAGGTATTGGCGCTGAAATTAATTTGGTTTTTCCTTTAGGTGGTCATCTGGCCGATGTCGCGCGCTTAGTTGATGCTGATGTGAATATTTGTATGTATCGCGAGTTTGGACGGATGTTATGTGAGGCCTTAGATCGTCCGTATTTACAAGCCCCCATTGGTTTGCATAGCACGACTCAATTTTTACGTACTCTAGGTGAGCATCTTGGGTTGGATCCCGAGCCTTTTATTGAACGGGAGAAGCACACAACGATTAAACCTATTTGGGATTTGTGGCGCTCGGTTACACAAGATTTTTTTGGCACGGCTAGTTTTGCGGTAGTAGCGAACGAGACCTATTCTCGTGGCATTCGCCATTTCTTTGAAGACGAAATGGGGATGCCCTGTAATTTTGCCGTGGCGCGTAAACCTGGTGAAAAAACGAATAATGAAGAAGTGCGGAAATTGACCAAAGAAAAAACGCCGCTGATTATGTATGGTAGTTACAACGAGCGCATGTATTTAAGTGAAATTGGTTCAAAGGCCACGTTTATTCCCGCCTCATATCCGGGAGCATTAATTCGCCGCCATACAGGTACGCCTTTTATGGGTTATGCCGGCGCAACCTACCTAATTCAAGAATTTTGCAATGGTTTATTTGATGCACTATTTCATATTATTCCTTTAGCTACTGAGATGGATAAGGTTGACGCCACCTTGGTACGGCAAAAGTTATTGGCTAATTTGCAATGGGCAGCAGACGCTCAAAAAGCCGTTGCCGATTATGTCCAAGCCCAGCCGGTATTAGTGCAAATTTCAGCGGCGAAATTATTGCGTGATCGAGTTGAGCGGGCTGCTGAAACAGCTAATGAAGAACAGATTACTTTAGAGCGGGTGCGCATCTCTTGCCCAGAAATTTCAGTGGGAGAAACAGTATGAAGCTGAACCCCATCCGCTTTCCAAAATTTGGCAGCAGTAAGCCATCTGCCCATGGCGCGCGGGCTTTGCGCGGTAACGGTCGAAAGGCCATTTTAAGGAGTGATCTCGTATGAGTGATAACAGAACAGACTCAATCTCTGGTCTCACCGACGACGAAGCCAAGGAATTCAATCAGTTTTATGTCCAAGGCCTAGTTGGGTTTGTAGCAGTTGCAGTGGTTGCACACATTTTGGTGTGGGCTTGGCGTCCTTGGTTCCATTAAGCAGAAATTAGCGGGAGGTATACATATGAAAAATATCACTTTAGAGAATACCGATCAGGATTTTCTGGAAAAGAATTCTTTGCAATTTAAAGCAATTTTTTTCTCAGGCTTTATGGTGTTTTTTGTAATTTGCCTATCAGCAAAATTTTTGCCTAAACAATGGAGCTCTTGGCTACCAATTGAAGAAGGGAAGCATTCTGTGGCACGGGATGCAAGTACAGCGGTATATAGCTTTATGTCGTATTTAACTTAGGAGAAAAGTATGTGGAGAATATGGAAACTATATGACCCATTGCGCGCTATGGTAATTCAAGGAATTTTTCTGTTTGGATTAGCCGCCATGATTCATTTAATCCTGCTTAGTACTGTGCGCTATAACTGGTTGGATGGCATGAACCAGGCTCAGTTCAAGGCTGCTGAATCTGCAGGTTCTGCAACACCACCAGCTGTACCTGCTGGGAAGTAATTGCTGTATGCGAACGAAGACAGATAAGACAAGAAGCTTAAGCCTTGTCTTATCTGAATTCCTAGAAGGGGGGAAGTAAAAATGGCAATGCTGAGTTTTGAGAGAAAGTACCGAGTTCGTGGGGGCACTTTAATTGGTGGCGACCTTTTTGACTTTTGGGTCGGCCCCTTTTACGTTGGTTTTTTTGGTATTACCACCGTATTTTTTGCCTTTCTTGGAACGGCAATGATTTTATGGGGAGCATCTCAAGGACCCACTTGGAATCTGTGGCAAATTAATATTGCCCCGCCCGACCTGAAATACGGTTTGCATTTCGCTCCCTTGATGGAAGGCGGTCTGTGGCAACTGGTTACGATTTGTGCGCTGGGTGCATTTGGTTCGTGGGCTTTGCGCGAAATTGAAATCTGTCGCAAATTAGGGATGGGCTTGCATGTCCCCTTTGCTTATCTGATGGCAGTTTTTGCTTATTTCACTTTGGTTGTGATCCGCCCAGTATTAATGGGCGCCTGGGGTTATGGTTTTCCATATGGCATTTTGAGCCATCTTGATTGGGTTTCAAACACAGGTTATCAATATCTACATTTTCATTACAACCCTGCACACATGATTGCGGTGACATTATTTTTTACGACTACCTTAGCTTTATGTATGCATGGTGGTTTAGTTTTGTCTTCTACTAATCCGCAAAAAGGACAACCAGTTAAGACACCAGAACACGAAGATACTTTTTTTAGGGATTTTATTGGTTACTCGGTTGGGACCCTTGGAATTCATCGCCTTGGTTTGTTCTTGGCCTTGGCGGCAGTATTTTGGAGTGCCGTTTGTATTGTAATTAGCGGCCCATTTTGGACTCGTGGTTGGCCAGAATGGTGGGGTTGGTGGTTGAATTTACCAATTTGGCGATAGGCCTAAGGGAAAAACAATATGGAATATCAAAATCTCTTTACCCAAGTGCAGGTCGTTGGTCCCATTCATCACGGCATACCCTTAGATCGATATGAGCAACGGAATCGTATCGGTAAACCCTTCTTATTTCATTTAATAGGGCGTCTTGGTAACGCCCAAATTGGTCCGATTTATTTGGGTTGGCTCGGAATAGCTTCCTTATTTTTTGGCACTATTGCAATTCAAATCATGGGCTGGAATATGCTGGCCTCAGTGAATTGGAGTCCGATTCAGTTTGTTAAGCAATTATTTTGGCTTTCTTTGGATCCACCCCATCCTAAATATGGCTTGAAATTATTTATGCCTTTAGCTGAAGGTGGTTGGTGGATGATGGCCGGTTTCTTTTTGACCCTTGCAATTTTATTATGGTGGTTGCGCACCTATCGGCGTGCAGTTGCATTAGGCATGGGAACACATGTGGCTTGGGGATTTTTAGCGGCTATTTGGCTCTTTTTAGTTTTAGGATTTTTACGGCCATTACTGATGGGAAGCTGGAGCGAGGGCGTGCCATTTGGCGTCTTCTCGCACCTCGATTGGACTGCCGCTTTTTCTTTACGTTATGGTAATTTGTTTTATAACCCGTTCCACATGCTTTCAATTGCCTTCCTCTATGGCTCGGTGCTGTTATTTGCGATGCACGCGGGAACAATTTTGGCTGTGTCCCGTTTTGGCGGCGAGCGTGAAATAGAGCAGATCGTTGATCGTGGTACTGCCTCAGAAAGAGCGGCTTTATTTTGGCGCTGGACGATGGGCTTTAACGCCACCATGGAATCAATTCATCGTTGGGCTTGGTGGTTTGCAGTGCTCACGCCATTAGTCGGCGGCATTGGTATTCTTTTAACCGGCACGGTTGTCGATAACTGGTACTTGTGGGCAGTAAAACACCATGTGGCCCCAGCCTACCCGAATGTTTTTGGGGGCATTACGGTTGATCCTGCCAGTACATTTGTCGCGCCACCACCACCAGTGCCACAAATTCCAATGCAGGGGATGAAACCATGAAGATTATTTATGCCAAACTCAGTCTGCTGCTATTGCTGTGTAGCATGCTGGTCTTAGTAGGTTGTGAGCGACCTCCAATAGAAGGTGTGCAGCATGGCTATCGCGGCACCGGAATGGATGAAATATATAACCCTCGTACCTTGGCTGCGCAAGCCGCTAACAATGTGGTACCCGCTTCTTATCCAGTGCCAGCAGATGGACCCAAGGCAGCCACTGCATATAAAAATGTCAAAGTCTTAGGGAATTTAAGTACCGCGCAATTTACAACCTTTATGGTTTCGATGACGAGTTGGGTATCACCACAACAAGGCTGTGCTTATTGCCACAATGTTGAAAATTTTGCTGATGATAGTAAGTACACCAAGGTCGTTGCACGTCGCATGATTCAAATGAACCAACGGATTAACGGTGATTGGCAAAGCCACGTTAAGCAAACCGGTGTGACATGCTATACCTGTCACCGGGGGAATAATATTCCTCAGCAAGTATGGTTTACTGCCCCCGAACAAAAGCAGGGTAATGGTTGGTTAGGTAATAAAGACGGCCAAAATACGCCAAGTCAATCAGTTGGGCTTTCTAGTTTGCCCTATGATCCATTTACACCATTTTTGTTAAAGGACAGCATGATTCGGGTCGAGGGTGATACCGCTTTGCGTACCAATAACAAGCGCAATATTAAAGAGACAGAAAAGACCTTTGGTCTGATGATTCATATGTCGAAGTCATTGGGAGTAAATTGCACTTATTGCCATAACACGCGCGCTATTGCTAGCTGGGAAGAAAGCCCGCCACAGCGCTCAACTGCTTGGTATGGAATTCGTATGGCGCGTGATATTAATAATAATTTTATGGTCCCGCTAACCAAGGTATTTCCAGCCCATCGCTTGGGTCCAACTGGCGATGTTGCCAAGGCAAATTGTGGCACTTGTCATCAGGGTGCGTACAAGCCTTTGTACGGTGTTTCGATGTTGACTGATTACCCTTACTTACGTGGCAGTGGCATAACTACTGCAGCAGCGGCTGCCAGTGTAAGCAATACTTCGGTGAAATAGTCTTACGGTAGACCGTAAGACTACTCGTATTTATGTTGAAAAAGACGGTTATTCATGATGACACTAGACCCGTTGCCTTAGTCATTGGCAGCGGTTTTGGTGGTTTAGCTGCGGCAATTCGCTTAGCTCATCATGGCTATCGGGTACGGGTTATTGAGAAACTGGCTGCGCCAGGTGGTAGAGCGTCGGTCTTTAAAAAAGATGGCTTTACTTTTGATGCCGGCCCCACGATTATTACAGCGCCATTTTTATTGGAAGAGCTCTGGGAGCTATGTGGCGAAAAATTGAGTGACGATGTTGATTTACGTTTAATGGACCCGTTTTATCGGATTCGTTTTGACGATGGTACCTACTTTGATTACACCGGTAACTTAGCGCAAATGCGTCAAGAGGTCGCCAAGTTTGCGCCTGAAGATTTGGTGGGATTTGATCAGTTTCTTCAAGAGGCTGAGAAATGCTATAAGTTGGGTTTTGAAGATTTAAGTTCAGTCGCTTTTGATTCGCTGAAAGATTTACTTGCCGCCATTCCATCTATGATGCGCATGAAAGCATGGGAAAGTATTTATACGTTGGTAGCGCGGTATTTTAAAAACCCGAAATTACGTCAAGTAATGAGTTTTCACCCACTATTAATTGGCGGTAATCCATTTTCTGTAACAGCCGTGTATGCCTTAATTAATTCACTTGAAAGAAGGCATGGAGTTTTTTCAGCAATGGGTGGTACTGGCGCAATTATTCAGGGCTTAGTTAGGCTATTACGCGATCAGGGCGTCGAGATTGAATGCAATACTGAAGTGAAGAAAATTGTCGTAAAAAATGGCCAGGCAACTGGTATCACTACGGCTGATGGCAGTTTTATAGCTGCTGATATCGTCGTTTCGAATGCCGACGCGGCATGGACTTATCAAAAATTAATTGATCCCGAACACCGTCGGGTATGGACTGATCAGAAAGTAATGAAAAGCAAGTATTCAATGAGTTTATTTGTTTGGTATTTTGGCATTGATCGACAGTATCACGATATTCCACATCATATGATTTTATTGGGTAAGCGGTATAAAGAATTATTAACGGATATTTTTAAACGCAAAATATTAGCTGACGACTTTAGTCTTTATTTGCATCGACCCACTGCTACGGATCCCTCTTTAGGTCCGATGGGTTGTGATACTTTTTATGTTTTATCACCGGTTCCGAATTTAGATAGCGGTACCGATTGGCAGGCATATGCAGAAACGTATCGTCAAAAAATTGCTGATTATTTAGAGGCCACAGTCATGCCAGGGTTTCAAGCGCATCTTAAAACCTCTTTTTGTATGACGCCGCAAGATTTTCAAGATCGCTTACTGTCAGTAAAAGGTGCGGCCTTTGGTTTCGAGCCACTCTTGCTACAAAGTGCTTGGTTTAGACCCCACAATCGCAGCGAAGATGTACAGGGACTTTTTATGGTGGGCGCAGGTACGCATCCTGGCGCAGGCATTCCTGGGGTTTTATCTTCTGCTAAAGCCTTGATGTCGGTTGTACCAAAGGCTATTCATCAACCACCTAAAGTTTGCAGCCTTTAAAGGAGAATGCTGGATGAGTCAATTTAGTAACGATGTTGCCCAGTGCACTGAAACGATGCGAGTTGGCTCAAAATCATTTTTTGCTGCATCACGTCTTTTGCCCAAACGGGTACGCGACCCAGCCATCGCACTCTATGCCTTTTGTCGTCTGACGGATGATATTGCCGATGCGATTGATGCAAAACCCGATGCTATTGTGGGCTTATGTAAGCGCTTAGAGCGTATTTATCAAGGTAAGCCAGACTATCAAGCGGCTGATCGGGCCTTAGCTGAAGTAGTCCGTTATTACGATATTCCCCAAGAATTATTACAAGCACTCATTGAGGGTTATGAATGGGATAGCCAACATCGCCAGTACGTCACTCTGGATGCTTTATTAGATTATTGCGCACGCGTTGCTGGTTCAGTTGGGGCGATGATGTGCCTGCTGATGGGCAAGCGTGATCCAGCAATCATAGCCCGTGCTTGTGATCTTGGTTTGGCAATGCAACTAACTAATATCGCGCGTGACGTTGGCGAAGATGCGCGCAATGGCCGCTTATATTTGCCGCGTAGTTGGTTGGTAGAAGAAGGAATTGATCCCGATCAATGGCTTAAAAATCCCCAATTTAATCCTGCCATTGCCAGAGTAGTCGAGCGCCTCTTAAAGCAAGCAGATGCTTTATACGAGCAAGCCGAAATTGGTATAACTAACCTACCCTGGGATTGCCGCCCAGCAATTCAAGCAGCGCGCTTAATTTATGCTGAAATTGGCCGTCAAATAGAACAAAACCAGTTGAATTCTATAGCCCTACGTGCGATTGTATCGAGCCAGAAAAAAATGCATCTATTAAGTCGCGCGATGTTAGTTACTGCTAAGCGCAATTGGAGCAAACGCTTCATTCCAGCACATCCTGCAAGTCAATATTTAATTCAAGCAGTTATTAAAGCACCGCATCAACCTCATTATGGTGGTTCAATTCACGAACGTATCGTTTGGGTGGTGAATTTATTAGAGCGGGTTGAAATGCGGCGTCGTGAGCAAGCGAAGGTAGCAGTAGCAGCACAAAAAATGGCTGCCTAATTATCTAATGACTGCATTTTTAGCGTATTCGCGGCATTCGCCAAGCTAACATCCATTGCACAATTGGTGAGGCGAAGCGAGGCACATTGAGGGTTTCATGAAATGAAATCACTGGCTCGCCTAATAACTCTGAAGACAAAATCGAACGAGCATAAAACGGCGTATCTTCTAGGGTTTGTATTAATTTCAATGAAGGCTGATCAGCATTGCGCATCTGTCGTTGAATTTGCCAAGCAGTTTTGGGTAGAGTTTGCCGTGGGGGTGGCACAAAGGGTTCAACGCGACCATCTGGATGGAAGAGGAGAGCGTGCAATTTTTCCACCCCATTTTTTTGGCGCACATCATATATGACTGCAGTACGTTTGCCACTCAATTCGGCGCGCGACCAATCCCACTCATGAAAATCGGGTGCTAGCGGGCCATCGCCTTCATTGGAATCTAAATACCCATTGCCTTGCCAATGTAAATCAGGCTTACTCAGTTCAACCTGGACGCGTGCTCTTGGGGCAAGCGGCCCCCAGCGATGACGACCTTGATCATCAAGGGCAGTTGAAAAATTAAACAGTTGTTCTGGATAGATTCGAACTGTGCCACGAACAGCTTGACCAAAGGGCACTGCCCGTTCTCTGATTTCAATGGTGAGGCAATCTTTATCCCAGCGTAATGAGCTTGGGCCAATGACAAACTCATTAGCGCTGCGGCATGCACTGCGCGCACTTCTTTCGGTCATAGTCCAACGCTTTTTTCCTGGCGAATAAATTGCGACATTTAGCGTGCAGTGATTTTCAGGATCGCCTTGCCCCGTTTTTTTATGGGCTTTCGCATAGTAGGGTGAAAAAACACTGCCTACAAAAGCAATAATGACAATGCCATGTTGGCGATCATCGCTCAGGGCATCGAGATACCACCAGAGATAAGCTCCTTTCCCGAGGGCTTGATCAAACCGAGGTGACCCATCAGGGTTGCGGCCGCCATGCGTCCCGATAGGGCGGCCATGGGCACTCCCGCCCCTGGATGGACGCTCCCCCCCGTTAGATAAAGGCCCGGAATAGTGCTCTGCGCGGCAGGCCGTTTGAAGACGCCCATCCAACCATGGCTGGCTGTTCCATAGAGTGCTCCACCCGTTGCCGGAAATAACTGACTGAAGGTATGCGGCGAAGTACGCGTTACCGTGTTGAAATTGGGATTGAGCTCGAGACCACATTGTTTTAATAAAGCGAATGCCTGACTTTCGCATGCTTCAATCTCCTCGGTAGTGAGTTCGGGTCGCGGGCTTAGGTGTGCTGGCGCATTGACTAAGCAAAAGATACCTTGTTCATGGGGATAATCAAGATGGACATCGGTTTGATCTTGCGCGCAAATATAAACTGTTGGCTGTTGAGGCAACTGCTGGCGAAGAAAAATGTCATCGAATTCAGCTTGATAGTTTGCATTAAAAAAGACAGTATGCCGTAGAAGCGGAAATCCTTTGGGTTTAGCTACCATCGACCAAGTTAAGGCGGAGAGTGATGGTGTCGCCTGGCGATCAATCGTGCTAGCATTTTTCAGTCCCGCACCCAATAAGCCCACTTGAAGCGCTCGGGCGTCGCCATTAAAAATAATCGAATGGGCGTAATGAACGTCATCATTATCAAGACGTACACCGCAGACGCGTCGATTATTCAATAAAATTTCAGTACATGGATGACCTGTTATGAAACGCACCCCTTTTTGTTCTGCAAGTCGTTGTAGGGTCTTCACTAAAGTAGACATACCACCGGCGACGCTCCAGACGCCTTGCATTTCTACTTCGGCAATGAGCATTAAAGTAGCAGGAGCCTCAAAAGGAGAGGAGCCACAATATGTGGCATAGCGCCCAAAGAGCTGACGCAAACGCGGATCATGAAAGTAGCGACCTAAAGTTTTCCAGAGATTGCTAAACAAGCCAATATCAAATAATACCTTTGAACCCGAAGTCCCTAAGCTAGCCATCATACTGCTCATGCTTGGCCGCCCAGAAAGCATGTATGGTTTTTTTAAGGCCTGATACAGTTGGCTAGCTTGACTACAAAAATCAAGAAAGCGGTTTGCTTCGGCTCGCGAAGAAAATTGTGCAATAGCTTCAGCTGATTGCATGCGGTCGGCAAATAAATCAAGCATCTCATCTTTACTCCATGCATGGCGAGCTAAAACAGCTAAAGGTGAAATCTGCATTTCATCTTCTAGGCTGGTGCCGGCTTGACGAAAAAGCTCGTCAAATACCCAGCGCATGGTGAAAACAGTAGGGCCTGAATCGATCGCTTGCTCACCGGCTTGAATCTGCCGAATTTTTCCACCTAAGGAGGATTCCTTTTCAATCACCGTCACTTCAAGCCCAGCACAAGCTAGTGCTAAGGCGCTAGCAAGGCCACCGATTCCACCACCAACAACAATAACTGTTGACTTATCCAAACGCGTGACCGCCCCAGCTACCTTGAGGGTTGATCGGCTTAAAGCGGGCAAACATCGATTCAGAAAAGTAATGATGAAGATGGGCTGCTTGAATCGCTTTTAAATGACTGCCTGAGCGGGCATAGTCATTCATAGCAACTTCAGATTCCCAAATCGTAAAGGTAGCCTGCCTTAAGAGTGGCGCCTCACCTACTCCCGCCGCCAGAAGACAACCTGAAGTGTGTTTTAGCTCGGTTTCAGCAGGCGGCGCTTTGCTCCAAAATTGTTGTGCATACCAAGGTTTAATCGAAGCTCGGGTGAGTGAGGCAATAGCCCCTGTTGGAATTTGGGCATCATAAATTGGCAGCGACTTACCCCCCCAACTGCCCTTGCAAGAGTAGGTCTGCAATTGCGTAGTAAAAAAATCATCGGCATGATCACGATACCAATGCAATAATGCCGACCCATGTAAAAATTGTTCGGCTTCTTGTTGGTTATTAAAAGCCGCAAAAATACCTTGATGAAGGGCGCTTGGCTTTACTGAGAAGCCCCCATTCACCCCTGATCCTAAGTATTTAATTAGTTGTAAGCCAGGTACAGACCCAAGTTGATAACGGCCAAACATTAGCTTGGCAATACCGCTCAATTTTGCATCTTCAGCGATTTTGACTAAAGCCATGATTGCCACTGGTGCACCCATTAGATTGGACACTTATTGCTCCAAATCATTCTCTTTAGAGCCGTCATTAAGACCAAATTTTCTCAGTTTGATATAAAGACTTTGGCGCGATAAGCCAAGCATTTCAGAAGCAGCTACGCGATTACCTCGTGATAAATCAAGCGCAGCCTTAATACATAACTCTTCAATTAAATCGGTAGTTTCATTCAGAATTTCTTTTAATGGTAGGCGACCAACTAGTTGGGTTAACTCTTCATTCGACCGCGAGATACCTTCACCAACTTGATATTGGGGCCGAATGCGGGAGCCAACCTCGCGTATTGAGAAGCCGATACAGGTTTTGGGGCTAGCCATAGCAGACGCAGATATTTCAACAGGATGAAAAGTTCCAAAGGCATCACGAATGGCAGTTGCGAATAATTTAATAGTTCGTTCTGCTTGTAAATTAGATAGCATCACCTTTAAATCAATGCTGGCCCGTTCGAGCCAAATCTCCAGCGATTCATGGAGTAGCTGCTCTGGCTTTTCGACCATAATCATTTTACGAAAAGCATGATTAGTACTCATAATCATGCCCTGTAAATTGGTAACCACAAAAGCATCAGCTGAATTTTCCAAGGCAAATAAAGCGAGCGCTTGACTACTATTAATTCCAGCAATTTCAGTATCTTGTACTGTCTTCATGGTGATCAAAATTAAGGATTGATTTGCGCTTCGAAAGGGCGCTGCAATTAAAAATACATTACTGCTATTAAAAGTTGCATTGAATTCAATTTTTTCGCTACCATAGCTAGCTTTGGTTAAGGCCGTACGTACGGCATCAAGATCTTTTTTAGCCAAGTAATCAAGAAAAGATTTTCCAATAATTTTTTTTATGGGTTCCCCCACAATTTCAACAAACCGAGCATTTGCTTCTAAAATTTTAAAATGAATACTATCTATAACAATATTTTCACTAGAGGCAATTTCAAATAAAATACGATTACGCGTTTCCATTTCCCGCAGACGCGCATGGTCGAGCTCGATAGTTTGTTGGGCATCAATTAAGCGTTGCTGTAATAAAGATACCTCACGCAAATCTCGGTACAAAGCCACAATTCGCCGACTACTGGGTAAATAAATAGTGGCACAGAGAAATGGCAAATCAGTGGCCCCAGGAATAGCAATATTGATTTGTCGCAGTCGTGAAGTGCCCGTTTCTTTTGCGTCTTTAAGTAGAGTTTTAACTTTAATACGACTTTCGATCGAAACTGTGTCTTCCCAGTTTTGTCCTACCCAAGCTTGAAGATTTTTACTGTAGAGCTCAGAATTGCCGAAGGCCAAACCTAGAATGATGCCTTGCTCATCCATCACAATCGCTAGATCTGACCCAGCTTGAATGACCGTTGCTACCTCCTGTGGCGCGAGCGAGCCAATATGAAGGAGGGGATTTAGGGTTGATGACGACAAGACATGCCTTGGTGGACTGATTTAACCCACTATTTTACTAGGCTTGCCGCCGTTTTAATGGCTTCATCAAGATCACTAGTGCAGCTATCGGCACTCGATTGATCAAGTAATTGGGGCTGCGCTCTAAAAAGTGCACCGCCAACCATAATGTGTAATTGAGGGTTTAAAGATTGACTACGAATGAGTGGGATCATTTTCTCTAGCTCATCCCAATGCTTAAAGGTGGAGATGGAAATAGCAACAAAATGGAAAAAAGCCCCTTTAACAGTATCTAGAATTTCTGCTTTACTAATTTTAGGCGCTGCTAAAACATTCCAGCCATGTTGAATCAGGTTTTCAGCTAACAGAAATACGCCTAGCGTATGTTGCGAATGAGGCATTGCAAAGGCAAAGGCATGACCTTTAGTTTGATAGTGAAGGTCTGCTTGCGTATGAAAAAGCGGATTAAGCTCACGCAAAATAGCTTGCAAATGACCGATTGCTATAGTTGTTGAGCCAAACGTACAGGCGTCAACCTCCCAGAGGTACTCTAAATTTCTTGCCGCATCAACCGCTAAGCTATAGTAAATTTCATTAATTGAGCAACCCGAATGACATAAGCGTAAAGCGTAATCACGACACTCGTTATAGGAAGTAGTTAGTAATAAGATCGAAAACTGACTAATTTCATGAGCAGAAACATGCCGCGGCAATTGGGTAATATTTTCTAGTTTTAACTTTTTAATATTTGCATGATCGGCCAATAAACGGGGTAATACCTTTTTTTCAACCACCATCTTGAGATAACTGGGTTTAGCACGCCGGTTTTTTTGCAGTGCATTTGGCGCAAGATCGGAAGCCGTGGACATTTCACATGTTGGTAAAGGTCGATTGAGTGCATCCACATAAACTCCAGTCATTGAGGTGAAAATATTGCACCGCAACAATTATTTAAGCTTGAGTCCGTCCAAGACTTGTGCGCTATACCCATAGATTACGCAATTAAGAGCCCAACTGTCAAATTTTATTTACATCAACTAGGGGTAGATACCTAGTGGGCTAAAAAACAGAAAAAGCGTAAACTTTTGTTTACACATTGAGCAATGGAAGCCCCTGGTTAAGCGTCATGGCAAGAACTTATGAACCCCTCTATACCCCTGCCCAACGGCTGAGGCGGGACCGCACTAAATGGACTTTAGTGCAGGGCTTATTGGCGCCAGTTCAATTCGTCGTTTTTCTGGTTAGCCTGTATCTGGTGGTGCGGTTTTTAATGACTGGTTCTGGAGAAGATGCAGCTAATATTTCGGTATTAATAAAAACTTTTTGTCTTTATACCATCATGGTAACGGGCTGTATTTGGGAGAAGGTGGTCTTTGGTAAATATCTCTTTGCTAAAGCATTTTATTGGGAAGATGTATTTAGCATGTTGGTCATTGCCCTTCATACTGCTTATGTTGTGTGCTTAATGATGGGCTTATTAACAGAGCAGGAATTAATGTATTTAGCTTTGGCGGCTTATTTCACGTATGTTATTAATGCTGGGCAATTTATTCTGAAATTACGGGCCGCACGCTTACAGGAAAAACGCCAAATGAACCAAGGGCTACCAGCATGAGTGCTGTCATTTCCCCGCCTGTCGAACGGCAAGTGTTGCCAATTATTAAAGAGCGCGGGCAGCGCGAAGTCTTTTGTGGTTTAACTGGAATCATCTGGCTACACCGCAAAATCCAAGATGCATTCTTTTTAGTAGTAGGCTCACGCACTTGTGCCCACTTAATTCAGTCGGCAGCTGGCGTGATGATTTTTGCTGAACCTCGTTTTGCCACGGCAATTATTGATGATCGTGATTTAGCTGGCTTAGCAGATGCGAATGAAGAGCTCGATCGGGTAGTAGCAGAGCTATTAGAACGGCGTCCCGATATCAAACTCCTTTTTTTAGTGGGCTCTTGCCCATCTGAAGTCATTAAATTAGATCTAGCCACTGCTGCCCAGCGCCTTAGTAGAAATTTTATGCCGCAAGTGCGCATTCTGAATTACTCAGGAAGCGGTATTGAAACAACTTTTACGCAAGGCGAGGACGCTTGTTTGGCAGCCTTAGCTAAAGATATTCCACTACCTACTGCTGCTCAGTCACAAGCGCCAGCGGAGTTATTGGTCGTGGGGTGCCTAGCTGATGTGGTCGAAGATCAATTTATTCGCATCTTTAAAGATTTAGGAATTGAACAGGTGCGTTTTTTCCCACCCCGTAATTCAAGTAATGTGCCAGTCGTTGGTCCGCATACCCGTTTTTTATTGGCGCAACCTTTTTTGGCAGATACCGCGCGAGTACTAGAAGAGAAAGGTGCACAGCGGCTTGAGGCGCCATTTCCACTTGGGGTTGAAGGGACTGAAAAATGGTTTGCTGCTGCTGCCTTGGCTTGGCAGGTTCCAGCAGAGCAATTTGAACTAGTAATCGCGCCTAAAAGGCAGCGGGCAAGCTCAGCCTTAGCCCGTTTTAAAACACAATTAGCCGGCCAAAGCATTTTTTTCTTTCCTGATTCACAATTAGAAATTCCATTAGCGCGTTTTTTACATCGGGAATTAGATATGGTATTAACCGAGGTTGGCGTGCCCTATTTACATCGTCAGCATATGGCCAGCGAATTGGCCCTCTTGCCCGAGGGCGTGCAATTATCTGAGGGGCAAGATGTTGAGCGCCAACTGGATCGGTGTCGAGCGATTAAACCAGACTTAGTCGTTTGTGGTTTGGGTTTAGCTAACCCGCTAGAGGCGGAAGGCATTACTAGCAAGTGGTCAATTGAATTGGTTTTTACACCCATCCAAGGCTTTGATCAGGCTGCCGACTTGGCTGAATTGTTTGCGCGTCCGCTCTTACGTCATTTGAAATTGGCCGCCTAATATGCAACTAACCTTATGGACCTACGAAGGACCTCCGCATGTGGGAGCGATGCGAATTGCAACCGGCATGGAGGGTGTGCACTATGTACTGCATGCGCCCCAAGGTGATACCTATGCTGATTTATTGTTCACCATGATCGAGCGTAATCATCGTCGTCCACCCGTTACTTACACCACTTTTCAAGCCCGTGATTTAGGTAGCGACACAGCTGAATTATTTAAAGAGGCAGCGCGCAATGCCTACGAACGGTTTAAGCCAGAACTCCTTATGGTGGGATCTTCATGTACCGCTGAATTAATTCAAGATGATCCTGGTGGTTTGGCTGCCGCACTGAATTTACCCTTACCAGTTTTGCCCTTAGAACTTCCTGCCTATCAAAAGAAAGAAAATTGGGGCGCAGCAGAAACGTTTTATCAAATGGTGCGTTTATTAGGCGCTGAACATGCTTTAGCACCTGGTGTGAAAAGAACCCCCCGACTCGCCAATCAAAAGCCACGTTGTAATATTTTAGGCCCAACTGCTTTAGGTTTTCGGCATCGAGACGATGTGACCGAGATTACCCGCTTACTGAACCAGATTGGCGTTGAAGTAAATGTTGTTGCACCATTAGGCGCAAGACCAAGCGATATTGCCCGTTTGCATGAGGCCGATTTCAATGTGGTGCTCTATCCAGAAATTGCCAATTCGGCGGCGCAATGGCTAGCGCGTAACTTCAATCAAGCTAACACTAAAACTATCCCGATTGGCTTTAAAGCCACGCGCCAATTTATTGAAGAAGTTTGCACTTTAGCTGGTATTGAGTGCGATGTAGACGCGCTAGTCAATAATTCACGGGCGCGTTGGTATGCACTCTCGGTTGATTCAACCTATTTAACTAATAAACGGGTTTTCATCTTTGGCGATGCCACCCATGCCATCGCTGCCGCTAAAGTAGCGCATGAAGAAATGGGCTTTCAAGTTGTAGGTTTGGGTACCTATAGCCGTGAATTAGCCCGCGAGGTTCGTGAGGCTGCTACTTTGTACGGCATTGAAGCCTTAATCACAGATGACTATTTGACGGTTGAGCGAGCTATTGCTGAACTACAGCCTGAATTAATTTTGGGCTCGCAAATGGAGCGACACATTGCTAAACGCCTGAAGATTCCTTGTGCGGTTATTTCAGCCCCAGTTCATGTACAAGATTTTCCAGCACGCTACTCGCCACAAATGGGCTTTGAGGGTGCGAATGTGTTGTTTGATACTTGGGTGCATCCATTAATGATGGGCCTAGAAGAGCATCTTATTGGGATGTTTAGAGGCGATAGTGAATTCCATGAAGAGGCGATGCCTTCTCATTTGGGTCATGGCTCGACACTAGAGCGGAAGCCTGAGACAGAAACTCGTATGACTACAAATTCGCAAGAGTTGATTTCAATTTGGGATGACGAGGCGCAATCGGAGTTGAAAAAGATTCCATTTTTTGTGCGCGGTAAAGCTAAACGAAATACCGAACGTTTTGCTTTGGAACAGGGCGTACAAACAATTTCGATTGAAACACTTTACGATGCAAAAGCGTATTACAGCCGCTAATGTGCGGATAACCTAGGGGATTTACCATGGAAGTAACGAATATACCAATTAGCCAAACTGGACGAGTACGGCCACCAGATGGCGAGGGAAGTGTGCAAGTTGAACTTGACCCGAGCGTCAAAATTGGCAAAGCAAAAGTATTCGCGGTTTACGGTAAAGGCGGCATTGGTAAAAGCACTACTTCCTCGAATTTATCAGTAGCCTTCTCCAAATTAGGTAAGCGCGTTATTCAAATTGGTTGCGATCCAAAGCATGATTCGACTTTTACCCTCACTAAAAAATTAATGCCTACGGTGATCGACGTTTTAGAGCGGGTTGACTTTCATTCGGAAGAGTTACGGGTCGAAGATTTTGTTTATGAAGGTTACAACGGCGTGATGTGTGTTGAAGCAGGTGGGCCACCGGCTGGTACTGGTTGCGGGGGCTATGTCGTTGGTCAAACGGTTAAATTACTAAAAGAACATCACTTACTCGATGATACCGACGTGGTAATTTTTGATGTGCTTGGTGATGTGGTGTGCGGCGGGTTTGCTGCACCCTTGCAACATGCTGATCGCGCTTTAATTGTAACTGCCAATGATTTTGATTCCATCTTTGCCATGAATCGAATTGTGCAAGCAATTGGTGCTAAGGCGAAAAATTACAACGTGCGTTTAGGTGGTGTGATCGCTAATCGCAGTAATGCTACTGATCAAATCGATAAGTTTAATGAACGGGTGGGCTTGAAAACGATGGCCCATTTCCCCGATTTAGATGTCATCCGTCGTAGTCGCTTAAAAAAATCGACCTTATTTGAGATGGAAGATTCACCAGAACTAGAAGCAGTAAAAAAAGAATATATGCGTTTGGCTGCAGCGCTTTGGGTTGGCACCGCACCATTGCCAGCTGAGCCAATGAAGGACCGCGATATATTTGATTTACTGGGCTTTGATTAATAAAGGCTGGGCCATGCAACATCGCTCTTATGTCGATAAACGCAATCAACTAGAACAGTACTTTGATCGTACTGCGGTTGAGGCGTGGGCAAGACTAACTACATCAGCCCCAGTAAGCGGCATTCGTGCAACGGTGCGGGCGGGTCGTGATGAGATGCGTAAGACAATATTGGCCTACTTACCTCTTGATTTAACCGGTAAGCGCGTGCTTGATGCTGGCTGTGGCACTGGTTTATTAGCAGTCGATTTAGCACGCCGGGGCGCGCGCGTGATGGCGATTGATATTTCTCCTACCCTGGTGCAATTGGGTCGAGAACGCGTGCCGACCGATTTGGGCACAGGCTCAATTGAGTTTCTTGCGGGTGATATGTTAGACCCCGCCTTAGGGGAATTTAATTATGTGGTGTGTATGGATTCGATGATTCATTACAACCGTGCAGACATTACTAAGGCCTTAGGCTTACTGGCAGCACGCACGCACCAGGCAATTATATTTACCTTTGCCCCAAAAACCCTATTCCTAGCAGCCCTAATTAGTGTGGGACGGTTATTTCCTCGCGGCGATCGCGCCCCTTTCATTGAACCGGTAGCAGAAAAAAAACTTGCCAAGTTAATCGAGATGGGTGAAGATTTAAGCGCATGGCAAATTATTGGCAGTAAAAAAATCTCTCGCGGGTTTTATAAATCACAAGCCATGGCTTTAGGGCGACAGTAAACCAGATCATGCGTTTTCAACCTCGCTTCCCTCGTCTCAGCTCACGCTTTATGCCATTTGCGGATGTCGCCACGGCTGAATTACCCTTGAGTCGCCTCTTGCGTTTATCCCTATTTCAGTTCTCAGTGGGTTTGGCAGCAGCTTTATTAATTGGCACGCTCAATCGCATCATGATTATTGAGTTGCATGTCAGCGCAGGTTTAGTGGCTTTAATGGTGGCACTCCCTTTATTGTTTGCGCCATTTAGAGCCTTAATTGGCCATCGCAGCGATCGCCATAAATCTGTTTTAGGTTGGCGTCGGGTGCCTTATATTTGGATTGGTACGTGGTTGCAATTTGGCGGCTTAGCGATCATGCCCTTTGCGTTAATTTTACTTTCAGGAGATACGCATTGGCCCATGTGGTTTGGTGAAGGTGCATGTGGTTTGGCCTTTTTATTAGTTGGAGCCGGCATGCAAACTACACAAACTGCTGGACTCGCTTTAGCGTGTGATTTAAGTACCCCCAGCCTTCGCCCAAGAGTAGTTGCTTTAATGTATTTAATGCTTTTAGTGGGTATGGCAGCTAGTAGTTTAGTTTTGGGATTTCTTTTAATTGATTTCACACCAGTGCTATTAATTAGGGTGATTCAAGGCGCCGCTAGCCTCACCTTAATTTTGAATTTAATTGCTTTATGGAAACAAGAGGCACGGCAGCCGCATTTAACTGCCCCGCATTTGCCACGCAAAAGTTTCAGTGAGTCGTGGAAATTATTTTCTGCGCAAAAAAAAGTGCTGCGATTTTTATTGGCCCTAGGCATTGGAACCGCCGCATTTAGTATGCAAGATATTATTTTGGAGCCCTACGGAGCTGAAGTCCTCCACTTATCTGTTAGTTCTACCACTGTACTGACTTTTATAACGGCGCTAGGCGCAATTTGCGCTTTTGCCTTGGCCGCTAAATGCTTGAATCGTAGTATTGAGGCTTATCGCTTAGCTGCAATTGGCGCCCTATTAGGTATTCTGGCGTTTACTTGCGTCATTTTTTCTGAGCCATTACAGTCGCCTTGGCTGTTTCGTTGTGGTGCCTTCCTCATTGGTTTTGGCGGCGGCTTATTTTCCGTCAGCACCTTAACTGCGGCAATGTCATTTGAAACCGATGATATGAATGGGTTGGTATTGGGAGCTTGGGGAGCAGTACAGGCTACGGCTGCGGGCTTGGCGATTGCTTTAGGCGGCTTAATTCGCGATTTAATTTCAAGCTTAGCCCAATCAGGGCTATTGGGCTCTGCCCTTGACTCTAACGCAACAGGCTACAGTTTTGTGTATCACCTCGAGTTTTATTTACTATTTGCCACTTTAATTGTGCTCGGGCCCTTAGTCGCATACCGGCCGACCAAGATGATGGCAGAAAGTACCGTTGATAAAAAGTTTGGTTTAGCTGAATTACCAGGGTAGTGGATGCTTGTAAGTTTGTTTAATTAAAAGGAAATTGATTATGGGAACCGGAGCAATTACACAATATGTTGATTTAGCGCAACTCATACTTTATGTGTTTTGGGCATTCTTTTTCGGCTTAATTTATTACCTTACGCTTGAAAGTAAGCGTGAAGGCTTTCCCTTGGAATATGACCAAGCTGGCAAGATCAGGCGTAATCCGGGTTTAATTGGCATGCCCCCGCCTAAAGTATTTAAAACTCAATTTCATGGTGATGTGCTTAATCCGCGCTCAGAACCATTAGATGTTATTAGCAATGCGCGTCCCGCGCACCGTTTTAATGGCGCCCCACTTGAGCCCATTGGTAATCCCATGTTAGCCGCCGTAGGTCCTGGCTCGTATGCCAATCGCCCCGACTATCCAGATGTAACTTTTGAGGGCCAGCCAGTGATTGTGCCCATGCGTATTTTGCCGGGCTTTGCAGTTGCGAAACCGGATATCGACCCCCGGGGCTTGCCAGTAATTGGTGCTGATGGCGCACGCGGTGGGGTCATTAAAGAGATTTGGGTTGATCGTGCCGAGATGGTGATTCGTTATTTAGAATTAGAAACAACTGCTGAAAATGGTAGTCGCAAGGTGATGCTACCAATGAATTTTGCGCGTGTACAGAGTAAGAAAATTGCAGTCGAGTCTATTTTAGGAAAGCAGTTTGCAGAAGTGCCCACAATTAAAAGTCAGGACCAAATTACCATGCTCGAAGAAGAGCGGGTTATGGCGTATTACGGCGGCGGAACCTTGTATGCCACCCCCGAACGGCGAGAGCCCTTAATATGAAATTGCTTCACCGCTCGCCAGAGCATGAATTTGAGTCAAGCTATGGCTTACCAGAAGCCTTGCCAGCTGGCGAGCAAATTTTATGGCAGGGTAGCCCCAATTGGTTTTCATTGGCGCGTCATGCTTTCCACCTGCCCGCTTTAAGTGCTTATTTTAGTTTCATTATTTTGGCCAAAATTATTTCGGTTGCACTAGGTGATGTGGCTTGGTCCGCCGAGCTGGGCAGTATTGCATTAGTGATTGCTTTATCTTTACTAGGCTTAGGTTTAGTTGCGTATTTAGCTTATTTAGCAGCGCAAACAACGGTTTATACCCTTACCAATCAACGCGTTGTAATGCGAGTAGGCATTGTTCTCACAGTCAGTTTTAATTTACCTTTCAAGCGTATTGTGCGTGCCGATATCCATGAGTTTGCTGATGGCACTGGTAATATTCCTTTGCAATTAGCGGCTAGCGACAAAATCGCCTATTTTCATTTGTGGCCGCACGCTCGTCCTTGGTATTTTGCTCACCCTGAACCCATGCTCCGCAGTATTCCCAATGTCACTGTCGTTGCTCAGCAACTAACTAGCGCATGGCAGACTGTTCATACCAATCAGGCGATGAGTAATGTCAGTACCGGTAATGCATTTGCTGAGTTGGCAGTAGAAGAACAAGTCGCATGAGATTGACCTTGGAACCTAAATTAATTCCCAGGGGTATGGGAATTGCGGTAATTTCAGTCATGCTGCTCACTTTTACTTGGGTCGCCATGGTCAGTTTGCAGGGTCATGATATTGGTGAACCATATGCTCCCACTCAACAAGTTCGCCAATTACGCTTTGAAGATCGTGCCGATGGATCGATTGCAGTCATTGAGTTCATCAGTGGGCAGCAAATTGATAGCGTGGTTGGTGAGAGTGGTTTTGTAAGGGGCGTCTTGCGTGGCTTAGCGCAAGAGCGAAAGCGTGAGGGTTTTGATAGCTCAAGGCCTTTCGAATTAATTGGCCATACCGACGGTCGTCTAACTTTGATTGATCCAGTAACGAAACGTAAGGTTGATTTGGATTCATTCGGGCCAACTAATGCTGAAAATTTTTTACGGATGTTGACAAAGCCTGTTAAGGAGCAGAAATAATGGAAGTCAAAATGGAGAGTGTGGAAACCTTGCTCGGCTCGCAAATGAGCAAAACAGCCCAGTTAAACTCATCGACCGAGCGCGCACTCGAAGACGCTGTATTAAGCCCGCGTTTTTACACTACAGATTTTGCTGAAATTGATCGAGTCAAGATCGATAGCTTACGCCGTGAGTGGGATGCACTGATGGTTGAATATGAGGCTGATACCAACAACGATCACTTCCAGCGTCCTGCCGACATGGATAAAGATTATTCAAAAGTAGATCCCGAGCTCTATGATGAATTCGTTGACTTTTTAATTAGCTCAATTACATCTGAATTTTCAGGTTGTATTTTGTATGCCGAAATTAAACGCAAAGTAAAAAATGAAGATATGCGTACCTTGTTTGGCTATATGGCCCGCGACGAAAGCCGCCATGCAGGATTTATTAATCAGTGGCTCAAAGATTTTGGGATAGGGATTGATTTGGGGTTTTTAGCAAAAACAAAAAAATATACTTACTTCAAGCCAAAATTTATCTACTATGCCACTTATCTTTCAGAAAAAATTGGCTATGCGCGTTACATTACGATTTTTAGGCAAATTGAGCGTAAGCCCGAGTTGCGTTTTCACCCGATATTTTTATGGTTTGAAAAATGGTGTAACGATGAGTTTCGGCATGGTGAATCATTTGCCTTAATCATGCGTGCAAATCCAAAATTACTAACCGGCATCAATAAATATTGGATTCGCTTTTTTATTTTGGCAGTCTATGCCACGATGTATGTACGTGATCATTCACGCCCCCAGTTATATAAGGCATTACAGATTTCACCTGCCGACTATGATCGCCAAGTTCTGCAAATTACCAATGAAATTACTAAGCAAGTATTTCCGGTGACCTTGAATCTCGATGACCCACGTTTTTATCAGGGCTTGGAGCGAATGTTAGCGCTGTTTATCCGCATGGAAGCAGTAAAAAAACAGTCAACTTGGTTTAAAAAAATACATGTTGCATGGTTGGGCGCACAAGTTGGTATTGAGTTTATTCGCGTCTATTTTTTGCCAGTGAACGACAATGCCTTGCCTAGTTCAGTGCGGATGGTGCCGACTTGGTAAGTCATTTTAAAAAATCATGAGTATGTATCTCTGGCCACTGCTTTTTACTATCTTTGCTTGGTGGTTTGGCACCGGTATTATTTTATTTTTGAACCAACGCTCTCCGACAACGTATCAGGGAACTTTTTGGTTGAGTGGATGCGTCATGCTATTTGCCATTGTTGGCATTAAAACCAGCAGCTCTATGGATACTGTAGCCGCCGCTTATTGCGGTTTTACATGTGCACTATTAGTATGGGCTTGGCAGGAAATTGGTTTTTTATTGGGTTTTATAACGGGCCCACGGCGTATTGCTTGCCCACCCGAAGCTAGGGGGTGGAAGAAAGTAGGCTTCGCCTTTCAAACCATACAACATCATGAAATAGCCCTGATTGTGTTGGCAATTGTGGTAACGGTAGCGAGTTGGGGTGGGGTAAATCAAACCGCTTTTTGGACATTTATTATTTTATGGATCATGCGCCAGAGTGCTAAGTTGAACTTATTTTTAGGGGTACTAAATCTCAACGAAAATTTTTTACCGAACCATCTGAAATATATTCATAGCTATTTTTCGCGCAGCTTAATGAATCCTTTATTGCCGATTTCGGTTATTGCTGCGACGGTAGTGGCGGTGCCAATTTGGCAGGCCGCTTTTGCGGTTGGAGCCAGCCCCTATCAAATTACCTCCTGCACTATCTTAGGAACCTTGTTGTCTTTGGCGATTCTTGAACATATTTTGATGGTACTACCCATTAGCTCTGAGGGATTATGGAGATGGAGCTTTCGCGCCTAGCACCTATGAGCCTCAGCCGCATCTGGCCATCGGGCAGTGCTGCCCTTGAGCTTTTAAAACCCATTACTTGGTTTCCGCCGATGTGGGCGTTTGCTTGCGGTGCAATTGCTGCAGGTGTCCCATTTTCCGGGCACTGGCCAATATTGTTAGCCGGCATTATTTTGGCTGGGCCCCTAGTGTGTGCAGCAAGCCAGGCGGTAAACGATTGGTTTGATCGACATGTGGATGCTATTAATGAGCCGCAAAGACCCATTCCCTCGGGCAGAATGCCCGGCTATTGGGGGCTTTATGTGGCCATCATCTGGACTTTACTTTCTGCGGTATTAGGCTATTACATTAGCCCCTGGGCCTTTATTGCAACCCTCGTTGGCTTGGGCTTGGCTTGGGCTTATAGCGCTCCGCCTTTGCGCCTAAAACAAAATGGTTGGTGGGGTAATGCGGCATGTGGACTTGCCTATGAGGGTATTGCTTGGTTCACCGGCACTGCAGTGATGATGGGTGATGCTATGCCGTCAAAGGCATCGATTATGCTGGCGGTTTTGTATAGTATTGGGGCCCACGGCATTATGACCTTGAACGATTTCAAGGCTATCGACGGAGATCGTCAAATGGGTGTGCGGTCTATACCCGTGCAACTCGGTGTTCGTGGTGCAGCAATCAATGCTTGTAGCTTGATGTTATTTCCACAAGCGATCATTGTGCTCATTTTATTTGCATGGGATATGCCTTGGCGCGCTCTTGTTATTGCGAGCTTAATGCTAGGACAAGGCGTGATGATGCTATATTTTTTGCGTGACCCCATTAAGCGCGCTTTATTTTTAAGTGGTTTTGGCGTGCCTTTATTTGTTGCTGGAATGATGGTTAGCGCTTTTGCTGTATCGAATTTAAATTAATGCCTGAAGGATAAAAGTATGAATTCGTATGAACTTTTTGATGCCGTCGTCGTTGGCGGCGGTCCAGCAGGTGCAACTGCTGCAGGCGATTTGGCGCGCTTAGGTCATAAGGTGTTATTGCTTGATCGAGCGGGTCGTATCAAGCCATGCGGGGGTGCAATACCGCCGCGACTCATTCAAGATTTTGAAATTCCAGATGAGCTCTTGGTTGCGAAAGCAAAGTCAGCGCGCATGATCTCACCCAAAAATAATAAAGTCGACATTCCAATTGAAGGTGGCTTTGTGGGAATGGTTGATCGCGATCAATTTGATGAGTGGTTGCGGGTACGCGCAGCGAATGATGGTTGTGAACGGCGTGTTGGTAATTTTGAAAAATTGTCACGTGATACCGATGGGGTCAGCATTGTTCACTACATGGTTCGCTCTAGTAATAAAAATGAGCCCAATACCTCAATGGCCGTGAAGGCAAAAGCAATTATTGGCGCTGATGGCGCTAAATCTGGCGTTGGTCGGGCTGCTATCCCCAGTGCCAAAGACGTTGAATATGTTTTTGCTTATCATGAAATTGTGCGTACCCCCGATCTGCCGCCGGCAGATTTTGATGGTTCACGCTGCGATGTTTTTTATCAAGGTACGATCTCTCCCGATTTTTACGGCTGGATTTTCCCTCATGGCAAGACGATGAGTATTGGCACTGGTAGTGCAGACAAAGGGTTTTCATTACGTAGTGCAGTGGCTGACTTAAAAAAAATTACTGGCCTCGAAAATATTGAAATGCTGCGTCATGAAGGTGCACCGCTACCGATGAAGCCGCTAAAAAAATGGGACAACAATCGCGATGTGGTGTTAGCTGGTGATGCAGCAGGAGTGGTGGCACCAGCTTCGGGCGAAGGTATTTATTACGCCATGGTTGGTGGGCGCTTGGCGGCTGAGTCAGTGAGTGAACTTTTATTGACCAATAATCCGAAGAGTCTAGCTAAGGCACGTAAGCGTTTTATGCGTGAACACGGCAAAGTCTTTTTGGTGTTGGGGATTATGCAATGGTTTTGGTATATCAGCGATAAACGGCGCGAGCGCTTTGTAAAGATTTGCGAAGATAAGGATGTGCAAAAACTCACTTTTGACGCGTATATGAATAAAAAGCTCGCAAAACGCGATCCTTTAGCGCATATTCGCATCTTCTTTAAAGATCTGGCGCACCTTTTTGGTTTGATTAAGGTCTAAAGTTTATTTGCTAAGGGTGTAAAGTAAGTTATGACTATGTTTAGAAAACCCGTTATCGTTGCCCTTATTTGGGGGTTATCCGTTGCTATTTTAGGTGGCTGGGCAACCAATTTAGACGCTTGGTATCACGCCTTAAAAGAACCCTTTTGGAAACCGCCCGATTGGTTATTTGGGCCTATTTGGTCGGCTATATTTATCTGTTCTGGCACGGCCTGGGTCATCGCTTGGGATCGAAATCCCGCCCCCACAGCGGTGCGCCACCTAAGCCTTTTATTTGTACTAAATGGGCTCTGTAATTTACTTTGGAGTTTTTTATATTTCCGCCTAGAGCGACCTGATTGGGCTCTTTATGAGGCTAGTCTTTTATGGCTATCGGTATTGGCAATTATCTATACCACTCGCCACTATTCACCAAAGTCGAGCTTACTAATGTTGCCTTATTTAATTTGGGTAAGCATTGCCATTGTTTTAAATTGGGATACCGTTCGACTTAATGGCCCCTTCGGCTAGTTGAGCATTTAGTGAAGCAGATTGTGATTGTGGGCGGTGGTGCTGGCGGCCTTGAGTTAGCTACTCGTCTTGGTAATACTCTAGGCCGCAAAGGCAAAGCGCGGATCATTCTGGTAGATAAGAACCGTACCCATATTTGGAAGCCAAAACTGCATGAGATTGCTGCCGGTAGTATGGATTTAGGCCAGCATGAAGTTGACTATATGGCGCAAGCCCATTGGCACCATTTTGAGTATCGAATTGGGGAAATGACTGGCCTTGACCGCGCCCAACAACTCATTTTCCTCAATCCATACTTAGATGAAGGCGGCCATGAAGTGATGGGAGCGCGTAAATTGCGCTACGATATTTTGGTACTTGCAGTTGGTAGCCTAACGAATGACTTTGGCACTCCAGGGGTCGCTGAATATGCCCTCAGACTAGAATCACCATTGGATGCTGAGCGTTTTCATACGCGCATGTTAAATGACTGTATTCGGGCGCAAGCGCAAAAGACACCGTTGAAAGCGGGCCAACTTCATGTTGCCATTATTGGCGCTGGTGCAACTGGCGTTGAATTGGCCGCAGAACTCTATCGCACCACGCGCGAAGTCGTAGCTTACGGCTTAGATCGAGTCGATCCAAATAAAGATTTACAGATTAATGTGATTGAGGCTGCCGATCGAATTTTGCCCGCCTTACCCGTGCGCTTATCACTAGCCACCGAAGTTTTGTTAAAAAACCTTGGCGTTGATGTGTATGTCAATTCGAAGGTGGCCGCTGTTTTACCCGATGGCGTACAGTTTGAAAATGGACAAATTTTGCCGGCCGAATTAGTGGTTTGGGCCGCGGGAGTGAAAGCACCTGAGTTTTTAAAAGACATGAATGGGCTGGAAACCAATCGCCTTAATCAGTTACAAGTATTACAAACTCTCCAGACCACTCGTGATCCTCGTATTTTTGCTATGGGCGATTGCGCTGCTTGTCCATGGCCAGAATCGCATGGTGGCAAGGGAGGTGTTGTGCCGCCGCGCGCACAAGCCGCACACCAGCAGGCAAATCATTTATATCAACAAATTCAACGGTGTTTGGTCGGCCAGGAACTGAAGCCCTACTATTACCGAGATTTTGGCTCCTTGGTATCGCTTGGTAAATTTAGTACGGTAGGTAATATGATGGGTGGGTTAATAGGCGGATCCATCATGATCGAAGGATTATTTGCTAAAATGATGTATTTATCGTTGTATAAATTACATGAATTGGCATTGCACGGTTGGGTAAAGACAACCTTAGATACTCTAGCGCGACTCATCACGCGGCGCACCGAGCCTCATGTGAAGTTACATTAATTATCTGCTATGGGTTGATTGGAGTGAAGGCAGATTACAGTCAAGACGGAAGAGAATGAAATGAAGATTTGTATAGTGGGCGGGGGTGGTGCAATTGGCGGGTATTTAGCGGTGATGTTAGCCCGAGCCGGTAATGAGGTAACGGTGGTCGCCCGTGGTGCAACCTTGCGCGCAATTCAAGAGCGTGGCTTGGCCCTCATTATGGAAGATCTGCCAGAGCCATTACACGCTGAAGTACGGGCGGTAGAAAAGTTGACTGAAGCAGGTAAGCCCGACTTGGTAATTTTGGCAGTAAAGGCGCATCAAGTAGAGCCGCTAGTAGGCGATTTAGTCAACATCATTGGCCCCGAGACAATTTTAATCCCCATGCAAAATGGCATTCCATGGTGGTATTTTCAGAAGCTTGCTGGGCCATATGAAAATCATTCGGTTGAGACAGTTGATCCAGGCGCAGCCATTATGCGGGCCATCAATCCAGCCAACATTATTGGTTGCGTCGTTTATCCGGCAACCGTAACTCAAGCCCCCGGGGTCATCCGTCACGTTGAGGGAACCCGCTTTCCCATGGGTGAGCTTGATGGCAGCAAGTCAGAGCGAATTCAACAGATTACTAACTTAATGGCTGAAGCGGGCTTCAAGTCACCTATTTTGGATGATATTCGTGCCGAAATCTGGCTTAAGCTTTGGGGAAATATGACTTTCAATCCCATTAGTGCGTTGACCCATGGTCATCTGGAAGGAATTTGTCAGTACCCTCTCACCCGCGAGCTAGCCCGAAACATGATGATGGAAGCTCAGCTCATTGGGGAAAAATTGGGCGTAACATTTCGGGTAGATATCGATCGTCGTATTGCCGGCGCCGAAAAAGTGGGTCAACATAAAACCTCTATGTTGCAAGATTTAGAAGCAGGACGAGCGCTGGAAATTGATGCCTTATTAGGATCGGTAATTGAACTAGGTCAAATTGTGCAAATACCTACACCCTGTTTGAGCAGTGTTTATGCTTTAACCAAGTTTTTAGATGTCAATGTGCAACATGCCAAGGCAAGCTTAGCTTTACCTTTTGCAACTGGGTATTAATACAAAGGCACCCGACAGAATTCTAGTGACGCTGCTTCGATAGCAAGGCAGCTTCAGTCACAACTAGGCAAACTGGTTGGTGAGGGTGCCAAGGCCCTCAATCACAATGCTAACTGTGCTGTCTGGTTTCATACTGCCTACCCCGATTGAAGTACCGCAGGCAATGACATCGCCGGCTTCAAGCGTCATCTGTTGGGATAGCAAGCTAACGAGTTTTGCTGGCGGGAAAATCATATCTGCCACGGGATAGTTTTGCCGTTCTTGATCATTCAAAATGGTTTGAATACGCAAGCTCAGCGGATCTATATCAGTCGTGATGTAAGGCCCAAACACCCCAAAGGTATCGAAGCTTTTAGCGCGCGTCCACTGGGCAAAGCCAGGGTCTTTTTGTAAAATTTCAATTGCGGTTACATCATTGATGCAGGTATAGCCAAAAATAGCTTCTAAGGCTTCAGTTTCAGTTAAGTCTTGTGATTTTTTACCAATCACAATTCCAAGTTCACCTTCATAAACTACTTTACCGCTATAAGATTTTGGTAGGCAAATAGTTTTACCGGCAGCAAGAAATGAGTTATTGCCTTTGAGAAAATAGAGCGGCTCAGCTGGCACAGCATGGGCTAATTTTTCAACCAAAGCATAAAAATTATCAACTAAAGCCACCATTTTTGAGGGCACACAAGGTATATCAAGCTCAACTTCTGCAAGCGCAAAAGATTCGCCTGTGGCCTGAGGGCGATCAAAAAGATTGCCTTCATACACCGAAATTTGGGCTTGATTTAATTGGCCAAAGTAGGCCTTGCCGTGATGATTAAAACGAAGCCATTGAGCCATATTATCAATTTATTCTCATAAGAATTAAGTGGTCGGAATGAGAGGATTCGAACCTCCGACCCCCTCGTCCCGAACGAGGTGCGCTACCAGGCTGCGCTACATTCCGTGTTGCTGAAGGTATTTTAGCGCGGCAGCTTAGGTTTGCCGATTTAGTGAATAGGCACACAAGGCTCGTAAGGCCGCAGTTGCTTCATTGTCAGGAAAATTACGAATTGTTGCCAAGGCTAAATTCGCTTCGCGCTCAGCCGCTTGGTGGGTATATTCCAGTGCACCTGAATCTTGCACCGCTTTTAATATTTGACTAAAAACATCGTCAGGTAGATCAGTGTTTTGGGTGATTGCTTCACGCACTAGTAAACGCTCGTCTTGACTACCGTTCTCTAACAAAAAAATCAGTGGCAAGGTCGGTTTGCCTTCACGTAAATCATCGCCAGCATTTTTGCCCATTTGTGCTGCATTGGCAGTGTAATCAAGCATGTCATCCATGAGTTGAAAGGCAGTGCCAATATGCCGACCAAAAGCGGCGGCTAACTCTCGATCAATTTCTGAAGAACGGGCTAATAAAGCACCCAACTCTGCCGAAGCCTCAAATAGTTTTGCGGTTTTATAGCGAATGACTTGCAAATAGCTTGACTCGCTGACCTCGGGGTCATTCATATTCAGTAGCTGTAACACCTCGCCTTCGGCAATCGTATTAGTAGCGTCCGAGAGGATTTGCATGATGCGTAAATCATTTGGTGTCACCATCATTTGGAAAGCGCGTGAATACAAAAAATCCCCCACCAGCACGCTAGCGGCATTACCAAAAGCAGCATTGGCAGTTTCGCGACCGCGGCGCAGGGTTGATTCATCGACAACATCATCGTGCAATAGGGTGGCGGTATGAATAAACTCCACTACGGCGGCGATCTCAAGGGTATGGGGGGTATCTTGACCATGCGCTAAGGCTTTTGCGGTAAGTAAGAGCAAGGTAGGCCGAATGCGCTTACCGCCGGCTTGGATAATATAGCTGGAAATTTGATCAATTAAGGCCACTTCGGAAGCAAGACGACGCTTAATCACCTCATCCAAAGCCTTTAAATCAGGGGCTATGGGGGCCAATATGGGGGCTAGATCGATGTTTTTGACACTGCTTATCATGCAGGATATAATAATGGGCTTAGCTAATCCTTGGTGGATTAGCCGCAAAAGTGATTAAAAGTTGTCTTAAATTGAGGTCTCTACCATGTACGCGGTCATAAAAACCGGTGGCAAACAGTATAAAGTTGCTGCAGGTGAAAAATTGAAAATAGAACAGATACCAGCGGATATCGGCAGCGAAATTACCCTTGACCAAGTTCTCGCCGTAGGCGAAGGTGCTTCACTCAAATTGGGTGATCCACTGGTTAATGGTGCCGCTGTGATGGCCACGGTCATCTCCCAAGGACGTCATGACAAAGTGACAATCTTCAAGATGCGTCGGCGCAAGCATTATCAAAAGCACCAAGGTCATCGTCAGAATTTCACTGAAATTCTGATTAACACAATCAAAGCCTAATAAGGCTTAAGTTGTAAAGCAGGAGAAAGAACAATGGCACAGAAAAAAGGCGGCGGTTCCACACGAAACGGTCGCGATTCAGAATCGAAACGCCTAGGCGTAAAAGTGTTCGGTGGCGAGCATATTAATGCGGGTAGCATCATTATTCGCCAACGAGGCACCAAGGTACATCCTGGCGTCAATGTAGGTATTGGTAAAGATCACACCTTATTTGCATTGATTAACGGACAAGTGCAATTTAGCGTCAAGGGCGCGTTGAATAAAGCGCAAGTATCGGTTTTACCACCTACCGCCTAAATTTTTATTAGGCGCCTGGCTGAGACCAGTTTTACGGCAATTCGATGGCTTGCTTAAATCGAATTGAACTAAATTCACCAACCTCAGAAGCAGGCCTCGCGGCTAGCGAGGCCTTTTTTATTTATGAAATTTATTGATGAAGCCCGAATTGAAGTAATCGCTGGCAGCGGTGGCGCAGGTAGCGCCTCAATGCGGCGTGAAAAATTCATTGAGTTTGGTGGCCCCGATGGTGGAGATGGTGGGCGAGGGGGCAGTGTGTATGCGATTGCTGATCGCAATATTAATACCCTCATCGATTACCGTTATGCTAAAACCCATTTAGCTAAAAATGGTGAGCCTGGGCGTGGCGCAGATTGCTACGGTCGTGCGGGCGAAGATATTGAACTTAGAATGCCCGTTGGCACCATCATTAGTGATTTTGAATCTGGTGAGCCCATTGCTGATTTAACGACCCATGGTGAGCGTCTTTGTTTAGCAGAAGGCGGAGTAGGCGGTTGGGGAAATATACATTTTAAAAGTAGTACTAATCGTGCTCCCCGTCAAAAAACCAACGGCAAAGAAGGTGATCGTAAAAAATTAAAGCTGGAATTAAAGGTCTTGGCTGATGTCGGTTTGTTGGGTATGCCTAATGCTGGTAAATCAACCCTGATAACCGCCGTATCCAATGCACGACCCAAAATAGCCGACTATCCATTTACAACCTTACACCCCAATTTAGGGGTAGTGCGGGTTGGGCAAGAGCGTAGTTTTGTGATTGCCGATATTCCCGGATTAATTGAGGGTGCTGCCGAAGGTGCTGGGTTAGGGCACCGGTTTTTGCGACATCTACAACGTACTGGAGTTTTATTGCACTTAATCGATATTGCTCCTTTCGATGAAGCGGTTGATAACGTTGCTGATGCTAAAGCTATTGTGAACGAATTGCGTAAATACGACGAAGCCTTGTATGAAAAGCCACGGTGGCTAGTTTTAAATAAAGTCGACATGATTCCTGAGGCAGAGCGAAAAAAAACCATCGCTGATTTTATTAAACGCTTTAAGTGGTCAGGCCCAGTTTTTGAAATTTCAGCTTTAACAGGCGAGGGTTGCGATCGCCTATGCTATGCCTTGCAAGATTATCTCGATTCAAAACGGCGAGAGCGTGATAAATTAGAAGAACAGGCTGTCGATCCCCGTTATCAAGGCAGTATCGATTTAGATAAGCCCTAAAGTCAAGCCTGCGCAGCATTCAGGTAGATTAAAATTGAGTTGAGAACCTTGTCATGACAACGCAGCCAATGAAACGCATCGTAGTAAAAGTGGGCTCTAGCCTAGTCACTAATAATGGTGATGGTTTAGATCGAGCAGCAATTGAACGCTGGGCTGAGCAAGTTGCGGTGCTTTTACAGGCTGGTCATCAACTATTAATGGTAAGTTCTGGGGCAATTGCTGAGGGCATGCAACGCCTAGCTTGGCATGAGCGCCCAACTGCAATTCATCAGCTTCAAGCTGCTGCGGCTGTTGGGCAAATGGGTTTGGTGCAAATGTATGAAAGTTGTTTTGCCCATTTTAATTTGCAGAGTGCACAAGTTTTACTAACTAATGCCGATCTTGATCACCCCGAGCGTCGAGCTAATGCGAAAGCAACGTTAGATACTCTATTAGGCCTAGGAGTAGTACCTGTCATTAATGAAAATGACACGGTAGTAACCGATGAAATTAAATTTGGCGATAACGATCATCTTGCTGCCTTGGTAGTTAATCTCATTCATGCTGATCTATTAATTATTCTCACTGATCAGGGTGGCTTATTTACAGCCGATCCTCGCCAAGATCAGGCGGCAACGTTAGTAACAGAGGCTAGCGCCGGAGATCCCTTGCTTGAGAAAATGGCTGGCGGAGTTGGTAGCGCCATTAGCAAGGGCGGCATGCTCACCAAAATTTTAGCCGCCAAAACGGCTGCACAAACGGGTGCATCTACTGTGATTGCTTCTGGGCATGAACCGCAAGTACTCAATCAGATCGTCGCGGGTTTGCCAATTGGTACCCTCATCAAGGCCGCCGCAGGTTAAAAACGATGTGCGTCAGCATTGGGCTTACCAGTAAATTTATTCGGCCGTAAGGAATCGAGGATTAAACCTTTATTTTTTACTTGTGATTTATTGTTGCAAAACGCGCCTTGCGCTAGTGCGCCGTGGTATCGATTCGCCTCATTATTTTTAATATCGGTCCAGGTTTTACGTTGATTCGCTTGCCAAATTGAGTTGGTATTGAGAGTGGCGTACAAAGCAAACTGAAAAGTTTCGCAGCGAATACCTTCAAAATTAATTTGTTGACTACCGCTTGGACTCGTAATGACCAGCACATAGCGGGTTACGCCATCAGGGTCGATACGAATTGAATCAGGATCAATAGCAAATTTAAAAACTGAGTGTTGAGATACATGAAAAGGGATTAGATTCGCCGTATTGGGCGGCTTAGTAGGTAGGGGCACAACGGTATCTTCTTTAAAGATCTTGGGAGCAAAGGGATCTTCGTAGGCATCCGGTGTGGTGCCGGCACAGGCACTTAGCAGGCAGACAACAAGCAAGGTAAGCGGCCAGCTCAAGCCTGTCGGTTGCCGCTCTAGCGGTGGCCCTAGGGGCAATTTATTTGGTTGAGTCAAGATCGGCTGCTTTCTTGGGGGGTGAATGAGCTTCAAGGGGGGCACCCCAACTGGCATCTTGCATGCGCATCCCACTCGTAATAAAGCGCGCTAGCTCAGATAGTGCGAGTTGATACACTTCTCGTTTGAAATCAATTACCGTAGCTAATTCAATCCAGTAGGGGTGCCAACGCCAAGCATCAAATTCAGGGTGGTCTGAAGCTCGCAGATGAATATCGCTGTCCAAGCCAGTTAAGCGCAGTAAAAACCAGATTTGTTTTTGACCACGGTAGGCGGTGCGATGCGGTCGAGCGGCATTTTGGCGACGCAAAAATGCCTCGGGCACTTCGTAGCGAAGCCAATCCCTTGTGCGCCCAATAATTTGGACGTGTTCTGGCAGCAAGCCAACCTCTTCGTGCAATTCGCGGAACATGGCTTGCTCAGGACTCTCGCCATATTGAATCCCGCCCTGCGGGAACTGCCACGAATGCTGCCCAACGCGTTTTCCCCAGAAAACGTCGTTATGGCCGTTAAGGAGGACAATGCCGACATTGGGTCTATACCCTTCACGGTCGAGCATGATGGTGCCCCGAATCCTTTAAAATCAATGATTTGATTATATCCACACATGAAAGCATCTCAGTCATTTCTCGTTACCCTGAAAGAGGCGCCCGCCGACGCCGAAGTGGTTTCTCATCAACTAATGGTGCGGGCCGGCTTAATACGCAAGCTAAGCGCTGGTATTTATTCTTATTTGCCATGCGGATTAAGGATCATTCGTAAAGTCGAAAATATTATTCGTGAGGAAATGAATCGGGCTGGCGCAATTGAATTACTGATGCCTGTGGTGCAGCCTGCCGAATTATGGCAAGAAACTGGGCGCTGGGAAAAAATGGGCCCAGAGCTCTTGCGCATTCAAGATCGCCATCAACGCGATTTTGTTATTCAACCCACTTCTGAAGAGGTCATTACCGATTTAGCGCGCGCAGAAATTAAAAGTTACAAACAACTTCCAATTAACTTCTATCAAATTCAAACGAAATTTCGCGATGAACGCCGCCCGCGCTTTGGCATTATGCGGGGACGCGAGTTCACCATGAAAGATGCTTACTCGTTTGATCGCGATACCGCTGGATTAAAGCAGTCTTATCAATTGATGTTTGACGCCTACACTCGTATCTTCAAGCGCATGGGTTTACAGTTTCGCGCAGTAACGGCCGATAATGGCGCAATTGGCGGTTCGGGTAGCCAAGAGTTTCATGTAATTGCTGATACTGGGGAAGACGCTATTGTTTATTGTCCCGATTCTGCTTACGCCGCAAATTTAGAGGCAGCTGAGTCGCTAGCGTTAATTCCGCAGGGCGGAGTGCCAAGTGTAGCCTTAGAGAAAGTGGCGACGCCAGAGCAAACTCAGTGCGATAAGGTAGCGCAGTTTTTAGGCTTGCCACTACCGCAAACGGTGAAATCTTTATTGCTAGCTGCAGATCAGGCAGAAGGTCCGCCCAATTTATTTATGCTGCTGCTGCGTGGCGATCATGAGCTCAATGAAGTGAAGGCTAGTAAGGTGTCGGGCTTAGAAGCATTCCGTTTTGCTACCGAGGCCGAAGTACTTGCTGCCTGTGGCTCACCACCTGGCTATATTGGTCCCCTTGGTTTAAAACTACCAGTCACGATTGTGGTTGATCGTACTGTTGCCAATATGACTGATTTTGTCTGTGGTGCAAATGATGCTGGGTACCATTTTAAAGGCGTCAATTGGGGGCGCGACCTACCTCACGCGAGCGTCTTCGATTTACGTAATGCGGTAGTGGGTGATCCCTCACCCGACGGTAAAGGGATGGTTGATATTTGTCGTGGCATTGAAGTAGGTCACGTATTTATGTTAGGAACACGCTATTCTGAAGCAATGAAGTGCCTTTATCTTGATGCTCAAGGTCAGGCACAACCGATGGTGATGGGATGTTACGGTATCGGTGTCACGCGTTTATTGGCCGCGGCAATAGAACAGGGTCATGATGAGCGCGGGATTATTTGGCCACTCTCGATGGCTCCGTTTGAAGTGGTAATTTGCCCGATGAATTACGATCGATCAGAAGTGGTGCGCGTAGCAGCCGATACTTTGTATGCCGATTTACTTGCTGCAGGGATTGATGTCATTTTGGATGATCGCGGTGAACGACCAGGTGCGATGTTTGCCGATTGGGAATTAATTGGCGTGCCATTTCGAGTCGTCGTTGGAGAGCGTGGCCTTAAAGAGGCAAAAGTTGAATTTCAGGGGCGTACGGAAAGTGAAGCACAAATGATTCCGCTAGCGAAGATTAAAGAACACATTATTGCTGTACGCGACTTATTTCTTAAACAAACCACCTAAGCCTTTAGCGGCTCCCCGGGCTGCCATTGATCCCATCATGCGGGCCATTTTGCCGCCTTTAAATTGCTTCATCATGGTTTGCATTTGTTCAAATTGGGCTAAGAGGCGGTTGACCTCTTGCACTTGCACCCCAGCGCCAGTAGCAATACGCCTTTTTCTACTGGCTTTGAGTAATTCGGGCTTATTGCGTTCTTTGGCGGTCATGCTATCGATCATGCCTTGCATGCGTTTTATCTGCGCATCGGCTTGCCCTAGATTTGCTTTATTGGTAGCTTGGGTTAAATGACTTGGGAGTTTATCCATCATATTGGCCATACCGCCCATCTGTTGCATTTGGCTAATTTGCGCGCGAAAGTCATTTAAATCAAATCCCCCCTTTTGAATTTTGCTAGCTAACTTTTCTGCTTTAGCAATATCAACATGCTCTTGGGCTTGTTCAACTAAGGCCAGAATATCGCCCATGCCTAGAATGCGATTTGCCATGCGTGCCGCATCAAATGGCTCAAGACCATCCATTTTTTCAGCAACACCAATAAATTTGAGCGGTACGCCAGTCACGCCTCGCACCGAGAGCGCCGCACCTCCGCGAGCATCACCGTCAAGCTTAGTCAAAATGACGCCTGTGAGTGGCAGGGCCTCATGAAAGGCTTTGGCAGTGTTTACAGCATCTTGACCCAGCATGGCATCGACAACAAAAAGGGTTTCAATCGGTTTAAGTTGAGTATGTAAGTTACGAATTTCTGCCATCAACTCAGCATCAATGCCTAAGCGCCCAGCAGTGTCAACAATGAGGACGTCAAAGTAATGCCGTTTGGCCCAATCGAGGGCAGCTAAAGCAATGACTTCAGGGCGTTGATCAACCGAGCTGGGGAAAAATTCAACGCCAACTTGAGCGCTAACTGTTTGCAGTTGTTGAATGGCAGCAGGACGATAAATGTCGCAAGAAACAGTCAGCACCTTTTTTTTCTTTTTCTCATGCAGCCATTTCGCTAACTTACCGACCGAAGTAGTTTTACCTGCGCCCTGCAGGCCCGCCAGCAAAATCACTGCAGGGGGTTGGGTAGCCAAATTCAGCTCGCCACTGTCATTTAAATTGCCCTGCATCGCTTGGGTCAATTCACGTTGTACAACACCTACTAGCGCCTGACCAGGACTTAGACTACCTATGACGGCTTCACCCAAGGCCTGCACTTTAATTTGTTCAAGCAAGGTTTTTACCACCGGCAGCGCGACATCTGCCTCTAGCAGGGCTAAGCGGATTTCCCGCAGCATCTCGGCGGTATTACTTTCTGTCAGGCGAGCTTGGCCCCGCATCGTTTTAACAACGCGAGAAAGGCGATCGGTGAGGTTGTTGAGCATTTATCGATTAGACTTTAGTTATGTCGATTTTAGATTACCCAAGTAGCGCATGGCTGCCATCCTTACTTTATCTTGGTTTATTGGTGGTTTTAAGCTGGCGGCCGCGCTCTCGTCCTGAAACATGGACATTTACCTTGCTTGTCCAAACCTTGATTTTATTAAGTCTGATGATTCAGGGGATCTATTTGCACGATTCTGTCTTTACGCCCGCAGGATTTATTTTTGGTTTTGCCCAAGACCTCTCATTAATGGCATGGGTCGGGCTCTTATTTTATTGGTTACAAAGTTGGTATTTGCCAATCGCTAGCTTGCGCTTAATGGTGTTGATATTTGCGATGCTGTGTGCATTTTTGCCCATTTTATTTCCTGGAACCTTGATCTCGCCCCGCGCGGTAGCTGATCCCTGGTTTAAAGCCCATTTTATAGTGGCGACGATTGCCGTCGGTCTACTGACCTTGGCGGCGATGATGGCAGTGTTAATGGAGGTGCAAGATCGTGCAATACGGCGCACCTTGGCTTATGCGCCTGATAGTCGCTTAGCGCATTGGTTAGAAGGTTTGCCACCATTATTAACCATGGAAAATTTACTGTTTAATTTAATTTATTTTGGCTTTGCATTATTAAGTTTGACGATTTTCTCTGGCATCTTTTTTTCTGAAACCTTATTTGGTAAGCCAGTGGTATTCGATCATAAAACGATTTTTGCTTTTGCCTCGTGGTTACTATTCGGCGGGTTAATTGTGGCGCGTTTGCGGGTCGGCCTTAGGGGTCGCTCGGCATTACGTTGGGTCTTGTGGGGCTTTGCGGCGCTCCTGTTGGCATATGTAGGTAGCCGCTTTGTGCTCGAAGTTATTTTGCATCGGCTTTAACCCCATGCTGAAATGGGTTCTTCTCGGCGCCGTGGCGGCCTTGTTTTATTTCTGGTTGAAGAGGCCTAAACTCGCTGCTGCCCCTGTTCCAGCCCCACCCCGTATTACCGAGCCACTACCAATTGTTCCCTGTGCCTATTGTGGGGTGCATCTGCCTGCCCAAGATTGTCTAGAGCGGGAGCAGCGTTTCTATTGTTGTAGTGCGCATTGCAATGAGCTGGACCCAGCGGGATGGTATGGACTGGCACGCTGGCGCCCTTCACCGAACTTCGACGCCCGACCTACTGGAATACAACCTGAATTAGTTTTAATTCACCATATTAGCTTGCCGCCAGGGCAATTTGGACAAAATTACATTGGTGATTTTTTTCAAAATAAGCTCGACCCTACTGCGCATCCCTATTTCGCCGAAATTGCCGCACAAAAAGTCTCAAGTCATTTTTTGATCGAGCGCAATGGATTGATTAGCCAATTTGTTTCGGTACAGCAACGCGCATGGCATGCGGGAGAATCCGATTTTTTGGGGCGCAAGCAATGCAACGATTTTGCTATTGGCGTGGAGTTAGAAGGTGACGGCGAAACCGCCTTTACAGATGCGCAATATGTTGCTTTAGCACAACTGATTAAAGTACTTGGCAACGCCTACACTCATTTAAGCTTTGCCGGCCATAGCGACGTAGCACCAAAGCGAAAAGTGGACCCCGGCAGGCATTTTGATTGGCAGCGACTACAACGCGAAAATCATTTGCTGCAAGAACAGCTGCCCTTTGGTCTAGAGTTTCGAGCCTAATTAACTCCATTGTTTGTTTATATGTGAGCACTAGCTTACATAACTACATGGGGGATCAGCACTATAAAAATCGATAGACCTAAGGAAAACCCTGACAAAAAATTGTGAGAAAAAGCTTATCAAAGATGAAATAATTCCCTATACTTAGTGTCAATAAGTGCTTAAAACACTAGATCTAGTATTTTAAGCGATGCACAGCAGATAGCTGCCGAAGCCCTGTATTGATTGAATTTAACCCTTTTTACCCTATTAGAGTCTAGGAGTTCTATGTCTTACGCAAACCCACAAGCGGCTGGTTTGGCTTCTAACACCCAAACGACAGGCCTGAATCCTGGGGCCCCAATCAGCCAAACCCCCTCAGCAGGCTTTATGGCGGGTGGGGTTGGGGCGGGTCAGACGACCCAATTATCCGATTACAAAATTATTCGGCGCAACGGTTCTGTGGTCGCATTTGAGCCATCTAAAATTGCCATCGCTGTGACAAAAGCATTTTTGGCAGTTAATGGTGGGCAGGGCGCAGCCTCGGCACGGGTTCGCGAGCAAGTTGAGCAATTAACGAGCGTTGTTGTGCGTGCCTTGTTGCGCAGTCGCCCCAATGGCGGAACTTTTCATATTGAAGATATTCAAGATCAGGTCGAGCTAGCATTGATGCGGGGTGGTGAGCATAATGTGGCGCGATCCTACGTGCTTTACCGTGAAAAGCGCAATCAAGAACGCGCCTCGCAGCAGGTTTTAACGACAGAGGCAAAAGGTCAAGCAGAATCAGCACCCCCAATTCTGCAAGTTATGGACGAGGGCGTTTCGCGACCGCTAGATATGGGTGCTTTACGCACGATTATTGAGGCCGCGTGCGAGGGTTTGGGTAATCATCTTGACGCTAGCCCAATCATTACCGAAACGATTAAAAATTTATACGATGGCGTACCTTTAACGCAAGTATATGACTCTGCAATTTTGGCGGCGCGCACCTTAATTGAAAAAGATCCTGCCTATAGCCCCGTGACGGCACGCATACTAATGCACGTGATCCGCAAAGAAATTTTGGGACGTGAAGTATTACAGGGGGATATGCAAGCGGAGTACCCAAATTATTTCCCTAAATATATTCGCCAAGGAATTGATGCCGAATTACTGGATCCCCGTTTGCTGGAGTATGACTTAACCCGATTATCGGCAGCGCTAAATGCAGATCGCGATTTGCAATTTAACTATTTGGGTTTGCAAACACTGTATGACCGCTATTTCTTGCATATTGAAGACCACCGCATAGAAATGCCGCAAGCGTTTTTTATGCGTGTTGCGATGGGCTTGGCTCTCAATGAACTAGATCGCGAACGGCGCGCAATTGAATTTTATGAAATTCTGTCAACCTTTGATTTTATGTCGAGTACCCCGACTTTATTTAATTCGGCAACGACCCGCCCCCAACTATCAAGCTGTTATCTCACTACGGTAGATGATGACTTAGATGGCATTTACGAGGCGCTCAAAGAAAATGCCTTGCTCTCTAAATTTGCTGGTGGTTTAGGCAATGACTGGACTAATGTACGCGCCCTAGGAAGCCACATTAAAGGCACCAATGGTAAGTCACAAGGCGTTGTACCGTTTTTGAAAGTGGTGAACGATACTGCTGTCGCAGTCAATCAGGGTGGTAAGCGTAAGGGGGCTGTGTGTGCATATTTAGAAACTTGGCATTTAGATATCGAAGAGTTTTTAGAGTTACGCAAAAATACGGGCGATGATCGCCGCCGTACGCACGACATGAATACCTCGAATTGGATTCCAGATTTATTTATGAAACGGGTGATGGAGAATGGCGATTGGACTTTATTCTCACCCTCGAATACCCCTGATTTACATGATAAGTTTGGCAAAGCCTTTGAGACAGCTTATGTTGCGTATGAGCAAAAAGCCGAACGTGGCGAGCTCAAGCCAAGTCGTAAAATTCCTGCGCAACAACTCTGGCGCAAGATGTTGGGTATGTTGTTTGAAACCGGGCATCCCTGGATTACATTTAAAGATCCCTGTAATATTCGTAGCCCCCAGCAGCATGTTGGCGTAGTGCATTCGTCGAATTTATGTACGGAGATAACTCTGAATACGAATGAGACTGAAATTGCAGTTTGTAACTTAGGTTCAGTCAACTTAACGGCCCACATGATCAGCGATGCCAATGGCAAACTGGTTTTAGATCATGCTAAGCTACAAAAAACAATCCGTACGGCGATGCGCATGTTGGATAACGTCATCGACATTAACTACTATGCTGTAGCTAAGGCGCGCAATTCCAATTTAAAGCACCGTCCAGTCGGTTTGGGCATCATGGGTTTTCAAGACTGCTTACACATGCAGCGAATTCCGTATGCCAGCGAGCAGGCCGTGCAATTTGCTGATAGCTCGATGGAGGCGGTGTGTTACTACGCTTACCAAGCATCGAGTGAATTAGCTGAAGAACGGGGCACCTATAGTACCTATACGGGTTCTTTATGGGATCGTGGCATTCTGCCGCAAGACTCAGTGCGCCTATTGGCTGAAGAGCGTGGTGGGTATGTTGAGGTAAACATGTCCTCGACGCTGAACTGGGATGGTCTGCGCAGCAAAATTAAGCAACATGGGATGCGCAACTCGAATTGCGTAGCAATTGCGCCAACGGCAACGATTTCTAACATTATTGGCGTATCGGCTTGCATTGAGCCGACCTTCCAAAATTTGTTTGTGAAGTCGAATTTATCGGGCGAATTTACGGTGGTGAACGAGTACTTGGTGCGCGACCTAAAAGATCGTGGCTTATGGGATGAGGTCATGATTGCCGATTTGAAATATTTTGATGGCACCTTATCGAAAATTGATCGCGTACCCCAAGATTTACGCGATTTATATGCTACCGCTTTTGAGGTCGAGCCAAGCTGGTTAGTGGAAGCTGCGTCGCGTCGTCAAAAATGGATTGATCAAGCGCAATCGCTCAATATCTATATGGGCGGCGCTTCGGGCAAGAAGCTCGATGACACTTATAAGTTAGCTTGGTTGCGTGGCCTGAAAACCACCTACTACTTGCGTACCATGGCCGCCACCCACGTTGAAAAATCTACCGTAGCTAGCGGTCAACTGAATTCTGTTTCAAGTGGCGGTGGCGTCGCTGGAACTGATGCGGCAGCGAGTGCGAATAATGCTCTTGCCACCGATGGTCCGGCTTGCACGATGCGACCTGGTGATGCAGGATTTGATGAATGTGAAGCTTGTCAGTAAGTTGCAACTTACAACAAGTATGAAAGTATTAAGGAGAAGCGTATGTTGAATTGGGAAGAGGATGTAGCGCCAGCACTAGCTAAAGCAGGTTTGGCCCCTCAGCCAATAGCAGTGGATGTAAAACGGAGTGAGCCTTTGCAACACCAAGCTGATGAGGTCGCCAAGGTTGCGCCGCAGACGCATAGCGTCAATATTCCGGCAAAGGACGATGCCGTAGCGCGGCGGGTTAATGTTGCCGATAAACGAGTAATTAATGGCACTACCGATGTCAATCAGTTAGTCCCCTTTAAATATAAATGGGCTTGGGAAAAATATTTAGCCGGTTGCGCCAACCACTGGATGCCACAAGAGATCAATATGAATCGCGATATAGCGCTTTGGAAAGATCCCAATGGCTTAACCGACGATGAACGCAGAATTATTATGCGTAATTTGGGCTTTTTTACTACCGCCGACTCATTAGCGGCTAACAATATTGTGTTGGGCACTTATCGCCAGATTACCGCGCCAGAATGCCGTCAATACCTCTTGCGCCAGGCATTTGAAGAGGCAATTCATACGCATGCCTACCAATATATTGTGGAATCATTAGGCTTAGATCAGGGTGAAATCTTTAATGCTTACAACGAAATTGCTTCTATTCGTGACAAAGATGAGTTCTTAATTCCCTATATTCACGTCCTAACTGACCCTGCATTTAAGACTGGGACATTAGAAAACGACCAAATATTACTCCGTTCCTTGATCGTTTTTGCCTGCGTAATGGAAGGTTTATTCTTTTATGTTGGTTTTACGCAAATACTTGCAATGGGTCGTCAAAACAAAATGACGGGGGCTGCTGAGCAGTATCAATACATCTTGCGCGACGAGTCAATGCATTGCAATTTTGGGATTGATTTAATTAATCAAATAAAGCTGGAGAACCCACAGTTATGGACTTCCGCGTTCAAAGATGAGATCAAAACGATCTTTGAAAAAGCAGTTGAATTAGAGTACCGATATGCCGAAGATACGATGCCAAGAGGAGTGCTTGGATTGAACGCGCCGATGTTCAAAGGCTACCTCCGATACATCTGTAATCGTCGTTGTATGCAAATAGGACTTGACTCTATGTTCCCAAATGAAGAGAATCCATTTCCATGGATGTCAGAAATGATTGATCTGAAAAAAGAACGTAACTTTTTTGAGACCCGCGTTATTGAGTATCAAACTGGTGGTGCGCTGAATTGGGAGTAAGCATTGAATTGCAGTGAGCGTACTCAGCAGATGAATAGGAGATTAGTCGGTTGAATAGTTTTAGTAGCCAATATTTGAGCCTAAAAGAATTCCGAAAACCCTTTCAACAGGGTGCGTGGAAGGCTCTTCCCCTTTTCTCCAACCTATTTAAAAAGCCGTTATCTGCAAGGATTACGGCTTTTTTTCCCAGATTCATTAGCGTGCAGCATTGTGTATTAGGCCGCATGCCGATGAATGGCTCGCTTGTTTGTTCTGCAATGCCGCAAGGTAAAGCAAAGCTAAATGGTCGGGTCTTCTTAATCGGAAGTTCGTTTTAAACTTCATTGAAGGAGTAATACTATGGCCATGGCCAAGAAAAAACCTGCTGCAAAGAAAAAAGTAGCTGCTAAGAAGCGCCCAGCTGCTAAGAAAAAAGTAGCTGCTAAGAAGCGTCCAGCTGCTAAGAAGCGTCCAGCTGCTAAGAAGCGTCCAGCCGCCAAAAAGCGTCCTGCCGCCAAAAAAGCTGCAAAGAAAAAGCCTGCTAAAAAAGCAGCTAAGAAGAAAGCTGCAAAAAAAAAGTAACTAAAAAACCTGCCGCCAAGAAGAAAGCGGGCTCAGCAGTAAAAAAGCCCGCGGCTAAAGCAGCCCCAGCCTCAACGCAAACTGCGTTGAATCCTGCAGCAGCATGGCCCTTCCCAACCGGTAGCCGTCCTTAAGTTTCAAGTTTTCTGACGCTCATGGACGTATAGTTACTTGGATGGGGTCCTTCGGGACCCCTTTTTATTGGGTTAATCGCTTGGAATTAATAACGATAGCCAAAGGCCTTAGCAAATAAGTCGGCAATTTCAGGAGCCCTTGGTTGATGGTTTTGTGGGCCTTGATGGGCAATTTTGATTGAACCCATCAGGCTGGCCAATTTACCAGTCGTTTCCCAATCCATGCCTTGATTTAGACCATATAGCAAGCCGGCTCGAAAAGCATCACCACAACCTGTTGGATCGATTAGCTCTGTGGCCTTGACCACTGGGATTTCTAATTGCTGGCTGGCAGTAAAAATGGTGGCACCAGCAGCGCCTTTAGTCACAATTAATGCTTGTACCCGTTCGGCTAGTTGCTTTAAAGACATCCCCGTGCGTTGCGCCAGCATCTCGGCTTCATAGTCATTCACCGCTAAATAACTGGCTAGGGCTGTGAGCTCTAGTAACTCTTTCCCATTAAACATGGGCAAACCTTGGCCAGGATCAAAAATAAAAGGTATGTGCGCCTCCGCTAATTGATGGCAATGCTCCCACATACCTTGACGTCCATCAGGAGCAACAATGCCTAAAGTGGGCAAAGATTTTTTTGTGCGCCGACATTCATCTAAGACTTGCGCCACCGAATTGAGATGCGAAGCATTCATTGCCCCAGGATGAAAGGCAGTAATTTGGTTGTTGGCAAGATCGGTGGTGATCATCGCTTGGGCAGTAAACGACTCTGGGATTTGGCGAATATGGGTGGTATCAATTTGTAGTCGACTGAAGCGTTCGAGGTAAGGCTTAGCATCACTACCTACGGCAGCCATGATGATCGGTTCACCATTTAACAGTTTTAAGTTATAGGCAATATTGCCCGCACAACCCCCAAATTCGCGCCGCATCTTCGGCACTAAAAAAGCGACATTCAAAATATGAATTTGCTCTGGGAGAATTTGTTCCTGAAAGCGACCTTCAAAGTTCATGATGGTGTCATAGGCCACCGAGCCGCAAATCAAACTAGCCATGTTGTACTTTCTAAATAAAGTAGCTGCAAAAATTAAGGATACACAATTCGCAAGCGATAGCCTGCGGCTTGAGCTGGTAATTTTAGTGGCATAGCACAGCTCACTTTTAGGCCAGCTGCTGCCCCGGTGTGCTGAAAATCAGGATGGTCAGCTTGAAATTGAGCTGATAGCCACGTTGCCGGCAAAAACTCAATTCGACTTAGGGTGTTTTCGGAGATATCAATTAAAGTTAGCTCAATATTTGGCCATGCAACAGGCAAAGCCAAACGATTTTGTAATTCAAAAGACAAAATAGAGGGGATCTCAGCGTCTTTAGAGGCGTTATTTTTATTTTCCATGCCCAAGCTAGCCGAATCTATCTTCCACGCCTCAAACGCCTTAATCGGCGCTTCCTTGCAACTGAGATATTTGCACAGAATCGTATTTACTTTTAATACCGAAGTAAAAGCGGCAAGATTCAAGGGATTTATTTTTTCATCCACTTGTGGTGCAAGTGAGCGTAACAAGGGCGCCCTAAATAAATGACTGCCGCCGATGAGCAAAAGCAACACCAACAAACTACTGAGTAAAACATAGAGAAGCCAAGATTTTTTAGGTGTACGAGTTGCTGGACGAGGCCCCGTAGCAGCCAAATTCAGTGGCAAGATACCATGCAAACAAACCCAACCTTCACTGTCTCCCACTACTGTGAGAGGTAGCCACTGGCTATAGGCCGTCGCGATTTCAGTAGCCTGACGCGCCAAGATACCAGAAAGAATAAGGTGTCCACCTGGACGTAAACGACTGATTAGCAGGGGGGCTAACAGCTGCAATGGGTTAGCTAAAATATTCGCCATCACAATATCAAACTGCGTTGGTGCTAGCGCATGAGTGATTTCACCATCGGGCAAAACAAAATCGATTGCTACTTGGTTTATTTCAGCATTACTGGTGGCAGCAATAATGGCTTGCGGATCAATATCAATTCCCAGCACCGGATTGCAACCCAATTTTTTTGCAGCAATGGCCAAAATGCCAGAGCCACAACCGTAATCTAAGAGACTACGGCCATGTAAATTAAATTGACTTTCTAGCCATTGCAAACAGAGTCGTGTGGTGGGGTGGCTACCCGTGCCGAAAGCAAGTCCAGGATCGAGGGCTAAACAAATTGCGCTGGTATCAACCGGAGTGTCATGCCAAGAAGGTACGATCCAAATACGCTGGCCAATTTGAATGGGTTCAAATTGACTTTGGGTGAGGCGAACCCAATCTTGCTCTGCTACCATTTTTACCAGCGGCGGCGCTAACTTAAAATCTGCCGCAGTTAAAGCACTTAAAATGGCCCTTAGCTCTTCATTAGCGTCTGCCAGCGAAGGTGGGAAGAGCGCAGTAACCGTAGACCGTTCCCATGCCTGAAGATCTGGAGCTAGCCCAGGCTCGCCATAAAGTGGGCTTTCATCGTAACCTCCTGCGCTTGCATCTTCAACCGTAACTGAGAGCGCGCCTAATTCAAGTAAAGCATCCCCAAGGGGTTCAGCAACTTCAGCAGCCACCATGAAAATGAGTTCACGATAAGACACGATTAGCTTTTGCCGCGGCTGGCCGCCTGTTCCTCAAGGCGATGTTCTAAATAATGAATACTCGTTCCGCCCTCAACAAAATTAGGATCTAGCATAAGCTCGCGGTGGAGGGGGACATTCGTTTGAATGCCATCAATGACCATTTCTGATAAGGCAATGCGCATGCGTCGAATAGCCTGCTCACGGGTTTTGCCGTAAGAAATTAACTTACCAATCATGGAGTCATAATTTGGGGGCACCATATAACCGCTATAGGCATGCGAATCAACCCGAATACCAGGGCCCCCTGGCATATGCCACGATAAAATCCGCCCTGGGCTGGGCGTAAATTTAAAGGGATCTTCGGCGTTCAAACGACATTCAATGGCGTGACCTTGGAAGACAATATCTTTTTGGCGAAAGGCTAATTTGAGGCCTGCGGCAATGCGGATTTGTTCTTGCACAATATCAATGCCCGTAATCATTTCGGTGACAGGATGTTCGACTTGCACACGGGTATTCATTTCAATAAAAAAGAATTCACCGTTTTCATATAAAAATTCAAAGGTTCCCGCACCACGGTAAGCCATTTTTTTGCAGGCCTCGGCACAGCGTTCACCAATTTTTGCAATCAATCGTCGATCAATTCCAGGAGCTGGGGCTTCTTCGAGGATTTTTTGGTGGCGCCGCTGCATTGAACAATCGCGCTCACCTAACCAGACCGCATTACCATGGGTATCGGATAAAACCTGAATTTCAATATGACGTGGCTTCTCGAGAAATTTTTCGAGATAGACTTCGGGATTACCAAAAGCCCGTCCTGCTTCTTCGCGGGTCATATTAACGGCATTAATGAGGGCGGCCTCGGTGTGTACTACGCGCATGCCTCGACCACCACCTCCGCCAGCAGCTTTAATAATGACGGGATAGCCAACGCGCTTAGCCGCAGCAATAATTTCTTTTGGGTTATCTGGTAATGCCCCTTCTGAACCTGGCACACAAGGAACACCTGCTTTAATCATGGCCCGCTTAGCCGAGACTTTATCGCCCATTAGGCGAATCGTTTCAGGCCGAGGGCCAATAAACGCAAAACCTGATTTTTCAACCCGCTCGGCGAAGTCGGCATTTTCAGAAAGAAAGCCATAGCCTGGATGAATGGCTTCAGCATCAGTTACTTCAGCCGCAGAAATAATAGCGGGCATATTTAGATAACTTAAGGGGGATGGCGCTGGCCCAATACATACAGCTTCATCAGCCAACTTAACGTACTTGGCTTCTTTATCTGCAACCGAGTAAACCACTACGGTTTTAATGCCCAGCTCGCGACAGGCGCGCTGAATGCGAAGCGCAATTTCGCCTCGATTAGCAATCAGGATTTTGTCAAACATATGCGTTTCGGAAAAGTAAATTAGACAATCACAAAGAGGGGTTGGTCGTATTCAACCCCTTGGCCGTTTTCGCACAAAATTTGCTTGATGACACCAGCAGTCTCGGCTTCAATCTCATTTAACAACTTCATAGCCTCAATAATGCAGAGGGTTTGGCCAACGGTAACAATATCACCGACTTGGACAAAATTAGGCGATTCTGGATTCGGTGCGCGGTAAAAAGTGCCCACCATGGGCGAGCGGGCAATGACGCCTTCGGCCGCAGGCTGATCTTCTTCGGGCGTTTTGCCCTGATTTGTTTCTGCAGTCGAGCTCGCTAGCGTATTCGGACTCACTGTGGGCGCAGGAAAATTTAAGTTGCTTGGGGCATGGCTAAGATTGTGCGCGCCAGATGCCTGCGCATCTCGGGTATTCACAATTCGCACTCGGTCTTCGCCTTCATTTACTTCGAGCTCGGAAATGCCTGAGTCGGCAACCAAATCAATTAAGGTCTTGAGTTTTCTTAGGTCCATAGCCATTTACTTTCTGCTTACTGAATGAAGCTGTAGGGAGATTGAACGACATGAAGGGCTTGCAATGATTTAGCCAACTTATTGCGCAGGTGCCTGCAGCTGCTGCTGGGCTCCCTTGAGGGCTAATTCATAGCCAAGGGGGCCAAGACCACAGATAACGCCGATTGCAAGATCCGATAAATAAGAATGTTTGCGGAAGGCTTCACGTTGATGAATATTGGACAAATGAACTTCAATAAAGGGGATCGCCACACCAGCCAAGGCATCCCGCAAAGCAACACTGGTATGGGTGAAACCGCCTGGATTAATCAAAATAAAGTCGACACCATCTTGTTTGGCTTTTTGAATGCAATCGATTAGCTCACCTTCATGGTTGCTTTGATAGGTTTGCAGCTCAATGCCAGCCTTCTGAGCGATTAAATTCAGTTCAGCATGAATCTCAGCTAAGGTTTTCGAACCATAAATACCAGGCTCACGGGTACCCAGCAAATTGAGATTAGGGCCCTGAATAACGAGAATTAATGGTTTTTTCGACATAAATAACAACTTTTAAGTACAGTTAAAGATAAAAAGGCGGGAAAGCTATTTTTACCATCGTCAAAGTATACCCGCTTGAGGGCTTAAAAATAGTAAAGCCGCAAATAAAAACCCGTAAAAAGGAATCAGGATACCTCAGCTCTGGGGGTAAAAGAGTAGATTAAAAATGGCTAAGTTCAGCTAACTTTTGTTAAATAGCCTTTAAAATGACATTTTTTAGCTCATCTGCATCTATCTTGCCTAATTTTCGGTAGATGATCTGTCCTTTTGCATCGATAATCACAGTAAAAGGTAGTGCTCCCTGGCTATTGCCTAAAGTCTTGCCCATTTGACTGCCCTCTAGGCCGCCAATCACAATGGGGTAGGAAACAGTGGTTTTCAGTAAAAATTCGCGGATATTACTTGGTGAGTCAATGCCAACGCCAATAAAAATCACCGGCTTTGACGCTAGATCCTTACTCAGTTGGTCTAAGGCCGGCATTTCGGCTACACAGGGTGGACACCAAGAGGCCCAAAAATTCACGAGTACTAAACGGCTTTGCCAAATCGCGGGGTTTAATATTTGTCCGTCTGGCTTGACCCACTCCTGCTGGAAAAATTGTTGCGCACTCGGGTCACCGCTTAAGCGGTTTTTAGCCAACCAGTGAGAAATTCCAATGCCGGCGAAAAGGGCAATAATGGCAATCAGGGCCACACTTAGCCATTGTTTTCGGTTCATTCTTTGACTCACACCAACACTCCTTAGCTAAAATTCAGTAATGCATATTCATATCTTGGGCATTTGCGGTACTTTCATGGGCGGCATTGCTGCAATTGCTCGACAGTGCGGACACCAGGTCACTGGATGTGACGCCAATGTCTACCCGCCAATGAGTACACAGCTAGAGGCCCAAGGCATCAAACTCATTGAAGGATACTCCCCCGATCAATTATTGCAGCTTGAAGCAAGGCCCGATTTATTTGTCATTGGTAATGTGGTTTCCCGTGGTAACCCGTTGATGGAGTCCATCATGAACCTAGGGTTACCTTATACCTCTGGGCCCCAATGGTTGGGCGAACAAGTGCTAGCTGGGCAACATGTCTTGGCCGTAGCAGGCACTCACGGTAAAACGACCACGACGGCCATGCTCGCCTGGATACTCGAATGCCACGGTCTTGAACCAGGTTATTTAATTGGTGGCGTGCCCCTGAATTTTTCTGTGTCGGCGCGCCTTGGGGCGGGCCAATACTTTGTTATTGAGGCCGACGAATACGATACGGCGTTTTTTGATAAGCGCAGTAAATTTGTGCATTACCGTCCGCGTACCGCCTTGCTCAATAATTTGGAATTTGATCACGCTGATATTTTTAGCGACTTAGCGGCGATTGAAACCCAGTTTCACCACTTAGTGAGAACAGTACCGGGCAATGGATTAATAGTTGTGAATGCCGGCGAGCCAGCATTAGAACGGGTTTTGCAACGCGGCGCGTGGTCGGCAGTAGAGGGGTTTGGTCGCGACAAAAATGCTAGCTGGTCATTGTTGCCACAAGCTGCTGATGCCTTTACGGTGCTTCATCAAGGGCAGCCAGTTGCCGAGCTAGTGTGGGAAAAAGATTCAGGTGTAATGGGCACACATAATCAACTGAATGCCCTAGCTGCAATCGCAGCCGCCCATCATATTGGCATTAAGCCAAGTGAAGCGGCAAAGGCATTGGGAACATTTCGAAATGTTAAACGCCGTTTAGAAGTCATCGGCATAAAAAACCACATCACGGTATACGATGATTTTGCCCATCACCCCACTGCCATTGCAACTACACTAGATGGCTTACGTCGCCGAGTGGGTGGGGCACGTATTTTGGCAGTACTAGAACCCCGTTCCAATACCATGAAATTAGGGGTAATGAAAGCCCAACTACCCGCGAGCCTAAATTTGGCAGACCATGTTTTTGCGTATGAGGCCACAGCAGGTAAAGGGGCCCTCAGCTGGGATTTAGAAGGCGCATTGGCACCACTCAACCTACCATCACTCGCACCCAAAGCCCTGGTTTTTAGTGACCTAGAGCAACTAATTTCAGCAGTTGTAGCGGAAGCCAAATCAGGCGACCATATTTTAGTGATGAGTAATGGCGGGTTTGGTGGGATACACCAGAAAATTTTAGAGTGCCTTGCTTAATTTATGTTGAGTTGAGCTATTCTGAGTCTCGATTGAAATAACCAAAAGGATAGGTCATATGCAGCAACGTTTGCACGATAAAGTAGCCATCATTACTGGCGGAGCAAAAGGGATTGGTTTGGCAACCGCACAACGCTTTGCTGCAGAGGGAGCCAAAGTGATGTTGGCTGATGTGAATCTAGAAGCAGTGCAAAAGGCTGCCGCTAGTTTGGCAGGCGCCGAAGCTTATGCCATTAATGTGACTGATCGCACTTCTATTCAAGCAGCAATTGAGATGATTATGCAGCGCCACGGGCGCATTGATATTTTAATTAATAACGCTGGCATTACCCAAGATGCGCGGCTGATCAAAATGACCGAAGCCCAATTCGATGCAGTCATCGATGTGAACTTAAAAGGGGTATTTAACTGCACCCAATTAGTTGCGCCTTATATGCTAGAGGCTGGTAAAGGCGCTATCGTGAATGCTTCTAGTGTAGTTGGTTTGTATGGTAATTTTGGTCAAACCAATTATTCCGCTTCGAAATTTGGGGTGATTGGGTTTACTAAAACGTGGGCGCGTGAATTAGGACCTAAAGGCATTCGAGTCAATGCGGTTTGCCCGGGTTTTATTGCTACCGAAATGGTCAAGGCCATGCCAACCGCTATCTTGGCTGATATTGAAAGGCGATGCTGGTTAGGGCGCTTAGGTACACCAGCAGAAATGGCCAATATCTATTTATTTTTAGCCAGCGATGAGGCGAGTTACGTTAATGGTATTGCGCTCGAAGCGAGCGGCGGGATTTCACTTTAAGTATGCAACTGGTATATGAAGAAAGCGGCGAAATTCGTGCTGCAACAGTTATATCTTCTAGTGGTTCAGGCGATAGCGAGTCATGGTTAGTGGCCAGCCTTTCTGGCAAACAACTAAAACTGAAGGCAAAAGAAGTTTGGTTACGGTTTGAACAACCTAGTGCCCAAATTGCCATCGACGCCGCCGCTGTCGTGGCACAGGAAATCGATTTGCAGCTACTCTGGGATTGTGCCCCTGCTGAAGAATTTATCTTTACTGATTTAGCAATTGAGTATTTTGGCAATGCAGTTACTGTGGCGCAAAAAATCGCTTTAGCCATTGCCTTGCAGGGCGCGCCGATTTATTTTCGGCGTAAGGGTCGGGGTCGTTTTCTGCGTGCGCCACTCGAGCAATTACAAGCAGGTTTAGCGGCAATTGAACGTAAAAAGACAGAATTAGCGCAACAAGCTTGTTGGGCAGATGAATTAGTCGCAGGAATTTTTCCGTCGGGCTTACGCAACCAAATTAATAACTTACTTTTTACGCCAGACAAAAATAGCTTGGCATATAAGGCGGTGTTAGCAGCTTGTGCCACTGTTGGCGAAACTCCCGCACAATTATTTATGCGCTGTGGTGCGCTTGAGTCCCCTTTGCATTATCACCAAGGGCTTTTTTTACAACAGCATTTCCCCCACGGAGTTACTCACGCTAGCGGCCTGAGTATTGCTCCGCATGCCCTACAAGAAGCGCTAGCGAATTTACCAGAGGCCCCAGTCCAGGCCTTTTCGATTGATGATGCCAGTACAACTGAAATTGATGATGCCTTTTCAGTGAGCGCCATTTCCGGCGGGGGGTTTCGGATTGGCATTCATATTGCAGCCCCTGCTTTAGCAATTCACCGAGATGACGCTTTCGATCAAATTGCCCGAACTCGCATGTCGACAGTCTATTTTCCTGGCGACAAAATTACCATGTTGCCTCCCGACTTCATTCAGCAGTTTTCGCTCGATGCTGGCTTTTCTCGACCAGCTGTTTCCTTATATGTGGAAGTCGATGCAGAAGGAGAATTAACCGCTGCTAGTCCGCGCTCTGTCATTGAATTAGTGTCAATCGCAGCAAACTTACGTTTGGAAGATCTTGAGAAACTCGTAAGTGCTGAAATGCTTGAAGAACATGCGGGTAAAGAAAGGACCTTAGCTGCCCCCTTTCAAATGGAATTAGGGGTCTTATGGCGAACCGCAAAAATATTCCACGCCCAGCGACAGGCTCAACGTGTGGTCAATGGTCTCAGGGCCGAGCCACTGGGGCCTGCAGAGCCAGGCGCCTTAGCGCGCGATTTTCTGTTTGAGATTACAGGCGCTGTAGGAGCAGAGCAGATTGAAATTATTCCTCGCCAGCGGGGCTCGGTATTAGATACCGTCGTCGCTGAGTGGATGATTTACTGTAATAGCACTTGGGGGCGTCTGCTTGCTGAACAGGGTCTGCCGGGATTATTTAGAACGCAAAAAGGTTGGGGACCCTTGCGCACTCGCATGCAAACTACCCCTGCGCCGCATGAGGGCTTGGGTCTGGAGTATTACGCTTGGTGTACTTCTCCCTTGCGACGCTATACCGATTTAGTCAATCAATGGCAATTACTCGCCATTATTCGTCATGGAGTAATGGCAAAAATGGTGGCCCCCTTTCCGCCACGCGATGCCGATTTAATGGGTATCGCAGCCGACTTTGAGGCTTGTTATCAGGTCTACGGAGAATATCAAGATCGGCTTGAAAAATATTGGTGCTTACGTTGGTTGCTACAAAATAATCTGCCAACTGCAATTACAGTGCGGCATTTAAAAGAAGGGATGGCAAGGGCTGAATTCATTCCCCTGCACTTACCCATTCCTGAGCTGGCTTCCCACGGGCGTCTGACCCGTGCCATGATTGAGGTTACGGCAGTCGATTTATTACAGCTCACTGCGAGTACGCGGGTGAAAGAAATTGAGGCTTTGGTCGATGTAGCAACGGTAAGCACAGCAACTGACGGAATACCTAAGATTAATGACGAAACTGCAAACCCATGATTTTGCTGAGCAACAAAACGCTTTTCGCTTCAGGTTTAAGCGCGCCTGTTTAAGACACCCTATCTGGTGCGCTTTACTAGCGTCAATTGCTTTACACACAATTTTTTTGTCTTTTCGCTGGGGTTGGCAGGAGACGCAAAATCGTCGCTTGAATACGGCCTTAAGTGTAATTTTGGTCAATGCGAATAGTCAAAGTGCGTCAAAGCAGGCCAATCAATTAGCCCAAGCTGATTTACAGGGGGGTGGCGCTGCACCCCCCCAGAATGCCAGCGCTATGCACCGCGCTCGCTTGGGAATAGAAGCGCAGATGGAGGTCTTAGAAAAACAACAAAAAAAAATGTTGGCCCAACTCGATGCTCAGCACAAACAGTCTGGCGGCAGACTTAGCGGTGAAGAGCAAACTGCAAAACCCCAATTTAATGCTTTAGAGACAGAATTGGCACAGCGTTTGCAGAATCAAGCAGGTCAGTCGCAGCGCCGCGCAATTTTGACGGCGAGCAATGCAAAGGCAGTGGTCTTTGCGCAGTATTACGATGCGATGCGCAAAAAAATTGAAGCGTATGGCAGCACCTTTTTCCCTCGTGCCAATGGTCGACCAATTTACGGTAGCCTCATTGTATTAATCAGTGTCGATAGCGCTGGAAATTTACTCGTCGCTCGACCCAATTTAACTGGTATTGAAATTAGTCGCCCCTCTGGCATTGCTGAGTTAGATCGTCAGGCGCTAGCAATTGTGCGCGCCGCCGCACCTTTTGGACCCTTCCCCGCGGAGATGCGCAGGCAATTAGAGGTTTTAGATATGGTGGCTACTTTTGAATTTACCCGTGATGCTAGTTCGCCAGGAAGTAACCGTTTGGAATTGCATCGGTAAACTAGCACTATGGACACCAAACTTTTTTACGATCAAGTTGATCCTGCAACTATTTTGGGTAAAGCATGCTACGCAGTGGTTGGCAATCCCATTGGCCATAGCCTCTCGCCTTGGATTCACCAACGTTTTGCTGAGCAGGCAGCGCAGGCCATGTATTACGGGCGCATACAGGCTCCAGTAGAGGGGTTTCAAGCCACTGCTGAGGCTTTTTTTCAGCAGGGTGGTCAAGGCCTGAATGTGACCATACCTTTTAAATTAGAGGCCTGCGCCTTTGCCAAACAACTTACTGCGCATGCGCAACTTGCCGGTGCGGTCAATACCCTATGGCAAGCCGGAGGCCAAATTAATGGTGATAACACCGATGGTTTAGGTTTAGTGCGCGATTTAGATGCACAAGGAATTGAATTAAAGGGCATGAAGATTTTGATATTAGGAGCAGGCGGTGCAGCCCGTGGGATCATTGGTCCTTTACTGGCGCAAAGTCCAGCAGCTGTAATGATTGCGAATCGCTCACCTAGCAAAGCTAAGCAGTTGGCAACACTATTTGCCGAGCTTGCGCATTCGGTAGGCGTCGCATTAACGGCAGAATCAAGCGAAGATTTAGTAACGCAAGCGAGCTCAGGCACACTCGGTCAATTTGATTTAGTGATTAACGCTACTGCGGCCAGCTTAACTGTGCTTTCCCCTCTTAGTGATCAAGCCGCTGCGCAGCTTTTTCAGCCTCGTACTTTTGCCTATGACTTGGTTTATGGTAAGCCGACGCCCTTCATGCAGCAGGCCCTGCAACATGGATCACGCGTGAGTGATGGGCTTGGTATGCTAGTAGAACAAGCCGCTGCCGCTTTTTTAATTTGGCGTGGTGCAACTTTCAGTAGCACAATTAATCCGCGGCAAGTCTTGGCCGAATTGCGTCATGTTTTGGCTTAAAACCCACCTCAGTTATTTTTTGAAGTGTGTGGTTTTTGGAATTGTGGCCATGCAAATTTATTTTGTGATTCAAATTGCACTGTGGTCAGTATTACAACCAAGCTCAACTGCCTTTCAGCGTGCCGAACGTTGGCGCTTATGTAATTGGCATTGGTCTTGCGCAATTGAATCTAGCTGGACACCGTATCAGAAAATATCTAGTAATTTAAAGCGCGCTATTTTGGTGAGCGAAGATGATATTTTTTTTCAACATCATGGCGTGCGCCTTGAGGACATGCAAAAAGCCTGGGAGCGCAATCAGCAAAAAGGGACGCAAGCCGTCCGTGGCGGCTCGACGATTACTCAGCAGTTAGCCAAAAATTTATTTTTATCTGCAGAGAAAAATTATTTCCGCAAAGCCCAAGAGTTAGTGATTACAGGCCTGCTAGAGCTTATTTTATCGAAGCAGCGGCTGTTTGAAATCTATATGAATGCAGTCGAGTGGGGTGAGGGGATTTTTGGGGTCGGCGCTGCTGCACAGCATTATTTTGTCACCACGCCAGCTGCTTTAAGCCGTGATCAGGCCGCCGCCTTGGCATCGGCCTTACCTGCGCCGAAATGCTTCGATAAAATTAAATATTGCCGTAAGGCGAGCATTCATTTTCCAACTAGGCAGGCTTTTATTTTGGAGAATATGGATCGCATTGTGCTACCGCGACCCTAATTGCAGCGCGCGTACTGAGAGCGGCTGTGCGGGCGGCGCTAGCAAAATTAGCGCCAGCGCTGGCATACAAAATGGCCCGTGATGAATTAATAATCATGCCTGTGCCCGGCTGCCCGGCAATTTGCCCTGCTTTTACGGTGGCATCTATATCACCGCCTTGAGCACCAATACCCGGAATTAATAGGGGCATATTACCGATGATGGCACGTACCTGGGTAATTTCTTCTGGAAAAGTGGCACCAACTACTAAGCCAACTTGTCCAGAGGTATTCCACTCTTGGCTGGCTAAGCGTGCCACCTGCAAATAAAGGGGTTCAGACCCCGCTTTGTTCATCACGGGTAAGGCTTGCAAGTCGGCACTGCCAGGGTTAGATGTCCGACACAAAATAATGACCCCTTTGCCGGTATAGCGCAAATAAGCCTCAACCGAGTCGTGTCCTAAGTATGGGCTCACCGTTACTGCATCAGCCTCATAGCGCTCAAAGCTCTCTATTGCATATTGTTCGGCGGTGCTGCCGATATCCCCTCTTTTAGAGTCCAAAATAATAGGAATATGGGGATAGGTTTTTTTGAGGTAATGCATCAACTTTTCCAGTTGCGGCTCAGCCGCTTGAGCGGCAAAGTAAGCAAATTGGGGCTTAAAGGCGCAGACTAAATCGGCCGTGGTATCGGCTATTTCTTTGCAAAAAGTGAAGACGGCGTCCTTTTGGCCCACTAGGCAGGCGGGTAAGCGCTTTGGATCAGGGTCAAAGCCTACGCACAGCAGGCTTTCTTGCGCTGCCCAGGCCGCCTGAATTTGCTCAATAAAGCTGACTGAATTTGATTTCATAAAGAAGATGATTCATTTAGAGAATTTGTCATAGCTCATAGGATAAACTAGCGCATTCCTTAGGAGTTCACCATGATCAACTTGTTCGTCCTGCAAAACGGTCGACTCTCTCAAGAGCAAGTCGAAGATCGCAATGAACTACTCCAGCACGTTAATCCCATTTGGATTGATGTGGTTGATCCCGAAGAGGAAGAGCTCATCTGGATTAAAGAGGCCTTTGATGTGCTTCTCCCAGAGCTCGATGATTTGGGTGACCTGGAGGCTTCTGCACGGTATTTTGAGGCAGATGATGGCCATATGCATATTCGTACCGACTTCTTGTTAGATGAAGACGAAACCTCGCGTAACGTACGGGTTGCTTTTGTACTCACAAAAAATGTCCTGTTTTCGATCCACGATGAAGATTTGCCAGTTTTCCGCTTAGTGCGGCTGCGGGCCCGCTTACGTCCGGGCTCGGTCAGTAATGCGAAAGATGTTTTATTAGACTTATATTCCACCGATGCCGAATACTCTGCCGACGCTTTGGAAGAAGTCTATGAAAATTTAGAGCTCGCCGGTAAACAGGTTTTATCCGACGACATAAGCGATGCGGATGCCGCTGATGTACTCGAAACTATTGCTAAAGAAGAAGATACTAATGGCCGAATTCGGCGTAATGTAATGGATACGCGCCGTGCCTTATCTTTTCTCATGCGTAGCAAATTACTTTCCGATGAGCAACAAGAAGAAGCTCGGCAAATTTTGCGTGATATTGACTCCTTAGAAAATCACACCGCTTTCTTATTCGATAAAATTAACTTCTTAATGGATGCAACGGTAGGTTTTATTAATTTGAACCAAAGCAAAATTATTAAGATCTTCTCAGTGGTTTCAGTGGCTTTAATGCCGCCAACATTATTAGCGAGTATTTGGGGAATGAACTACCGCTTTATGCCTGAACTCCAGTGGGAGTTGGGTTATCCCATGGCTATTGGCATCATGATGATTTCAGCCATTATTCCGCTGTGGTATTTCCGTCGTAAAGGTTGGATGAATTAAAGCCAATGCGCCTTGCAGGGCAAAGGCGCAAGCTTGCGTTCGCACGGCCGCTCGATCGCCAGCAAAATGTTGAGTGTTTACTTTTACTAGTGCCGGCGACTGCAAATTGTTTGCTACCGGCGTGAATGCCCAGCCAAAACAAACTGTCCCAACTGGCTTGCCGGGACTGCCACCTGTTGGCCCAGCGATTCCTGTAATCGCAATTGCTAGGTTGCTGGCACTATTTTTTAGGGTACCCTCGGCCATTGCTTTGGCTACTTCTTCGCTGACTGCACCAAATGAACCAATGAGTTCAGCACTAACACCCAGACACTCACTTTTTGCTTGATTACTATAGGTAATGTAACCCCGTTCAAACCAGGCGCTTGACCCCGCAATTTCAGTAAGGCTGGCGCACACTAAGCCGCCTGTGCATGATTCCGCTAGTGCCACACTCCAACTATGTAGGCTTAGTTGTGAGCCTAATGACTGCGCTAATTGCGCAACGGTGTTTGCGGTCAAATTGTTTGTGATCATCAAAATACCAGCGTTTGAAATAAAGCAATGATTAAGAGTGTAAAGAAAGCTGCCAAGACATCATCAATCATGATGCCAAAACCCTGCCACAGGGTTTGCCAAAAATTGGGGTTTTCTGCTGCTGGAGCTTTTTTAAAATAGCGATCTACTAAGTGAATTGGTCCGGGCTTAACTGCATCAAAGAAGCGAAACAAAATGAACGCTGCGGCTTGGGTCCAAAGGTTGGTCGGCATGATAAAAAATAAGATCAACCAAAAGGCGATGATTTCATCCCACACAATACCGCCGAAATCGGCCTGGCCAATTTCTTTGCTTACCGAACCACAAAGCCAACAACCAAAAACGAAACCAAGCGCAATAATCCAGGCCCAATCATTAGCCGAAAAAAAATAGTTACCGAGCCAAAATATTGCCCATGCCCATAAAGTACCCATGGTGCCAGGTGCAAAAGGGCTGAGGCCGCTACCAAAGCCCAGCGCAAAGGTCCGGTTGCCAGTTTGCAGCATCCAGCGCAATGAGATTTGGGGTTGGATCAGCATGCGTAATTAAGCAAAGTGATCAAATGAGCGCAGTAAATTTGCGGCCATGATTGCATCGATGGGTCGCCCTTGACCATCCAAGAGATGAATTGCAGCATCAGCCGACTCACTTGTAAAACCAATCCGCGTTAATGGTAGAGATAAGGTTTGACTTAAGGCTTCTATTTGTTCGCGTTTCTCAGGTGCGGCAGTAAAACATAATTCATAGTCATCACCACCTGCAGCCGCGCATTGCCAGCGAATCGTTTCCGATTGCTGCGCCAGCGACGCTGAAACTGGTAGCGCTGACACATCAATCACCGCGCCAACCTGTGAGGCTCTTAAGAGGTGACGTAAATCACCGAGGAGACCATCGGAAATATCAATTGCGGCACTGGCTAGTGACCTTAAGCCGAGGCCCAAGGCAATGCGTGGAGTAGGCAAATGCATGCGTGGTAAGACCTCAGCTAAAGCGTGGGGACTGATAGACCATTCCTTACGTAGCGCGCCTAGCGCTAAACGTGCATCACCAACGTGGCCTGAGACCCAAATATCATCACCGAGTTTTGAGCCCGCTCGGCGCAGTGCTTGCCCAGCACCAACCTGACCCATAATCGTAATGGAAATAGTTAGTGGCCCAGCGGTAGTATCGCCGCCAATTAGGTGGCAGTTAAATTGTTTAGCCAGTTGAAATAAGCCCGCGGTAAATTGATTTAACCAAACCGGGTCTGCTGCAGGTAAAGCCAGAGCTAAAGTAAAGGCAATCGGTTGTGCACCCATGGCTGCTAAGTCAGAAAGATTAACAGCCAAAGCTTTATGACCAAGCCACTGCGGGTTCGCGCCTGGCAAAAAATGCCGCCCCTCTACTAACATATCCGTGCTAATTGCTAAGACTTGATTGCGAGGTATTGCCAATAAGGCACAGTCATCACCAATGCCAAGTGCAATCGACGCGCGATCTTCCTCGGTAAGATTTGCTCTTGGCGCCATTGCTTGCGCACCTGCCTTAAAGTATTTCTCAATTACGGCAAATTCACGCATTGATGAACTCAGCGATGAATCTGGTGGAAGTTTGGCTGGCGCACTCATCTAGCTATTTTATGTTGCAAGCGCTCACAAGGCGCAATAGCTAGACGGGCAAAATGACTAGAAGGCGTAGGAGGACTAGAATGAAGGTTTTTAGCCCAATTTTTAGCCCAAAATACCTTGAAATTGGGCTCGTTAGAGACGAAAGTTCGCATGAGCGCAGCAGAAACCGCAAAAGAGCAGCAAATTAAAGCCCTTCGTGAGGCGGCTTTGCAGTATCACGAGTTTCCAACCCCCGGCAAAATTGCCATTGCCCCTACCAAGCAATTAACCAATCAACGTGATTTAGCCTTAGCGTATACGCCCGGCGTCGCTGCTGCATGTGAAGAAATTGCCCGTGATCCAAGGAATGCATTTCGGTACACTGCGCGCGGCAATTTGGTAGGCGTAATTACGAATGGCACCGCGGTTTTGGGCTTAGGTAACATTGGCCCACTCGCCAGTAAGCCGGTCATGGAAGGCAAGTCGGTTCTGTTCAAAAAATTCGCTGGAATTGATGTCTTTGATATAGAGGTGAATGAAAATGATCCCGATAAGTTAGTCGAGATCATTGCTGCTTTAGAGCCTACCTTTGGCGGCATTAACCTAGAAGATATCAAGGCCCCCGATTGCTTCGTGGTTGAGCGAAAATTACGCGCCCGCATGAAAATTCCCGTTTTTCATGATGATCAACATGGCACGGCAATTGTGGTGGCAGCAGCGATTCTGAATGGCCTGAAGGTAGTTGGCAAAGATCTCAAGCAAGTGAAGTTAGTAACTTCAGGCGCTGGCGCAGCTGCTTTAGCCTGCTTAGATTTACTAGTTGATTTAGGCTTACCCCGCAAGCATATTTGGGTTACCGATATTGCCGGTGTGGTGTATGAAGGCCGTAAAGAATTAATGGATCCACAAAAAGATCCCTTTGCCCAAGTAACGCAATTACGTTCTTTGGGCGAAGTGATGGAAGGTGCCGATATTTTCTTGGGCCTATCGGCTGGCGGAGTCCTAAAACCAGAGATGGTTAAAAAAATGGCTGCGCGCCCATTGGTTTATGCCTTAGCGAATCCCACACCAGAAATTCTGCCAGAGGAAGTGAAGGCAGTAAGACCTGATGCCGTGATGGCCACTGGTCGTACCGATTATCCCAATCAAGTGAACAACGTGCTGTGCTTCCCTTTTATTTTTCGCGGGGCACTCGATGTTGGAGCCACTACCATTACCCGTGGCATGGAAATTGCGGCGGTGAATGCGGTTGCCGAGCTGGCACAAGCAGAGCAAAGCGAAATAGTTGCTGCGGTTTATAGCACTGAAAACCTTTCCTTTGGTCCCGAGTATTTAATTCCCAAGCCCTTTGATCCTCGCCTCATTACCGTCATTGCCCCAGCAGTAGCTAAAGCAGCGATGGATGATGGTGTGGCCTTGCGGCCGATAAAAGATTTCAGTGCCTATCGTGATCAGTTGCAGCAATTTGTGTATCACTCGGGCACCATGATGAAGCCCTTGTTTAGTATTGCTAAGCAAATTCCAGCCGATCAAAAACGCATTGTATTTAGTGAGGGTGAGGACGAGCGGGTTTTGCGCGCAGTACAAATTATGTTGGATGAAGGCTTAGTTACCCCCATCTTAATTGGTCGACCCAGTGTCATCGAGCACCGCATTGAAAAGTTTGGTTTACGGATGCAGCTTGGTACCGATATTGAGATAGTGAATCCTGAAAGTGATCTACGTTACCGCGATTTTTGGCAAAGCTATCTCAAACTAACTGAGCGCCAAGGCGTGACTGAATCTTTTGCTAAATTAGAAATGCGCCGACGCAATACCTTAATCGGCGCAACCTTAATTTCTAAAGGGTTTGCCGATGGCATGATTTGTGGCACGATTAGTGATGTCAATACCCATCTGCGTTATATCGATGCGGTCATTGGACATGAGCCTGGTGCGAATGTCTATGGCGCGATGAGTGGCTTGGTTTTACCGGGGCGACAAATTTTCTTAGTCGATACCCACATCAATGCTGATCCAAGCGCCGAGCAATTAGCCGAAATTACCTTGATGGCCGCGGGCGAGTTACGCAAGTTAGGCATCGTGCCTAAAGTGGCTTTGCTCTCGCACTCCAACTTTGGCTCGAGCGATTCCCCTTCAGCGCTCAAAATGCGTGCCGTGTTAGCCCTCTTAAAACAGCTAGCACCAACTTTAGAAGTCGATGGCGAAATGCACGGTGATTGTGCGCTCGATCCCGAAATTCGTGCTGCGGCAGTGACATCCTCTTCGTTACGGGGTGAGGCCAATTTATTGGTACTACCCAATATTGATGCCGCCAATATTTCTTATAACCTGTTGAAAACCGCTGCCGGCAATGGCATTGCTATTGGGCCCCTCTTGCTAGGGGTGGCCAAGCCAGTGCATATTTTGACCCCGGCAGCGACGGTCAGACGTATTGTGAATGTGACGACTTTAGCAGTCGTAGAGGCTGCCAGCAATGCCCGAGGCCTCATTTAGGGCCGCAAAAATACCCCTTTTAGGATTAGGTTAGCCTTCACTCTCATATAATTTTATTTAATATAATCATATACTTAGCTATAAACTGCCATATTGAGGCTTGATTTGATCGCCGGTTCGGGGTAATCTTATAGTCATTATGAATACACTTCCTGAAAATAACTCTTCAGCAAGCTTAGAAGACCATAGCCGTGCGGAACAATGGGATAACAGCGACCGAACTGAAATTGAATCTTCGGCCGCCAGCATTTATGCGCAGGGCGGTTTATCTCATTTACAAACCTTTGCAGCAAATCAAGTTTTGGGGAAAAAAGTGACAGCTTCTTGGCGTGCAGCTTTAGCCATTCGGGACGCAGGACCTCCTGCCATGCTACGTAGTGTGCGTCCCAATATTGTGCAATCGATCCGAGCTTTTCGGACTAACGACCTCATGGAGGCTGCTAGTGAGCTTGGGCAACACTTTGTGTATACCAATTGTGCGCAAGCGATGACCAAAGGCGAAGTGCTGGAGTCGATTGCCAATGCCTATATGTTTACTAAACAGCAGGCGAAGAATTTTGACCCATTGTTAGATGCTTTAACTACTTTGGTCGATAAAGCGGGTCCACAGCCAGGCTTTGTGGTGGTGCTCGAAGGCTTGCCTTGCACACAAAAGTTCGACAAAGAGGCGCGCGAAACCTTACTCGATGTTTTCCGTGACGCAGTTGATTTTTGGTCGGAGCGTCGCGTGCCTTATCGCGTATTTTATTCTTTCGCCTAAGCTGCTGAGGTCATTAGCGCCAGATTGCATGTACGGTTGTAATCGCCACAATTCCAGCAGTTTCTGTGCGCAAAATTCGCTCTCCTAAAGACAGCAATTGGTAGCCTGCAGCTATGGCTAGTGTTTCTTCAGCTGGCGAGTGACCACCCTCAGGTCCAATCATCAAAATACAATTTTGCGGTGGGGTAGCAGCCAAAACATCGGCCAAATGCACTTTAGCATCGGGGCTGAGTAATAGTTTTAAAACGGGCGCTGGCTTGGTTGTCAAGAAGGACTCAAAACTCTGAATGGGCTCTAGGGTGGGCAAGACGGTACGGTCGCATTGCTCACAAGCGGCTTGCACAATGCCTGCCCAATGCAGACGCCGTTTTTCCGCCCGTTCTGCATCGCTTGGCCGCAGCAACTTTAATAGCGAGCGCTCACATTGCAAGGGCACGATCGATTGCACACCAGTCTCAACCGCTTTTTCCACAATCCAATCCATTTTGTCGCCCCCTGCTAAGGCTTGCGCCAGCGTAATGGCATAAGGGGCTTCGCGCTGCCGATCTAAGCGAATAGCGCTCAGGGAAGCCAAGCCTGATTTATTTCCTAATTCAAGAATAGTGGCTTTGGCCACCATGCCTGCACCATCAAAAATGGGGATAGTTTCACCGGTTTGAATGCGCCGCACCCGCAGGTGGTGCACTAATTCAGTGGATAAGTTCAGCGGTTTTTCGGGAGTCCAAGGCGGGGGAAGATAAAATTGAGGCATTACCTAATATATAGCGAAATCCATACTTACGATGCCAACTCCCCCAAATGCAATATTACAAATCCGCATGGCGAATGCCATTCGGCATTTAGCAATGGATGCAGTCCAACAAGCCAACTCGGGTCATCCTGGAATGCCTATGGGGATGGCCGATATTGCTGTAGCACTCTGGGATCAACATTTAAAACACAACCCGAGCGATCCACAGTGGCTCAATCGCGACCGCTTTGTACTGTCAAATGGTCATGGCTCGATGTTGCTGTATTCCTTGTTGTATCTTTCTGGCTATGACTTACCCATTAGCGAATTAAAAAACTTTCGGCAGTTGCATAGTAAAACTCCAGGCCATCCCGAGTTCGGTATTACCGTAGGGGTTGAGACTACGACAGGGCCATTAGGCCAAGGAATTTCTAATGCGGTAGGTATGGCCTTAGCTGAAAAATTATTAGCCGAAGAATTTAATCGCCCGAGGTTTGACATCATTGATCATTACACCTATGCATTTTTAGGTGACGGTTGTTTAATGGAAGGTATCAGCCATGAATCTTGTGCCTTAGCTGGTACCTTAAAACTGAGTAAGTTAATTGCGCTGTGGGATGACAATGGCATTTCCATCGATGGCAAAGTAGGTCCTTGGTTTAGTGAAGATACGCCACAACGTTTTGAAGCCTACGGTTGGAATGTCCTGCGTAATGTCGATGGCCATCATGCCGCCGCCGTCTCGCGCGCTTTAGAGCAGGCTAAACAGAGTGATAAGCCAACACTAATTTGCTGTAAAACCGCCATCGGTTATGGTTCACCGAATATGGCTGGTAGCGATAAAGTGCATGGTTCGCCATTGGGTGCAGAGGAAATCGCCGCCACGCGCGTAGCGCTGGAATGGCCACATGCCCCATTTGAGATCCCGCAAGATTTATTAGCTGCGTGGAATTTTCAAGCGCGCGGTAAAGCTGCACAAGCCAGTTGGGAAAAACAATTTGCCGCGTATCGCCAAGCCTACCCCGAGTTAGCAGCAGAATTGCAACGCCGCATGCAAGGCAAGCTAGCCAATAACTTCGCTAAAACTTTAAGTGATTATCTTGCCCTCTGTCAAAGCAAGGCGGAAACAATTGCGACGCGCAAAGCAAGTCAAAATGCCATCACCGCCTTAGCCCCCGCTGTTCCAGAGCTAATAGGGGGTTCAGCCGATTTAACGGGTTCTAATTTAACCAATTGGAATGCTTGTAAACCCGTTCGCGCCAATCAGTGGGGCAACCATATTAATTATGGGGTTCGCGAATTTGGTATGAGCGCCATCATGAATGGGATGGCATTGCATGGCGGCTATATTCCTTTTGGTGGGACATTTTTAACTTTTTCCGATTACAGTCGCAATGCTATTCGCATGGCAGCACTCATGAAAATTCGGGTCTTATTTGTGTTTACACACGACTCGATTGGCTTGGGTGAAGATGGGCCAACGCATCAAGCGATCGAGCAAGTTGCCAGCTTACGTTTAATACCGAATTTAATGGTCTGGCGCCCATGTGACACGACCGAAAGTGCAGTTGCTTGGGGCACAGCCCTCGAGCGCCAAAATGGTCCGAGCGCATTAATTTTCAGCCGGCAAAATTGCCCCTTTGTACCTCGTAGTGCGCAGCAAATTGCCCAGATTCAACGTGGCGCTTACGTATTACAAGATGGCAAGGGCAAACTCGATGCAGTCATTATGGCTACAGGCTCAGAAGTTGGTCTAGCTTTACAAACTGCTGCTGCGCTTACTCAGCAAGGCCGCTCAATTCGGGTGGTATCGATGCCATGCACCAAGCTCTTTGATCAACAAAGTACCACGTATAAGTCGCAAGTGTTACCACCTCAAGTACCCCGCATTGCTATTGAAGCTGGAGTAACTGATTTTTGGTGGAAGTATGGTTGTGCTGCGGTACATGGTGTTGATACCTTCGGTGAATCGGCGCCAGCCCCCGAGCTGTATGCTTATTTTGGCTTGACAGTAGAACAAATTAGTAAAACAGTGCAGCAATGTATTGCCAAGCACGATTAGGTAAAGAGAATAAGGAACTAGCATGACAATTCGAATTGCAATTAATGGCTATGGGCGCATTGGTAGAATGGTCTTGCGCGCGTTGTACGAAGAGCAACCCAGACGCGACATCCAAATTGTGGCAATTAATGCTATGGGCAGTCTAGATGTCAATGCCCACTTAACCCAATATGATTCGGCCCACGGCCGTTTTCCTCTGCAGGTTGATATTGATGGCAATGACATGATCGTCAATGGCGATCGTATCAAGATGTTTTCGACTCGCAATCCGCTCGAAACCCCTTGGGGAGAATTAGGCGTCGATTTAGTTCTCGAGTGCTCCGGTAAATTTACCTCCAAAGAGAAAGCGCTAGTGCATATACAGCAAGGCGCCAAGAAGGTTTTAATCTCAGCGCCCGGTGAAAAAGATGTGGATGCGACGATTGTGTATGGCGTCAATCAAGCGGTCTTAAAACCAACTGATATCGTGGTCTCAAATGCGAGTTGCACAACCAATTGCTTGGCGCCATTAGTAAAGCCTTTGCTTGAAAAAATTGGTATTGAATCGGGCTTGATGACGACGATTCATGCATTTACCAACGATCAAGTGTTAACCGATGTGTATCACAAGGATATGCGCCGCGCTCGCTCTGCAGTGAGCAGCATGATTCCTACCAAAACCGGTGCCGCAAAAGCCATTGGCTTAGTTTTACCTGAATTGGTAGGGCGCTTTGATGGGTTTGCTATGCGGGTCCCAACCATTAATGTTTCAGTCGTCGATCTCACCTTTGTGCCCAAGCGCGCAACCACGGTAGCTGAAGTCAATGCGATTTTGCAAGCTGCGAGTGAAAACGAATTAAAAGGCATTTTAGGTTTTAATACGCTGCCTTTAGTCTCCATCGACTTTAATCATGATCCGCGCCCCAGTATTTATGACTCTACTCAAACTCGCGTATCGGCGGACGGTAAATTAGTGAAGGTCTTGGCTTGGTACGACAATGAGTGGGGTTACTCAACCCAAATGCTAAATGCCGCGGAAGCGCTCATGGCTGCTCACTAGCATCAGAGCAATTCAAGCTTGCAGCATCGGGGCGACGTCTATTTTAATTTATTGCGACAGTTCTTTTTTTGGCAATGCCCATACATCGCTAAGCTGTGCTCCTGCAATTTAAAGCCAAGATTTTTAGCAATATCTTTTTGGCGGCGCTCAATTGCTTCATCAACAAATTCTTCGACATGACCACAGTCAAGACACACTAAATGGTCATGATGGTTACCCTCGTTTAATTCATAAATGGCTCGGCTATCGCCTTTGCTCGATTCAAAATGGCTACGTAATAAGAGGCCAGCTTGTTCAAATTGGGTTAAGACCCGGTAGACGGTAGCTAAGCCAATTTCTTGGTCTTCTTGGGTCAGGGCCATAAATACCTCTTCGGCACTGAAGTGGGAGGCTGGATTTTGGTGGAAAAAGTGCAAAATCTTCATCCTTGGCCCAGTGGCTTTCAGGCCAATTTCACGGAGGTTAGAAGGGGTGGTCGAGTGGTTCATATCAAGCAAGCGCTAAAATCAAACACTTAATGATACGGCTTGCCACGCAAATGTGTTTTTTCTGTTTTCTTCGCGCTTTAAGGATTTTCCTTAGTCCCCTCATAGTGGGTTCTTTGGCTAGTGTTTTCGTCCTCAGCGGCTGTATTCCAAGCGTAGAAAATGTTCAGCGCGACTGGGTTAATCGCATTTTTAGGCCTTATGTGCCCGACGTGGTGCAGGGCAATTTTATTTCTAGTGAGCAGTACGCCAAACTGCAGCTGGGTTTAACTCGCGAACAAGTACAACAAATTATGGGTACGTCTTTATTGGCCGATTATTTTCATGCTAATCGCTGGGATTACGTCTTTGAATTTAAACGTGAAGGTCAAAAAATTAGCCAGGAACGTCTAGTGACGATTATTTTTGCCGATAATAAAGTTATTAAATTTGAAGGTAACGCTTTGCCAACCGAAACTGAGTTGGTTGCCGAAATCGACAACTATGCCAAACGCAAGCGCACTTTTTGGCAATACTTAACCGGCACAAATAAAGGTCCAGCGCCGGTAGCAGAGCCAGAGCTGCTGGTGCAAGGCCTCCCTCAAGGTGGACCCATTACCGGTAATGAGGGTACCTTGACCCCCTTTAGAACACCGCAGTCGGCCGGCCCTCTTGAGAAAGAGCTAAGTCAAACCATCGCTATAGAAAATGCTGCCAAGGCAGCCGAAGCAACTAAGGCAGCCCAGTCTTCTGGGGTTGTGCCGATAACATCACTTCCCGATGCGCCCGTCGTCACCAATATCCGTTCTGGTGATATGCCCGATCCAACTGCTCCTCCAAGCAATATTCAAGCAAAATAAGCTTATGACACAGTCCACTATCAAAATTGCCGTTGCCGGTGCAACCGGTCGCATGGGTCGCATGCTAATTGAAGCCATTCTTGGCAACCCCCAGCTGCAGTTGGTGGGTGCTTTAGAGCAGGCCACTACCCCTCAAGTGGGTGAAGATGCGGGGGCGTTTTTAGGCAAAAAAACGGGCGTTATTATTACTACTGATATCGCGCAGGGCCTTAGGCAAGCCGACTGTTTAATCGACTTTACGAGGCCGGAAGGTACTTTGCAGCACCTCACTTTTGCCCTACAGACAAAAGTAAAAATGGTCATTGGCACTACGGGCTTTACTGCTGAGCAACTCAATACCCTCACTGCAGCGGCAAAAAAAATTGCCATTGTGATGGCGCCTAATATGAGTCTTGGGGTTAATGCAACTCTTAAAATTCTGGCTGAAGCTACGCGCTTATTGAGCAAGGGATACGATATAGAAATTACCGAAGCCCATCATCGTCACAAGGTTGATGCCCCTTCAGGAACCGCACTGAAAATGGGTGAGGTGATTGCTAGCGGCTTAGGCAAAAAGCTTTCTGACATCGCTGTTTATGCACGCGCAGGTCATACTGGCGCGCGCAAGCCTGACAGTATTGGATTTTCGGCGATGCGTGGCGGCGATATTGTGGGCGACCACAGCGTATTTTTTATTGGCGAAGGCGAGCAGATCGAAATTCGCCATCACTCGACTAGTCGGCAATCGTATGCACAAGGTGCCTTACGCGCCACGCAGTTTTTGCAAACCCAAGCTGTGGGCTTATTTGATATGCAAGATGTATTAGGAATATAAGCCCGCACACGATGACCCCGGATTATGATTACCGTGCCATTGAGGCCGCAGCACAGGCCGATTGGGCTGCGAGCAATGCCTACTTGGTTATAGAGCACGCCTTAAATCGAACAGGCCAGCCTAAGCCCAAGTTTTATGCCTGTTCCATGTTGCCTTATCCCTCAGGCAAATTGCATATGGGCCACGTACGTAACTACACCATTAATGATGTAATGGCGCGTCAATTGCGTATGCAGGGCTACAACGTCTTGATGCCAATGGGCTGGGATGCATTTGGCATGCCTGCCGAAAACGCCGCGATGCAAAATAACGTGCCACCAGCGAAGTGGACCATGGAAAACATTGCTTATATGAAAAAGCAAATGGTCGCGATGGGCTTAGCAATTGATTGGTCACGTGAGTTAGCAACTTGCCAACCAGATTACTATCGCTGGAACCAATGGCTGTTTTTAAAGATGCTCGAAAAAGGCATTGCTTACCGCAAGACCCAAATTGTAAATTGGGATCCAGTCGATCAAACCGTCTTAGCGAATGAGCAAGTGATTGATGGCCGCGGCTGGCGTTCTGGTGCATTGGTTGAAAAACGGGAAATACCTGGCTATTACCTCAACATCACTGCCTATGCCGATCAACTGCTGAGTGGATTAGATGATTTAGGCTGGCCAGAGCGCGTCAAAATCATGCAACAAAATTGGATTGGTAAAAGCCACGGTGTGCGCTTTGCTTTCTTGCACGACATTGCTGAAGATACAAATGATGCAGCGCGTAAGCCAATTATGGACGGCAAACTGTATGTCTATACGACCCGCGCCGATACGATCATGGGCGTAACCTTTTGTGCAGTAGCTGCTGAACATCCATTGGCAACAGTGGCGGCCAAAAATAATCCCGCTTTAGCCGCCTTTATTGAAAAATGCAAAAAAGGCAGTGTCATTGAAGCTGATTTAGCGACCCAAGAAAAAGAGGGCATGTTTACCGGGCTGTATGTCACCCATCCACTGACGCATGAGCAAGTACCAGTGTGGGTTGGTAATTATGTCCTGATGAGTTATGGCGATGGCGCAGTCATGGGAGTCCCAGCGCACGATGAACGCGATTTCGCCTTTGCCTTAAAGTACCAAATACCCATCAAACAAGTCATCGCCTTAAAAACACCATCATCCTTATTTAATTTAAGCCATTGGCAAGACTGGTATGCACAAAAGGACGGTATTGTTTGTTTAAATAGCGGTAAATATGATGGCATGTCTTTTGCAGAAGCGGTCAAAGCTGTAGCAGCCGATTTAGCAGCTAAAGGCCTAGGTGAAATGAAGACTACCTATCGTTTGCGTGATTGGGGCATTTCGCGGCAGCGGTATTGGGGCACTCCCATTCCGATGATTCATTGTGGTGATGAGCAGCATCCAGGATGTGGTGCAGTACCTGTGCCAGAAGCCGATTTACCGGTTGTATTGCCAGAAGATTGCGTACCTGATGGCAGTGGCAATCCGTTAAATAAGCACCCCGCATTTTTAGCAGTGACTTGTCCTCGGTGCGGCAAACCAGCCCGCCGTGAAACTGACACCATGGATACCTTTGTCGATTCATCTTGGTATTTCATGCGCTACGCGAGCCCCCAGGCTAGCACGATGGTTGATGCGCGTACGGCATATTGGATGCCGATGGATCAATACATTGGCGGCATTGAGCATGCAATCTTACATTTGCTGTACGCGCGATTTTGGACCATGGTCATGCGCGATTTAGGCTTAGTTGAATATGCCGAACCGTTTCAAAATTTATTGACGCAAGGCATGGTGTTAAATGAAACCTATTACACCGCAGATGCGAATGGTAAAAAGATTTGGCGTAATCCAGAGGATATTGAATTAACACTTGATGAAAAGGGACGCCCGACTGGCGCACGCTTAAAAAATTCAGCACACATCAAGCCCACAGAACTAAACCATCAGGTCGTCATTGGTGGTATTGAGAAAATGGCTAAGAGTAAAAATAACGGTGTTGATCCACAGGCCTTAATTGATCAATATGGCGCAGATACGGCGCGTTTATTTACAATGTTTGCCGCGCCCCCCGAGCAACAACTCGAATGGTCAGGGGCTGGCGTTGAGGGGGCCGCACGTTACTTGCGGCGTTTATGGCTTTACGCCAATAGTCTGGCGAGCACCATTGCCGCAGTCAATCAGGCGGACCACACTAATCTTGTAGAGCAAACTTATACTGCAGCCGAGACGCAGTTGCGGCGCGAAATGTATACCATCTTGAAGCAAGCCAATTTTGATTATCAGCGGCGGCAATATAATACGGTCGTGTCAGCAGCCATGAAGATGCTGAATTTGCTTGAGCCAATCAAAATTAATACCGATAGCAGTCAGATCAGTCCGAGAGTATTAACTGAATGCTTAGGCCTATTGTTAAAAATTCTTTATCCTATCGTGCCCCATCTCACGCATGTGTTGTGGCAACAGTTAGGGTATGCCAAAGTGCAAGGTGAAATTTTAGATGCCGCTTGGCCTGAAGTCGATGAAGCCGCCTTAATACAAACAGAGGTCACCTTAGTCTTGCAAATTAATGGCAAGCACCGTGGTGAAATTCATATAGGCATGAAGGCATCTACAGCGGAAATTGAAACTGCAGCTTTAGCCAGTGATGCGGCATTGCGTGCTCTAAACGGTGGGTCGGCAAAAAAAGTCATTGTAGTGCCGGGCCGATTAGTTAATATCGTTGTTTAGCGATGAACATTTAAATTAGGATAAAGACCATGACTCTGTTGGCGCGCCGCCAAGCATTAAATTATCTCATTGGATTGTGTGCAGTTACCAGCACCACTTTAATGGGCTTAGGCGCGTGCGGTTTTCAGATGCGCGGGGCGGTTAATTTACCTTTCAAAGCGATATACATCAGTGGACCAGTATCGATTGGTTTGCGAGCCGATTTAGAAACTGCAATTACCACTGGTAGTAATGCCAGAATTGTTAATAATGCTCGCGAAGCTGATTTAATTTTAGAAGTTGTAAGTGAGCTGAATTCGCGCGATATCTTGACTTATAACGCCACCGGGCAAATTACCGCTTATCGGCTGACAACGCGAGTGATATTTAGGGCCTTTGATACCACTGGCGTAGAAATTGTTCCCGAAGCTGAAATTTATGTAACTCGCGATATGGACTTTACGGTCTCCACAGTGTTATCGGCCGATTTCCAACAACAACAGTTTTTACAGTTGATGCGTCGTGATCTGGCCTTGCAAATGCTCCGTCGTGTGGCGGCTTCAGCACGGATGTTGCAAGCTCCAGCAGTTGCACCGGTTGTACCTCCAGCCTCATCTGTGACACCCAATATGGCTGCTCCTCCCGCCTCACCAACTAAACCCTAAAGTAACTGTAGGCGATGATAAAAATTGATGCCTTGCAAGCGCACATGAGTGGCTTAGCAGCGGCAACAGCGGCAACAGCGGCAAAGTCAGGGGGAGGAAGCAAAGCGCAGGTGCAGGGTTTGTATGTGTTATCAGGAGATGAACCTCTTTTACTCATGGAGGCGATGGATCAATTACGCGCGACAGTAAAAAAAATCGGCTATACCGAGCGTGAGATATTGATGCACGAACGGTATTTCGATTGGAGTCAATTACTAAGCGTTGGACAGACGATGTCTTTGTTTGGAGATAAACGCTGGTTGGAGTTGCGCATTCCTAGCGGCAAACCTGGACGCGATGGCGCTGAAGCCTTAAAACAATTTGCTGCCCAAATAGTGGCGCAACAAACGAATCCAGAACTACCGGAAACAGTAGTGTGTATTGTTTTGCCGCGGATTGATGCAAAAACTAAAACCTCCTCTTGGTTTAGCGCCCTCGATGCTGCAGGTATGGTTGTGCAAGTCGATTCGCTGGAGCGCTCCTATTTACCGCATTGGATTGCAGCCCGCTTAAAAAAACAAGGTCAAGCGGTCGAGGCTGGTCCAGCTGGGCAACGCGCTTTAGAGTTTATGGTGGATCAGGTGGAAGGGAATTTAATCGCCGCGCATCAAGAAATTCAGAAGTTGGGTTTGCTTTATCCAGAAGGTCAGTTAAGTGAGGCAGAGATTCGGGCCGCAATTTTGAAGGTAGCGCGTTATGATATTTTCGAATTAACAGCAGCAATGTTGGCAGGTGATTTGGCCCGCTTGAATCGCATGCTAGATGGGCTAAAGGGCGAAGGCGAGCCTTTGCCATTGATTTTATGGAGCGTGACCGAAGAATTGCGTTTGTTAGCGAAGTTAAAGGTAGCTACTGACAAAGGTGAGTCGGTTCAACAATTACTGAAAACTTATCGTATTTGGGGCACCCGTGAAAAGCTTTACCCCGCAGCATTGCGTCGCATTGGCGCTAAGGCGCTAAGGCGCGCTATTCAGGTTGCCGCTGGCCTCGATCGTCAAGCAAAAGGCCTTGCGGCCGCTGAATTACCCGCCGACCCCTGGGACGGCTTACGTCTAGTGGGTCATTTACTCCGCTAAGGCGGTAATTTCCGCTCTCCCAGTCGGATAGTGAATAATTAGGGTATTGAAGTTCAATTGCCGTCAATAAGAGGACACAGTGCAAGCCAGCGTAATACCCCAAGAATCCATTCGAGCTCTGATGCAAGACATTGGCCAGCGCGCCCGCGCTGCTGCCCGCATCATGGCCAGAGCCAGTACGGCGCAAAAAAATCAGGCCCTTGCCGACATAGCCAAAGCCATTCGTCAGGAAGTTCCGGCGATTTTTACTGCTAATCGACTAGACATTGCTAGAGCGCAAAAAAATGGCCAAGATGCTGCGTTTATTGATCGCCTCACCATGAGTGAAAAATCGATTGAAACGATGGCTTTGGGGCTCGAGAAAATCATTACTCTAGATGATCCCATTGGCAGTGTTACGCCCTACAAAAAACAGGCATCAGGAATTGAAGTGGGACAAATGCGCGTACCTTTAGGCGTAATTGGCATTATTTATGAATCACGTCCGAATGTCACGATTGATGCGGCAGCATTATGTTTAAAGACCGGTAATGCTGTAATTTTACGCGGCGGTTCTGAAGCCATTGAATCGAATACATTGTTAGCCAGCTTAATCCAAAGGGGCTTAAGTGCAGCCCAATTGCCGCAGGATGCAGTGCAGGTGGTAAGCACAACTGATCGCAGTGCAGTCGGTGAAATGATCACCATGAATGAATATATCGATGTGATTGTGCCGCGTGGCGGCAAGCGTTTAATTGCCCGCTTAATGGCCGAGGCACGAGTGCCGATGATTAAGCATCTCGACGGGATTTGCCACATTTATATTGATGCTGATGCAGATCTCGATTTAGCCGTGCGCGTTTGCGATAACGCGAAGACCCAACGCTACGCGCCGTGTAACGCGATGGAGTCATTATTGGTTAATGCTGCTATCGCACCTAAAGTCTTGCCGACCTTATGTGGCATTTATCAAGCCAAAGGGGTTGAGCTACGGGTCGATGCAGCAACTCGTCAAACGCTCGAGGGCGCCAATTTTAATAATCTAGTCGATGCGCAAGAGGAAGATTGGCACACCGAATATTTAGCCCCAATTTTATCGATTAAAACCGTAGCTAATTTAGATGAAGCGATCGAGCATATTGAGCACTATGGCAGCAAACATACTGACGCCATTCTCACGCAAAATGAGGCACATGCACAACGATTCTTGCGCGAAGTCGATAGTGCTAGTGTGATGGTGAACACCAGCACCCGCTTTGCCGATGGCTTTGAATATGGGCTCGGCGCAGAAATTGGTATTTCCAATGACAAACTCCATGCCCGCGGCCCAGTTGGGCTTGATGGCCTCACATCACTCAAGTATGTGGTGCTAGGTCATGGCGAAATTCGTAGTTAAGATCTTATGGGGAACGCTTATCTTTGGACTAAAACATTCCATATCGTTTTAATTACTTCATGGTTTGCAGGTTTATTTTATTTGCCGCGTATCTTTGTTAATTTAGCCAGCGAAGCTGACCCTAAGACCTACGAGCGTTTATTAGGAATGGCGGGGCGTCTCTATCGGTTTATGACCATTTTGATGGTGCCAGCGGTTCTTTTGGGCTTATTGCTGTGGCTCTATTTTGGCATTGGCATGGGCATGACATGGATGCATCTTAAAATTTTCTTTGTGTTAATTATTTTGGGTTATCACCATGCCTGCGGAAAATTATTAAAACAGTTTCGCTTAGGTACCAATACCCATTCGCATCGATGGTATCGCTGGTTTAATGAAGCGCCCGTTATCTTATTACTTGTGGTGGTTGCGCTAGTTGTCATCAAACCTTTATAAAAGAGATATTTTTTCATGCGAGACCCATGCGCTTTTTCGTAGTTTGCCCAGGCGGCCTTGAGGGCGCCTTAACGCAGGAATTAAATACCATTGCTAGCATGCCAGCAGCTAAGGCCCTAGGGCAATGGTTGATTGATCCAGCGCCCACGAGCCCCACGGGAGGAGTTGGCTTAGCAGCCCCATTAGCAGGGGCGATGGTCTTAAACCTGCATGCGCGAATTGCTAGCCGAGTGTTGTTACAACTGGCTGAAGCGAGTTATCGCCAAGAGGATGATTTATATCGCTTAACGCGCGGTTTAGCTTGGGAAGACTGGTTTAGTGCCCAACAAACTTTGCGGGTTGACGTAACGGCGCATCGTTCACCATTAAAAAGTTTAAATTTCGCTACCTTACGAATTAAAGATGCGATTGTCGATCGGCTGCGAGAAGTGAGTGGTGAGCGCCCGAATATTGATACTGCATTTCCGCAAGTGCGCGTTCAGGCGCATTTAAGTGCAACTCAATTAACGGTCTATCTCGATACTTCCGGGGAAGCTTTATTTAAAAGAGGCTGGCGCGATGAGAAAGGTGACGCACCTTTAAAAGAGAATTTAGCAGCAGGTATTTTGACCCTTACAGGCTGGCAAGCAGGGCAAACCTTATTTGATCCAATGTGCGGCAGCGGTACTTTTTTAATTGAAGCTGCACAAATTGCTTTGCAGGTGCCAGCAGGCGCAATGCGGGCGGGTTTATATGAGCGTCAAGGTAAGGCGACCCCAAAACCAAGTCGCTTAGCCTATCGCCCACTAGTCAATGCCGCGGATGGTTTTGGATTTCAGCGCTTAAAACCATTTATGGTGCAAACCGAATTACAGCATTGGGAAAATATTTGTCTTGCCGCTCTAGCTCAGATGGCGGAGGGCCAACAGCGTTTTCCGACAGCGCAAAGTTTATGCATTAGCGGCAGCGATATTAATGAGCAGCTCGTCAATATGTGTAAAGGCAATTGGCAGCGTGCTCACTTACCAGGAATGCCTCTGGTACGTCAGGTTGACGCTTTAGTCAGTAAGCCACCAGCGATAGCTAGCGAGTCGAGCGGTGAGCCCCTCATGCTATTAAATCCACCGTATGGCGAACGTCTAGCAATTCAGGGGGGGAGAGGCGAGAATAGCGAGAACCGAGATGATCGTGATGAGGTTCACGCCTACTATGAAGCGAATACGGAAACGGGCCGCCAAGGAGCTAAGCGCTCTAGCCGAGAATCGCTTAAAGCCTTACAAGCCGAAGCTGAATTAGACCCACAATTTGCCCTGTTCTTGCAGCAATTTGGTCAGCATTTAAAAGATGACTTTGGTGGCTGGGAGGTCTTTATATTAACAACCGACATGGCTCTTCCTGGGCAACTACGGATTAAAGAGTCCCGCCGCACGCCTTTATTTAATGGTCCCCTAGAGTGCCGCTTATTTCGTTTTAAAATGAATCCGAAGTAAATTGATGGTGCTTTCGCCTCGATTTTTTTAACCGACTTGTCATAATTAAAAAGTACTTGGAGTAACTTGCATTGAAAACATATATGTGTCTTATTTGTGGATGGATTTATGACGAGGCAACTGGCTTGCCAGATGATGGCATTGCTGCTGGCACACTTTGGCAAGATATCCCCATGAATTGGACTTGCCCAGAATGTGGCGCCCGTAAAGATGATTTTGAGATGATGGCCATTTAATGAACCAAAACGAAATCCTCTTTGAGCGCGCGCAAAAAACCATCCCTGGTGGAGTTAACTCACCAGTAAGGGCATTTCGGCAAGTGGGCGGCACGCCGCGGTTTATTCAAAAAGCCTTGGGGCCATATTTTTGGGACGCTGACGGCAAACAATATATCGACCTCATCATGTCTTGGGGGCCAATGATTGTTGGGCACGGGCATCCAGAAGTGGTCGAGGCGGTACACAAGGCCGCCACCACTGGTTTTAGTTATGGGGCTCCAACTGCCGGTGAAGTTGAGTTAGCCGAGCGTATTTGTGAATTAATGCCCAGCGTTGAGCAGGTGCGGATGGTATCTAGTGGCACAGAAGCCACCATGAGTGCTTTGCGTTTAGCACGTGGTTATACGGGTCGCGATCTAATTGTGAAATTCGAGGGTTGCTATCATGGCCACGCCGATAGTCTTTTAGTTAAAGCGGGATCAGGTTTATTAACTTTTGCCGATTCAACGCAAAATGCTCCATCCTCAAGCGGTGTGCCACAAGATGTGGTGAAGCACACTATAGTCTTGCCTTACAACGATTGTGCTGCCCTTGAAGAAGCTTTTCGGTGCAACGGCAATCAAATTGCTGCAGTTATTCTCGAGCCCATTGCCGGCAATATGAATTTAATTCGTCCTTCAGCAGAATTTTTGGCAGCTGTGCGTAATTTGACTCAGCAGTATGGCAGCGTACTTATTTACGACGAAGTGATGACGGGTTTTCGTGTAGCTCTGGGTGGAGCACAATCCTTACAAGGAATAACTCCCGATCTCACCTGTTTGGGAAAGGTCATGGGTGGTGGCATGCCCATGGCTGCGTTTGGCGGTAAAAAAGACATCATGGCAAAGCTGGCGCCCCTAGGTAATGTGTATCAGGCTGGTACCTTATCGGGTAATCCCGTGGCAGTAGCAGCGGGCTTAAAGACTTTAGAAATTATTTCCCGTACAGGTTTTTTTGACTGCTTGGGTACCCAAACTGCAAAGCTGATGTCTGGCATGCAGGCCGTTGCCCAAAAACACGGTGTGCCACTTGCGGTAGATAGTATTGGGGGTATGTTCGGCATCTATTTTGCCCAAGAGGTGCCCACCTCCTTTGCTGCTGTTACTCAATCAAACATCGAGCAATTTAAACAATTTTTTCATGCGATGCTGAATGAGGGGGTATATTTAGCGCCTTCGGCCTATGAGGCAGGCTTTACATCGATTGCCCATGACAACGCCATCATCGACAAAGTCTTGGTAGCTACTGAGCAGGCAATGCAAACGCTAAAATGAAACGCAGTAAAAAAATACCTGTATTACATTTTTACCGGGTGATCAAAGCCATCGACGGTAAGCAAGTCTAACTTTGAGCCTCTACTGTTAATTTCAGCCGCAGTTAGTTTGCCCCCCCAGACGCAGCCGGTATCGAGACAAACAGTATTTTTACGAGCGAGTAAACCAAGCGTAGACCAGTGACCAAAAAAGATTTGCACATTCCGTGTTTTGCGGCTGGGTACATTAAACCAAGGCACACAACCTAAGGGTGGGGTAGCAACCCCTTCGCTACTATCAAATTCCATTTCTCCTTGTGGAGTACAAAAGCGAAGGCGGGTCAGAGCATTCGTCGTGACCCGTAAGCGGTCTACACCCTTGAGAGAGGATTTCCATTGATTCGGGGTATTGCCATACATATTCGCTAAAAAATCACGATTATTTTTTTTGCGCAGGGCTTTTTCTACTTCATTCGCACACTCTAGGGTTTGCTGTAAATCCCATTGGGGTAAAACACCAGCGTGCACAAATAAGGCCTTGCCATTACTCAGCGCCATTGGCCGATAGCGCAACCAATCAATTAACTCGGCGCGGTCGGGGGCGTTCAGAATGTCATCGAGGGTATCGAGTGCCTTAGGCCCACGCAAACCGGCATCACGGGCTAATAAATTCAGGTCATGGTTACCTAAAATGCACTCCACCTTGCCTGCCTCTTGCCATGATTTCAGCCGCCGTAAAGTACCCAGCGAATCGGGACCGCGATTAACCAAATCACCTAAGCAAATGAGCTTAGCCCCTTCCGGCAGAATACTCATTAGGTCATCTAGCTGAGCAGAACAGCCTTGTAAATCACCCACCGCATAAATTTTGGTCATAAGGGTATTCTAACGATTTCAAGTAAACATATTATGGGGCAACTTTTTTCACCACGCTATAACGGATTAAGGTATTTTTTCTAGCGACATCGTGATCGACGATCGGTTCTGGGTAATCGCGGCCAAGCAGAATTCCTGCGGCTTCAAGTTCAATATGACCAGCCAACCATGGCGCATGAATCGATTTATTGGAGAGTTTGCTTAAAGCAGGTATGTAGCGCCGAATAAAATTACCTTGTGCATCAAAACGCTCTGACTGAGTAATCGGGTTGAAAATTCTAAAATAGGGTTGAGAGTCACAGCCCGATGAAGACGCCCATTGCCAGCCCCCGTTATTGGAAGCCAATTCAAAATCAGTTAAATGGGCGGCAAAGTAAGCTTCGCCCCAGCGCCAATCGAGCCCTAAATCTTTGCTGAGAAAGCTGGCTACCACCATGCGTAAGCGATTATGCATATAACCACTTTGGTTGAGTTGGTGCATTGCTGCATCTACCAATGGGTAGCCGGTTTTGCCTTCGCACCAAGCAGTAAATAATTTCTTTGCTTGTGGGCCACTTTCCCAAACTATTTTGTCGTAATCAGGTTTAAAAGCAGCCCCATTGGCTAGGCGGGGGTGATTAGCCAGAATCATAAAATAAAAATCACGCCAAATCAGTTCACCAAGCCAGGTAGTTGCTCCTAAGCTCCCTGCCAACATGCGTCGATGGGCTTCACGTACTAGACCGCGGATGGAGAGCGTCCCAAAACGGAGATGGGTTGAAAGATAGCTCACTCCTTTTAGCGCTGGAAAATCACGCCCAATTTGGTATTGGTCAATGCGCTTTAAAAAATCATTTAAAAATAATTCTCCACCTTTACTACCTGCTGGCAAATACTGCTCGAGACCGGTGGGTAGAAAGCCCAAAGATGCTAATGAAGGCAGTCCTAAATCGAAAGCCTTGGGAAGACGGGCAAATTGACCGGCTTTTGGCAGGCAGTCATGCGGGGCTAAATCAATTTCACGCAAACTACGCAGCCAGTTATTTTTGTAGGGAGTAAAAACTGAAAATACCGTATTGGAATTCGTCAGAATTTCTTTTTTCTCAAAAATAACTTGGTCTTTAAATTCATAAAAGCCAATATCATTTTTAGCAAGCGTTTTAGCCATGCTTACATCACGTGCAATTGCAGATGGCTCGTAGTCACTATTAGCGTACACCGCGCTTACTCCCAATGCTGTAGCTAGCAGGGGTAATTCCTCAACAGCTTTACCGTGTCGAACAATTAAGCCACTACCTTGGTTGCGCAATTCAAGGTCGATTTCGGCAAGACTTTGCCAAATAAAATCAACGCGTCGATCAAACTTGAGCAGGGCAGATTTAGAAAGGCCGAGATTACTCTGTTGGCCCGGCAGCTGATCAAGAATATCGGTGTCAAAAATAAAGCAGAAATAGACCGCTTGACACTCGGCTAAAGCATGCTTAAGTGCTGCATGGTCATAGAGACGTAAATCACGGCGCAACCAAACGAGGCCTTTGCGGGAGGTTCCATTGCTCATAGCCACTATCTTAGAGCTAATTGGCTAATGGCGTGTATTCGGCACTGGCCAAGCTATATCCACTAAGATTAGGCTCATGGATACCTTATTTTTTATTGCTAGCAAAATTACCCAATTTTGCATTGAACCGCTCAATTTGATTTTGCTTAGCGTTTTATTTGCCTTGCTATTTTTGCTCTTAAGAAAATATGCACTTTGCAAACGCTTCCTGCAAATGACGCTGATCGGATTTTTTATTATTGGCTATTTACCCCTATCAGAATTGCCTTTAAGAGCGCTTGAAAATGCAATTTCGCCTACTGACTTAAAGGCCCTGCAGCCTGATAAGATCGGCGGCTTAATTATTTTAGGCGGGGCAATTGACGGCGATACCACTAGCGATCGCCAGCAGGTTTCCCTAGGTTCGGCTGCCGAGCGAGCAACCAAAGCATTTGAATTAATGCGTCTGTATCCCAATTTACCTTATATCTTTACGGGAAGTTCAGGCGACTTATCGCCGCAGGGCATGCCCGAAGCCGAGGCCTTTAAACAACTGATTCAAGAGCAAGGTTTAGGTGCTCATCGCGGTTATTTTGAGGGGCGTTCACGCAATACTTATGAAAATGCGGTGCTGCTAAAGCCGCTACTCATTGAAGCAGGTGGAGCTGACCAGCCCTGGATTTTATTGACTTCTGCCAGCCATATGCTGCGCTCAACCCAGATTTTTAAGCAGCAAGGCATTACTGTCTTACCTTTTCCAGTGGACTATCAAACTCGCAGTTATCTCGATTGGACGGGTTTTGACATCACTCATGGGGCGCAACAATGGGCCACTTTTTTACATGAAACTGTTGGTTTAGTGGGATATTGGCTTACCGGAAAGATTTAGGATTTGCTAAAATGAAAGTCAATGAGTACGTCTAATCAAGCTTTCTCAGCTTCAGACCCAGCGTCTACGGACTCCTATTCAGCCGAACATCTTGCTAATCAGTTCTTAATTGCGATGCCTGGCATGGTTGATGACAATTTTGCTGGTGCGGTTATTTATCTCTTTGAGCATACCGAAAGAGGGGCGATGGGCTTGGTGATCAATCGACCGACTGAAGTCGATTTAGCCAGTCTATTTGACAAAATTGAACTCAAGTTAGAAATTGCCCCTTTATTAGATCAGCCAGTTTATTTTGGTGGCCCAGTTCAAGTTGAGCGGGGTTTTGTCTTGCACGAGCCCGATGCTGATTTAGCCTACTCCTCCTCGATCTCGATTCCCGGTGGACTAACGATGACCACGTCAAAAGATGTTCTTGAAGCGGTCGCGCAAGGGCGTGGTCCCAAAAAGTTTATGCTGACCTTAGGTTACGCAGGCTGGAGCGCCGGTCAGCTCGAAGAAGAAATCGCTCTGAATGGTTGGATTAACGTGCCTCTACCCCGTGAGAGTATGGTTGATATTATTTTTGATACCCCTTCCGGAGAGCGTTATCAGCGCACCATGAAATCCTTAGGCTTTGATTTATCCCATTTATCGGGAGAGGCAGGGCATGCCTGAGGCCATTACGGTCATGGCCTTTGACTATGGAATTCGCCGCATTGGTGTTGCAATTGGAAACTCCCTCACGCAGACCAGTCAAGCTTTACCAGTAATTACCCAGACGCAAACAGGCCAAGGCTTTGAGGCGATTCAAAAGCTGTTAGTCGAGTGGCAACCAGCACGCTTAGCAGTTGGTTTACCAGTACATCCCGATGGCGCTGAGCATGCCATGACAGCAAAGGCACGCCGCTTTGGCCAACAATTGCAAGGGCGGTTTGCTCTGCCAGTCGCTTGGGTCGACGAGCGCTATACCTCGGCAGTGCTCGAAAATGAGCCAAATTTAGCGCCCCAGATCAAAGATCAATTAGACTCGCATGCAGCCTGTTTAATTCTTGAGCAATATTTTCAAGAAAACCCATTCCCTGTAAAGCAGAATAAAGCATGAAAGCTGAAGCGTTGTACCGCAAATTATTAAGCGAACTACAAGCGCGCTTAGCAGGCAAAAGCCTGATTTCAAGCACGAGCCAAGGCAATATGATTTATTTGGCTGGCCTAGCGGTTGGCGGAGCCTGGCTGGCCGAGCGTCTAGCAAAAGACTTAGCGCTGCCCCAGTATGGCGTCATAAATGTCGCCTTTCATCGCGATGATTATGCTGAAAAAGGCTTAAGCGCAATGCGTAGCGCCAGCTCGATGCCAACCCATTTACCCTTTGAAGTGAATGGCGCGCATATTATTTTGATTGATGATGTGCTCTCAACGGGACGCACCGTGCGCGCCGCTTTAAATGAACTATTTGATTTTGGGCGCCCAGCTCAAGTGGAATTGATGGTGTTAGCAGATCGGGGTAAACGCGAATTACCCATCGCTGCCGATTTTGCGGCCGAGTTTATTGACTTACCTGAGCAGCAAATTTTAGCGTTAGAAAAAGACGCTGCTGGCCATTTTCATTTTCATATTGAAGAGCGTAGCGCCGTTGTAAGCACGGGAACAAAGTCATGAGCAATGATATGAAGCCCATCATTAATCAAAATAACGCTGCAGGCGAGCTCACGCATTTACTAAGCTTGGAGGGAATGCCCAAAGAGCAAATTGTGCACATTCTCGATACTGCTCAGCAATTTGTGAGCGTTACCGACCCAGCTCGCGAAGTAAAAAAAGTGCCATTACTCCGTGGCAAGAGTGTCTTCAATCTTTTTTTTGAAAACTCGACCCGCACCCGTACGACTTTTGAAATTGCGGCTAATCGCTTATCGGCCGATGTCATCAATTTAGATATTTCAACCTCTTCAACAGCCAAGGGTGAAAGTCTCATCGACACCATCGATAACTTAATTGCCATGCAGGCCGATATCTTAGTCGTGCGCCACAATGTATCGCGGGCACCTATGGAAATTGCCCAACATGTGCCATCTTTTGTGCATGTGATTAATGCGGGCGATGGCAGTCATCAGCATCCGACACAAGGTTTGCTCGATATGTACACCATGCGCCATTTTAAGCACGATTTTCGGAATTTAAAGGTCGCCATCATTGGCGATATTGTGCATAGTCGTGTAGCCAAATCGAATATCCACGCCTTAACTACCTTAGGTTGTCCTGAAATTCGCGTGATCGGACCTGAGAGTCTATTGCCCAGTGATTTAGATATGCTGGGTGTCAAAGTCTTTCATGAGATGGAAGCGGGCTTAAAAGGAGTGGATGTTGTCATGACCTTGCGCATTCAGAAAGAGCGCATGGAGGAGGGGCAGGTTCCTGAGGGGAATGCCTTCTTTAAGCAGTTTGGTCTCACGCAAGCGCGACTTGCTTTAGCTAAACCCGATGCTATCGTAATGCATCCTGGCCCCATGAATCGGGGCGTTGAAATTGAATCGGCGGTAGCCGATGGCCCACAGTCAGTCATTCTGCAGCAAGTCACGTTTGGCATTGCCGTCCGAATGGCCGTGATGTCAATGGTGGCTGGAAATTAATTTAATTTTTTATTCGTCTTAGCGTTAGCCCCGCCAATTGTTTTGGCTAAGTACTCGCCAACAAAGATATTTCCTTCATTGTGAAGGTGCCCATCATTCATCCAATACAGTTTTTCTGAGCGCAAACCCGACTCATGAAAGGGTTCAGTGAGATCAATGAAGCGAACGCCTTTACCTTCTAAATAATCATGCAAGCCACCGTAAAACTGCGTATTGCCATGATGCAGTTTCGGTGGAATTAAAACGAAAATAAGTTCATAGTGATGTGTTTTTGCATCTTCAATCCAACGCTCAATTGCAGCACGATTCTTTTTCGTGACATCGGCAGTTTCGTAGCCCTTATCCTTATAGTAACTAACCCCCTCGCTAATGGCATAAATCGTGCTCAGCGGCTGCGGTTTAGTTTTTTGAATACCAAATTGGATTAGGTTCCAAGAAAGAGAATATTTTTCTAACCAGGCATCGGTACGCACAATCCAGCTTTGCGATTTTGGATTGATCCCAGCTAAAATGACTTTGCGAACCGCTTCCATATCACGCGGCACTAATTGGAATCGATGCGGATCAAAGCGTAAAGTATCGACTTCATATCCTTCAATGACGGTGGTATGGGGGTAGGCAAAATCATTAGCTACATCATTTTCATAAAAACCGAGAATAACCCGCTTTGGGTAAGAGCCAATCAATTTAACAGTTCGCTGAAACTTCTCAAATTGATGTTGTTGGCCTGAATGAATAATGCCGCACTTAACCGAGAAACGCCCTGATTTTTTTTCATAAACCGCAGGAATGTTTTGCGCATAATTGCCATAGCCCCAGGTAAATGAATCACCAGCAAAATAATCATATGCTTTGGCGGCTTTAATTTCTGCGAGGCTATGATGGTCAAAGCAGCCAAGCTCGTTTGAAAAAATTTCAAAGCTACCGTCTGCCATATTGAACGCAACGGGCGTCGCATTTTTTTGAGTATCAAAGCCCATCACGGGGTCGGCTACGTTATACCCGCGGGGAAAATAATGAACAACTTCATTCAGTTGTTCTTGAAACCGATTTTTTTTGTATTGCGGAAAAAAACTGAGGCCGTTTGCTGAAATAAACGCATAGCTTAAGCCATCAATACTCACTAGCGCAATTAAGATTACTGCAATGACTAGAGCGCTATTTTTAAGAAAAACTTTCAGCACAAAAAGGACGGTAAATTAAGCCCGACCGTATTGGTCTTCAAAGCGCACGATGTCATCTTCACCAAGGTAGTCACCCACTTGCGCCTCAATAATTACCAGCGGAATAGTGCCAAGATTGCTTAAGCGATGTTGGGTTTCTTTAGGAATATAAGTCGATTGATTGGTTTTGAGAAGTAAGGTTTTATCGCCATTCACGACTTCCGCATTTCCAGAGATCACTACCCAATGTTCGTTACGATGATGGTGCATTTGCAGTGATAAGCGCGCCCCAGGGTGAACCACAATCCGCTTAATTTTGTAATCTGGCCCCTCTTCAATGATGGTGTAGGTGCCCCACGGACGATGCACCGTACTGTGATAAGTGCCACGCTCATCTTTGGCTTGATTGAGTTTTTCAACGACTTTTTTTACGGATTGCGAATGGCCTTTCGCAGTAACTAAGAGGGCATCGGGGGTATCCACAATGATCAGATTATCTAGGCCTACGGCAGCTATTAAGCGTTCACGTCCAAATACAAAGGTATTGTTAGAGTCAATAAAAATCGCCTTGCCTTCGCTTGCATTGCCTTGCTCATCTTCGGGAAAATGTTTGGCAAGGGCGTCCCAAGAACCAACATCATCCCAATCAAAACTCGCGTTCACTGAAACAACGTTTGGTGCTTTTTCCATAATGGCGTAATCGAGAGAGATATCGTCAATTGCCGCCATGGTTTTTTCATCGAGTAGGAGGGTTTTTTCAGTAATAGCGTTACCACTGCTGTCGGCATCATTTTTAGTAGTAGCTTGCCAGCAGGCTAGTACTTGCTTGCTAAGCGCTGGCGCAATTTGTTCAGCCACACTTAAGAAAGTCTCGGGCGTAAAGCAAAACATACCCGAGTTCCAGTGAAAGTTACCAGCTGCAACATATTGTTCAGCCAATGAGGCTGCCGGTTTTTCAACAAATTGGTCGACAACACGAGCTTCTGCATTACTAGAGGTACGGGCGGGCGAGCCTAGCTTAAGGTAGCCATACCCCGTTTCCGCATGAGTCGGTGGAATACCAAAAGTAACTAAATGACCCGCATTAGCAAAATCAACCGCCTTACTAACGGCCATTTCAAAACCAACCTTATCGTGAATGACATGGTCAGCCGGCAAAATTAACATGGGAATGGCACCACGACCAGCTGCCTTGGCTGCGAGGGCAGCAAACAGAACGGCAGGCGCAGTATTGCGTCGGAGAGGCTCGATTAAAGTGAGTTCAGCTGCTTGCCCAGCTTCTTTTAGATCGGCTAATACTTGAAAGCCGAGACTTTCAGAGGTGAGCACACAAAGCCAAGGATTGGCTGAGGCAATGCGTTGCGCCGTTTCACTGAGGAGTGATTTTTGACTAGCCACTGGCATAAATACTTTGGGGCGGTTTTCACGAGAAACTGGCCATAAACGCGAGCCCGCGCCGCCACAAAGAATTACTGTTGAAAATTCAAGCTTCATGACTAAATTTTACTCACTTCAGTCCAGGGGCAATATGCTCTAAAAACCAGCTATAGGCATTCGCAATTCCCGGGCGCAGTTCAATTTGCGCTTTCCAGCCTAAGGCGTTGGCTTTACTGACATCGAGAAGTTTTTGTGGGGTGCCATCGGGCTTACTGCTATCAAGCTGTAAATCACCTTGAAAACCAATAACCTTAATAACTTCTTCGGCTAATTCGCGAATCGTTAAATCTGTACCAGTACCAATGTTGAGGAAAGGGCCATGATAACCCTGCTCCATTAACATTACGCAAGCTCTCGCCAAATCATCGACATGCATAAACTCACGGCGGGGTCGACCCGAGCCCCAGACGACTAAGGCTTTTTCATTACGCAATTTGGCTTCATGGGCTTTGCGAATTAAGGCGGGCAAGACATGGGAATTATTTAAATCGTAAGTATCGCCAGGTCCATACAAATTGGTCGGCATTAAACTCACATAATGGGTACCGTATTGGCGATTGTAATTTTCACATAACTTAATACCAGCAATTTTAGCGATCGCATAAGGTTCATTGGTTTGCTCTAGCGGCCCCGACAGTAAATATTCTTCCTTAATCGGTTGCGGACAATCGCGCGGATAAATACAACTTGATCCTAAAGACATGAGATGATTGATGCCAGCGGCATACGCCCCATGAATTAAATTACATTCAATCATTAGATTTTGATAAATGAAATCGGCGCGATACGTATTGTTCGATTGAATGCCACCTACTTTAGCTGCTGCAATAAATAGGTAATCTGGTTTTTCGGCTTGCAGAAAATCATGTACTGCCGCTTGATTGAGTAAATCGAGCTCTGCATGTGTGCGCGTAAGGATATTCTCAAAACCCTCAGAGCGTAAAAAGCGCACAATCGCGCTTCCCACCATGCCTCGATTACCTGCTACATAAATCTTTGCTGCTTTATTCATTGCGCTCCAGGGTGGTATAGCCATGTTTTTTCACGAGTTCGTCGCGTTCGGCGCCGCGAAGGTCTTCACGCACCATCTCTTTGACTAAATCGGCAAACGAGGTACGCGGTACCCAGCCCAGCTTTTCTTTGGCTTTAGTGGCATCACCCAAAAGGGTTTCGACTTCAGTGGGACGGAAATAACGGGGGTCTACGGCCACAATACATTTGCCCTTACTATCAAAGCCTTTTTCATTGACGCCCGTGCCTTGCCAGGTAATTTTCAGGCCTAACTCTGCGGCAGCTAAGTTAATGAACTCACGCACACTAAATTGCACGCCGGTTGCAATCACATAATCTTCAGCAACTTCTTGTTGCAACATTAGCCATTGCATTTCAACATAATCGCGGGCATGACCCCAGTCGCGTTTAGCATCAAGATTGCCAAGGTATAAACATTCTTGTACGCCTAATTTAATACGCGCTAAGGCACGGGTAATTTTGCGGGTGACAAACGTTTCGCCGCGAATCGGGCTCTCATGATTAAAAAGAATGCCGTTACAGGCATACATGCCATAAGCCTCACGGTAGTTCACGGTAATCCAGTAGGCGTAGAGCTTAGCCACGGCATAGGGACTACGGGGATAAAAAGGCGTGGTTTCTTTTTGGGGAATTTCTTGTACTAAGCCATAGAGCTCGGAGGTTGAGGCTTGATAAAAGCGGGTTTTTTTCTCTAACTTCAAAATCCGAATTGCTTCTAATAAACGCAGGGCGCCTAAAGCATCTGAATTAGCGGTGTACTCTGGCTCTTCAAAAGAGACAGCGACATGCGACTGCGCGGCTAAGTTATAGAGCTCATCAGGCTGGGTTTGTTGAATAATGCGAATAAGGCACGATGAATCGGTGAGGTCACCATGGTGCAGGGTTAATTTAGATCCCTCAATGTGGGGGTCGTGATAGAGGTGATCGATGCGGTCGGTATTAAAGAGCGAGGCACGGCGCTTAATGCCATGCACTTCATAACCCTTACGCAGTAAGAATTCAGCTAAATAAGCGCCATCTTGGCCTGTAATTCCAGTAATTAGGGCTACTTTTGATTTTGCCATGGGTTTTTCTTCAAAATAAGGGTTCGTTTCTGCTTAATTTCAGCTTAGTTTCTATGATGCCGTTGCAAGGGAGGTAAAGACACTATTGTAAATTGTTTTAAAAGGAGGCCTGAGCCTCTTCGCAACAAATACAATGGGGCCTCAAGGCGCAAGAAGAGCAAGGATGGCGGGTGTGAGCACAGCAGGCGACGGCGGCAGGAAAGGTCAGCAGATTCCAGCAGAGCGGGGAAAGGCTGTATTGCGTCGCCTAGACCGGTGGTTGGGGGTGCCCTTGCTTTATCTAATCGCCCTTTTTCGCCCTAAAAAGAGCCTCTTGGGCGCGCAATTGCATCCCCCCTTATCAGCTGACCCATCGACTAGACTGACCGACGAAGTCACCATCAAGCGGATTGGCATTTGCGTATTTGCTGCCGTTGGCGATGCCTTATTGGCATCAGCGATATTGGCTGATCTCAAGCAATTTCGCAATCAAATTCAAGCCAAAACTGGCGAGCAAATTAGTGTCACTGTTTTTTCAACTCCAGCCAATGCGGAGGTTTTTAAATTAATCAGCAATTTTGAGCGCATCGTACTTATTCCAATTACCTCTCCGTGGCATGCTTTACAAACCATGCGTGAATCGATTGCCGAATTTCCAGTAGACGTTTTAATTGATACTTCGCAATGGTCCAAAATTAGCGCGATCCTTTGTGCTCTCAGTGGCGCAAAATTAACGCTTGGTTTTAATACCCCGGGCCAATATCGGCACTTTGCCTATGATGTATTAGTTCCCCATAGCCGCACAGTGCATGAAATAGATAACTTTCGGGCCTTGCTCAAGTCTTTAAATATCTTAACTGGCGCGCTGCCAGAACTTGATCTGATGAGTATTGAGCAAGTTCCTCAACATCCTATGAGCAAGCCTTATATTGTGTTGCATCCATGGGCGAGTGGGACGCAGTTTGCCATGCGCGAATGGCCCATTAATTCATGGCTTGAGCTCGGTCAGCGCCTAGTGAGTGCTGGTTATGCAATTATGATTACTGGCGGTCCCGACGATACAAAACGCGCCGCAGACTTAGTGCAAAAATTAAACGCCAGTCTCGCAAGCGCAAACCTCTCAGCGAGTGCATCTCGTAATGTAGTTGCGCCCCAGGTTAGCGCACAAATTATTTCTGTCGCAGGATCAGTAAATTGGCTTGAAACGGCACGCATAATTAATCAGGCTGAAGCAGTCGTGGCAGTCAATACAGGGACGATGCATTTAGCCGCAATTTTAGGTAGGCCTTTAGTTGCACTACATGGACCTACTAATCCAGCGCGTTGGGGCCCACTTGCGAGTGGCACGGCAATTCCTATCATCTTGGGCCCTGGCCTTAGCGAAGGGGGCGCTTATCTTCATTTGGGCTCTGAATATCCCAAAGAGCCGGCATACCTCATGGATCAAATTAGCCCAGATGCGGTCATTAGGGCATTAAAAAGCAATTTTGGCTTACAAATTGCATAGGCTTAGCACAAGTACTGCAAAATATCACCATGGCAGCCTCTTTTTTAATTAATTCCTATTTAATTCGTCTCTTCGATTTTGTGATGATTAATGTCGTGGGTTTAGTGACATTTTTTGTTTTGCAATATTTTAAAGACCCAGGTTTAGATTTACAGCGCTACACCGCTTTAATGGTGCTGGCCAGTCTGGCCTATTTAGTTTTGACTAATGGCGCCTATCGCTCATGGCGCGGTGGTAATTTATGGGCTTTATTCGGTCAAGTTGCCGCGGGCGTTTTAAAAACCTGGATTTTAATTTTGATCTGGTTGGTATTTAGCAAGTCAACGGAAATGTATTCTCGTTTGTGGTTATTGTCTTGGGCTATCGGTAGTTTGTTGGTGCTATGTAGTAGTCGTTTAGTGAGCTATATTTTGTTGCGTCAGTATCGTGCCAAAGGCGTAAATCTGCGCCACATTGCCATTATTGGATCTGGCTCAACCGCCGAAGAATTAGTCACTCGCATTGAATCTTCGAGATGGTCTGGCTATCGTATTCAAACCCATTTAAGAGAATTGAATCCGCAGCAGTTAACTGCGCTGGCTTTACAACCGCTGAATGAAATTTGGCTCGCCTTACCGATGGGCGATGGTAGTCAAATGCGCATGGTCATGGAGCATCTCAAATTAAGTACCGCGACCATTCGCTTTGTGCCCGATTGGTTTTCATTTCGCTTAATTAATCATGGCGTTAGTGAGGTGTTGGGGATGCAGATGATTGATTTATACGGCACCCCGATGGCTGGGGTAAATCTATTTATCAAAACAGTAGAAGATTACGTGTTGGCAACCCTGATTTTAATCTTGATCAGCCCCCTCATTTTAATTTTGGCTATCTGCGTCAAGGTCAGCTCACCAGGTCCAATTTTTTATCGCCAAGAACGCATTGGCTGGAATGGCGAAGTTTTTGAAATTCTGAAGTTTCGCAGCATGCCTACAAATCTAGAAGAAGAGCAGGTGCAGTGGGGTGGTTCAGCAAATAAATCCGTTACGGGTTTTTCAAAATGGATGCGCGCCACTAGCCTGGATGAATTGCCACAGTTTTTTAATGTCTTACAAGGCCAAATGTCGATTGTGGGCCCACGCCCCGAACGCCCGATTTTTGTTGAGCAATTTAAACAAGAAATTCCAGACTACATGAAGAAGCATTTAGTAAAAGCAGGAATCACGGGCTGGGCCCAAATCCATGGCTGGCGGGGGGATACTGATTTGCATGCCCGTATTGAGCACGATTTATATTACATTGAAAATTGGTCGCTCTGGCTCGACTTCAAGATTATTTTCTTAACGATCTTTCGCGGCTTTGTAAATAAGAACGCATATTAAAGTTAAGGCGCCAATGAACTCGACCATGAGCTCCACCATGGACGTCACCGAACTAGAGCACTTACCCAAACGTTGGTTAATTCTGGCGCATGGTTTTAATATGGATGGACGTGCCGCAAGTCAAACGATTACTGATAAGGTGCCTTATTTATTGGCTGCTGGTCTAGAGTTAACGGTCTTTAGTGCGGTTACCGGTTCTGCTGATCAACGCTTTACGCATCGGCAATTTTTCCCTTGGGGGCCTGCAGGTTTACGCTTTGATTTTCGCCATTGGCTTGCTATGCGGTGTGGACGAGGCTTTATTTATAAAGTCTTGACGGTTTCATTATCGGCATTGCTGGCGCCTTTTATTGCTCTCGAGCGCCTAATCGCTGGCTATTCAAGCCAATGGTCATGGGCATTGCCGGCAGCCTGGCATGGTATTCAGTTAGCGCGCGCCGGCAAAATTGATCTGGTGTATTCCACTGGCGGAGCTTGGTCAGCTCATTTAGCAGCAATGTGGATTAAGCGCTATGCAGGCAAAAACTCGCAGCTAAAGTGGCTGGCAGAAATTCATGACCCCTTAGTCATGCGCAGTAATGAGCAGGATGATGGACTCAATGCACCCAGTGAGCGTGAAGCCCATTTTCGTTATCAGCTGGAAAAACAAATTTGTTTACATGCAGATCGGGTTTGGTGGTTTACGCCAGGCGCTTTAAGTTATGCGCAAAAGCGTAACCCCAACTTATTAGTTCCTGACTCGCGTGGTAAGTTAAAGGGCTTAGTTGTCTTGCCAGGAGCAAACCCGCCAAGGACTGAAGATTCGGCGGTAGCTTGGGTGGCTAGCCCTCATTTGCATTTGGCTCATTTTGGTTCTTTATCCCATACACGCTCATTGCAGGGGCTGCTCAATGCATTGCCAGCGTTTTTTTCTCGGCATCCAGAGGCAAGAGAGCACTTACGTATCGATATTTATGGTTCTGACTTAGACGCGCTTTCAGCTCGCGCCATCCAAGATCATCAGCTAAGCGGTATTGTGATCACACACGGGCGCTTAGAGTTTGATTCTGCTAGTCAACAATCTGGTCGCGAACAGGTTAATCAACTGATGCGAGAAGCTGATGTATTGCTTTTGCTCCATGGTAATAGCGAGTGGTGTGCTGAATATATTCCTTCAAAAGCCTATGAATATTTTTGGGCGCAGCGACCAATTTTGGCTTTAACCCACCGCAACCCCACCTTTAATCAGCTCTTGGCTGAGCATCAAGCTTATATTGCCGAGCAAAGTAATCCAAGTGCGATTATCGCCACGCTTGAGCAAATTTACGCCGCTTGGCAGCAGCAGCAAATGCCCCTCATTAGCGCAAAACCGCTGGGAGTTGATCAAGCTGTACAAACGATTTTGCATGCCGTTGGCGAGCTCAACTAAGTAGAATCGGTTGCTGGCAAAATCATTGCACTCAAGAGGGCAATACAGAAAAATAATATTTCAATTGAATGTTTACTGCTGACCTCAGCTACCGTAAAAGTAAGCAATAAACCAGATGCGACCCAAATCGCCATCAGCGCATTGGGTGAAGTGCTTGCACTTAGCTGCCTCAAGGCGATGCCGATGATGCTAAGTAAAGCACCCAGAGTTAATAGCAAACCAGGAATACCAAAAGCTAGCCCATAATCAATCCAAGCGCTGTGAGCTGATTTAATAGTGGCATTAGGATAAGATTGTTTAATGACTCTCTCTAATGAGTGCTCAAGCAAGCCAAAGCCCAAAGGATTTTTAGTAATCGAATCAATCCCTGCGGTCGCCCAGGCAGCGCGTTCGTAATTATTGGGATACACCATTTCACCGCTAGCAGTTTGAGGATAACCGAGCTGCTGCGTATTCTGCCATTGGGGGTAACGATCAATTTGCGTGGCAATGTGTAAATCTTCAAAAAAATGATTCCAACCCCGATTAATTTGTAGATGACCTTGAATAAAAAATAGTAAAACAAGCAAAGGCAGCGCTATAAGGAGTATTGATTTCCAATAACTTACATTGAAATTAGTGCCCAATCTATTTTTTATGCTGCGCAATTTAGCGAGCAAAATAATCATAATCCAGGCAGTTAATAAAATAGTAGCGATACCAATTCCATTGCGCGTATCAATAATGGTGGTGTAAGAAAATAAAATAAGCAGAACACCCGAAAGCCAAAAGGCAGATAAGCCCCAGTTGAGCTTCATTTTATTTAAACTGATTTGTTGATACTGAAAAGCAGCCGCGCCGCAAACTGCACTAATAAATAAGATGCCCATGATTACGGTATTAATCTTGTTACCAAAGGGGCTGACAAAATAATAACGGGGCATAAATACTTGTCCCGTTTGTGTAAAGGCGACTAAGTAGTCAACCAGTAAGAATAAGAAACTGGCATAGATGCCAAGCCACAGGAAGTTAGTTTGCTGCGGGCGCTGGCGCAGCACTAAGCCAGTTGCTCCACCGATGAGAAAGGCCAACAAGCTTCGCTTCCAAGTACTACCGAGCTCATGCAGTTGCAAAATAGGGTCTTGACTGAACAGCAAGAAATGCAATAAAACCCAAATGAACATGCCAATACTCAGACTGATGGGTAAAAAACGGATTAGGTTTTTGGTGCAAGAAAAACGCTTAAAGACGATTAGCGCCAATATAGTGCCAGCAATGAGCAATCCATTACGTAGCGCAATCGTATTACTGATGGGCCAAATCAACAATAAAATACTGCTTATGGCGATCAGGATAAAGTCCAAAATAGGGCTTGAGCTGTTGGCAGTGGACGACCTCATAAAAACAAATGATAAAGGGTAATCGGGGATAATAAGTAAATTACTAAATTGCTTAATGAAGGTATTGGTAAGACATGATTCTTTTAACAGGCGCAACGGGTTATATCGGCTCGCATACATGGCTTGAACTGCTGCTAGCAGGGCACGAGGTAATCGGGATCGATAATTTTGTGAATTCGAGCCCTCAAGTACTGCGGCGGCTTGAAGGACTCGCTAAACAAGTTCCTAATTTTATGGAAGGGGATGTTTGTGACCCCATTTTTATGGCAGCGCTGTTTAATCAATATCCCATTGAAGGGGTCATTCATTTTGCGGCACTAAAAGCGGTCGGCGAATCAGTCGCCAAACCCTTAGCCTATTACCAAAATAATTTGCTCGGCTTATTAACGGTTTTACAGGTAATGCAAGAGCACCATTGCAAGCGATTTGTATTTAGTTCTTCAGCAACAGTTTATGGCGATCCCGATGTCGTTCCCATTGATGAGCAGGCAGCATTACGGCCGACAAACCCCTATGGTCAAACCAAACTCATGAGTGAGCAAATTCTGCGTGATTTAGAAATTGCTGACCCAAGTTGGCATATTGCCTACTTGCGTTATTTCAACCCCATTGGTGCGCATGAGTCTGGTTTAATTGGTGAAGATCCACTGGGCATTCCGAATAATTTATCTCCCATTGTGGCGCAAGTAGCCATTGGTAAATTACCCGTACTCAATGTGTATGGTAACGATTGGCCTACACCCGATGGAACGGGGGTGCGCGATTACATCCATGTGGTTGACTTAGCTCAAGGACATGTGCGGGCAATCGATTATTTATTGGATGACAAGCCTTCCCTTACCGTCAATTTAGGCACTGGCTTGGGTTACAGCGTGATGGATGTATTACGTGCTTACGAGCAAGCAGTAGGGCGCGCAATACCTTATCAAGTAGTAGCTAGGCGTGCTGGCGATATTGCAAGTTGCTATGCAGACCCCCATTTAGCCGCACAACAGCTTGGCTGGAAAGCCTCTCGTGGTATTGAGCAAATGTGCGTTGATAGCTGGCGCTGGCAATCGCAAAATCCTCAAGGCTATAAAAATGAATAAGGTCTAGGCAGAATGACCCAAAGCATGGTGCTCTACTGTAAATCATACCGCCGCGATTTTCTGCGCGTCAAGCGCTTATTAATTTCCTTACAAAAACACAATCGCGACCAGTTACCGTTTTATATTTCTACACCTACAGCCGATCGTGAATTACTTTTAGAAGTGCTAGGCAAAGATGGGCAAAGCTTCAGTTTTACCTGGATCGCCGATGAAGCCATTATTGCGGCAAATCCGCGCGCTTCTAAAGATGTGCAGCTAGATATGCCTGGAGGCTTAAGCCAAGCAATCATTAAAGCCGAGTTCTGGCGTTTAGGTTTAGCCGATAACTATCTTTGTATTGATTCAGATAGTATTTTTATTCGTGATTTTGGCAAGACCGATTTTTTAGCTAGCGATGGCTATCCCTATACTGTTTTGCATCAAAACAAAGAATTATTTCAATTGGCTACCAACCGTGGCTATACCAAAGTGGAATCGAATTTACGTGAAGAGGCGATACGGGTACAGCAATTATTTGGTCGGGAAGGCCCCCAATATTATTGTGCTCCTGCGCCATTTATCTGGTCGGCTAAAGTATGGCAATCACTCGATGAACAGTATTTGATGCCTAAAGGCATTACTTTATGGGATGCCGTTACACCCGAATACCCTGAAACTTTGTTCTATGGTGAGGCCTTACTGAATTTTCAGGCCATTCCCATACGTATGATTGAACCTTTATTTCGCATTTATCACTACGACTGGCAATACTATACGGCGCAACGTTTAGGCGAAACCGAAGCAAAATTAAAGCAGAATTTTTTAGGGGTAATTTATCAATCCAATTGGGAAGTCGAGCTCGATTATGGGGTAGGTAATAAATCATTACCCTCAAGATTGCTGAAATCGGTCAAACGATTTTTGCGCTACATTAAAAGCTATTTTTAAGCTGAATATGTATGGATGCAATTGAACTAAACAATTCATTTCTACAGGCCGCAGAGGATAAGCCAAGCGTTTTAGGCCCATTGGTAAGCGTTTCAATGCCAGCGTTTAATGCTGAACGCTATATTGGCGAAGCAATTGAAAGTATTCTTTCGCAAACTTACACCAATTTTGAACTGATTATTATCGATGATGGCTCTACCGATCAAACCCGCGAAATTATCAATCGCTATCACGATACGCGAATTGTCAAAATTTTTTCTGATCAAAATCTCGGATTAATTGCCACCCGTAATCATATTGCTCAATTAGCACGGGGGAAGTATTTAGCTTTATTAGACGCTGACGATCGGGCCTTTCCGAATCGCCTTGAACTACAAGTTAATTTTTTAGAACAAGGCATTGCTGATTTATGTGGCGCCGATCATTGGACCCTGAATCAGGGTAATGGCGCCATTAAGCCATCTAAACAGCGCCATAGTAATGCCGATATTCAAGCACTACTAACTGTTTGCAGTCCTATTTGCAATCCAGCAGTAATGGGTAAATTGGAAATTTTTCAACGTTTGCCCTACAAAAAAACGTCCTTACATGCAGAAGATTATTCTTTATGGACAGAAATTGCTTTAGCTGGATATCGTTTTGCAAATCTAAATAAGAAACTCATTATTTACCGTTTACACCCAACTCAAACCAGCATTAATCACATGGATGCAGCAAAAAATGTGTTTAAGCAGTCACAATCACACTACCTTGAGTCACTAGGTATCCCCATTACATTTCTACCACGGGCTTTGCCCGTTAAAGAGCGCTTGGTTTTTGGTATTCGCTTTATGCGCATCTTAAATCAACGTATTCGTAATATATCAATTGGGGCAAACTATGAGCTTTATGCCCGCTTCCAATTTCGTCAAAATGGCTTGCTCACCCCGTTAACGCGCTTAGAGCGTTTACTAGTGGCAATTTCAGCCAGTTGGATTGGTCGACAAGAAACATAAATCAGCTGCATGTAGTTAACTGCACGTAATTTATGCGGGTAGTCTTTGCCAATTGGCTGGTAATAAATCACTTAGGTCTAGGCTTGTATCAGAAATCCAGCGATTTGGGGCGATCACCAAGCCGTCGATATTTTTTCTTAACCATGCGCCCCACCAGCTAAAAGAACTATTCGCAATAATAAAGTGCTGGCAATAAGTCATTAGATCTATTTCTTGAGCGTCTGCATCCGCCGCATCACTTCGGTCTATATATGTAATTTTAAAATCACGAGGGAAATTTTCTTTACACCATGGCAGGTCATCAGAAAATAAGAAGAACTGAGTATTGGGTTCACGCTCCAGAATTAAGCGCATGCCTGCAAGGTAGTAATGCAAAGATAGGGCACCGTGAAATTGCGCTGCAGCAGGTAAATGGATGTAATCACCACGCCGTACATGGACCATTGCCGCAGGGCTAGATTGCATTAATGAGCGATAGTATTGGTAGTGCTGATTAAGCCCAGCACGAGGCTGAAATTCAGCCTGTAACTGTGTGCGAATAGCCTCGATGTAGTTAAAGGCTTGCCAATAACCCGTAAAAAAGTGTTTTTGCGTGTTAGCTGAGTTAAGCGTAAAAACGGCAGGGTCGAAAAAAAACCCCTTTTTTTCACGATGAACGACTGGACCATTCAGTAAAAAAGATTGTAATAATTTTTTAAGCCGGGTTGATTTTATGAAGCTAAAAGCTTCCTTTTGCGGAGGGATGAATTGCGTATTACTAATTTTCAAGCACATTAAATCCATCTGCCTTGCGGTATCTGCAGCTGGTAGGCGTGCATACCAAGAATCGTCAAGTAGTAAATTGGTTTGATAATGTTGGGCTAGCGCTGTGCCAAAGGCATATTGAAACATTTGGTTGCCAAGGCCGCCAACAAGATGGATAGTTATGGTCATATCTCTATAATTAAAGCACTAAGTAAGGTGATACAACAGTTTTATGCTTTATTAGCAAGGTAATTTTAGATTAATTTAAATAGAGCAACTCTTCATGCTAATTGGAAGTATTGTCGGGTGGGAGGTAGGTCAGGACGATCTATTTAACCCACAAAGCCCGCGCAATCGGGACGATTGCCTTGAGCCTTTCCGTGTATTAAAGGCGCAAGCATTAGCTTGTGGCATTGAATTACATACGCTGGATGTAATTCATAGTCAGGGTAAAGAGCCTGACTTCAATCTCTATATCGAGTCAATCCCCCTGATTACGCAAGGTCAAGGTAAAAATTATTTAATCCGTTTTGAGACTGAATTAACTGTACAAGCCAATGCAGACGCTGTGTATTTGCAGCAGTTTGATGGTATTTTTACTTGGGATAAAAATTTACTCGAAGCTAATCCACGGTCGCTAATCGGCTTAGGGCTTGCTAAAGCAAAATTACATGCAATGACGATACCAAATCCACTGCCTGCTGAATTTAGTCCACATCAAGTAGTTAATTTAGGCTTTAGTGCACGCCCTCAGTTTTGTATTTTAATTGCCAGTAATCGGCATGCTAATTGCAGGGATGAGCGGGAATTGTATTCAGAGCGAGTAAAAGCTATTCGCTGGTTTGAGACTAATGCACCAAGCGATTTTGTTTTGTATGGACACGGGTGGAAAGTACCCCAAAAGCGCTTTGGTATGCTAGGAAAGATGCGCTATCGTCTGGCTAAGGTGCCGCCCTTTCTCATGGGCAAAGCCGTTTTTCCAAGCTATGGTGGTCCGGTAATCAGTAAATTTACCGCCTTAAGTCAAGCTCGCTTTAGCATTTGCTTTGAAAATGCGCGTGATATCCGTGGCTACCTTACCGAAAAAATATTCGACTGTTTATTTGCGGGATGTGTACCGATTTATTGGGGTGACCCTGAGGTAGAAAAAGTCATTCCAAAAAATTGCTTTATTGATTTTCGTCAATTTCAAGCCTACGGAGCACTTTATAGTTTTCTAAAGGATTTATCTGCAGAAGATTATCAGGCATACCAAATAGCGGGTCAGCAATTTTTAGCATCTCCCCAATTTCAAGGGTTTAGTTCAGCAGCATTTGCTCAAAAGATTATTGCTTCCATTCAACATGATTTTGCATTAACTTGAGTTTGGCGATGTCAAAGCGAAAGCCGATAGATCAAGCAGAAATATTAATTGCTGGCCCAGCGCGGAATATTGCCGCCCATATTAACCAAGAGCTCGATGCTTTGTATGAGGCCATGCGCGACTTCAAGTGTATTCATGGCTTAGTAGTAGAAAGCGATTCGGATGACGGCACCATCCAACAATTAGCGACATTAAAATTACGCTTACCAAATTTTGATTACATTAGCTTTGGTAGATTAATCAAGCAGATACCTATGCGTACGGCCCGTTTGGCATATGCGCGTAATCGCATCGTGACAGAGGTGCAAAATAATCCCCGCTATGCCGGTGTAGATTTTATTGCGATGGCCGATTTAGATGGCATTAATCGGCATATTTCCGCGCAATCGATTGCGCAATGCTGGGAGGTAGCCGAAGAGTGGGATGTAATTACGGCCAATCAGTTGCATACTTATTATGATGTCTGGACCTTGCGCCACCCAGATTGGAGTCCAGTCGATTGTATGGTGCAGATGCATAAACTAGAGCCCATCCTAGGCGAGTCAGCGGCCCAAAATTTAGCAGTACAGGCTAAGCAGGTTCACTTAAACGCTAATCAAGGCATGATCGAAGTTGACTCTGCATTTGGTGGGCTGGGCATTTATCGCCGCGCGGCTTTTCTGGCTGGTCGATATAGTGGCGTTAATGTGGCAGAGCAAGAGGAGTCTGATCATATTGCTTTTCATGCTGATTTACGCAAACAAGGCTATCGAATTTATATTAATAGCGCCCTGATCAATAGCGCTAGTCACCTTGATCCGCCACCACCTCCCCTTGCTAAAAAACACACATTTTGGACTATCGGCGTCATGCGATGGCTGGGCAGGTTACTATTTGGGCATAAACGGTTTAATAAGTATCTTGATCTTCTTAAATAAACTGAAATAAGATTTGGGCGTGTCATTATGATTGTAGTTACTGGTGGAGCAGGTTTTATTGGCAGTAATTTTGTCTTGGATTGGCTTGCCAACCCCAAGGCTGAAGGTATTATTAATTTAGACAAACTGACTTATGCAGGTAATTTAAGTACCTTAGCCCCGCTCGAAAAAGACCCCCGTCATATTTTTATTCAAGGCGATATTGGCGATAGCACTTTAGTGGCTAATCTTCTCCAAGAGCATCGCCCTCGTGCCATTATTAATTTTGCTGCCGAGAGCCATGTCGATCGGTCAATTCATGGGCCGGCTGATTTTATTCAAACGAATATTTTGGGCAGTTTTAATTTATTAGAATGTAGTCGTACGTATTGGAATTCATTACCGACTGAAGCGCAGCAGCAATTTCGCTTTTTACATGTGTCTACTGATGAGGTATATGGCTCATTAGGAGCAAGCGCTGCGGCGTTTAAAGAAACTACGGCCTATGAACCCAATAGCCCCTACTCAGCTTCCAAGGCTGCCTCTGATCATTTGGTACGTGCCTGGTTTCATACCTATGGTTTACCTGTGCTCACCACCAATTGTTCAAATAATTATGGTCCTTATCATTTTCCCGAGAAGCTGATTCCGCTAGTAATTTTGAATGCCTTAAACGGTCAGCCGCTACCAATTTATGGTGACGGCATGCAAGTGCGCGATTGGCTTTATGTGGGTGATCATTGCGCGGCAATTCGACGTGTACTTGAAAAAGGGACTCTGGGGGAAACCTATAACGTGGGTGGCTGGAATGAAAAAACGAATTTAGAGGTCGTCAACACGATTTGCTCGATTCTAGATGAGCTTAGACCCCGCTCAAGTGGCGGATCTTATGCTGAGCAAATTCGTTTTGTAACCGATCGGCCAGGGCATGATCGGCGCTATGCAATTGATGCGAGCAAGCTAGAGCGAGAACTTGGTTGGAAGCCAGCGGAAACTTTTGCTACAGGTATTCGGAAAACCGTAGAGTGGTATCTAGCTAATCCGGAATGGGTGGCTGGAGTGCAAAGCGGCTCTTACCGCGATTGGATTAATCAGCATTATGTCGCTTAGTCATTCATTTAGTAAGATTCTGGTTTTTGGAAAGAATGGGCAGTTAGGGCGCGCGTTTCAAAATGCCCTAAGTAATCATGTACAGCAAGATATTATTTTTATTGGGCGGGGCGTTGGCAGCAATGAGGAGCCCAACGCTTGTGATTTAGAAAACCCCTTAGCACTTGGGCAGCTTTTAAAAAAACAGCAGCCCAAGCTCATTATTAACGCTGCGGCCTATACCGCAGTCGATCGGGCTGAAACCGACAAAGAACGCGCGTTTGCGATTAACGCTACTGCAGTGCAAATCATGGCCGAGTACGCCGCTAAAACGAATGCAACTTTATTATACTACTCAAGCGATTATGTTTTTGACGGTAAAAAAGAAGCCGCCTATCTAGAGACTGATTTACCAGCACCACTGAGCATTTATGGGGCAAGTAAAGCTGCTGGAGAAGCAGCAATCATTGCATTAGAACCCCACTATGCGATTTTTAGAACCAGTTGGGTCTATGGCGATGGCGCTAATTTTATTCGCACCATTTTACGTTTGGCGAAAGAACGTGAGCAACTAGCCATTGTGAGTGATCAATTTGGGGTGCCAACTAGCGCAGCTTGGTTAGCGCAAATAAGTTTAGACTTTATCGCTCAGCCATTTGCATCAGGTATTTATCATGCTGTACCTGATGGTGAAACGACCTGGTATCAATTGGCTTGTTTGGTGGTGCAAACTGCGCTAGACGCTGGCGCCACCTTAAAATTGCAAGTAGCAAATATCCGTCCCATTCCCACCAAAGATTACCCAACTCCAGCCCCGCGACCAAACAACTCTAAAATGGCTAATACGAAGCTAAAAGGGGTCTTTGCCGATCGATTAGCCGCGAGTGCCAATGGCGTTCCTGACTTTCCTCATTGGCAGCCAGCCGTGATTGATTATGTTCAGCAGTTAGTAAAGCAGGGTAAACAAGAGATGATGAAGTCAAATGAATAAGCGCAAGGGAATTATTTTAGCGGGGGGCTCGGGTACGCGTTTATACCCAGTAACCCAAGCTGTTTCAAAACAGCTGATGCCAATTTATGACAAGCCCATGGTGTATTACCCTTTAAGCACCTTAATGCTTGCGGGTATTCAGGAAGTTTTATTGATTTCTACTCCGCACGATACTCCTCGCTTTCAAGAGTTACTGGGCGACGGCTCGCAATGGGGATTGCAAATTCAATATAAGGTGCAACCTTCGCCCGATGGCTTAGCCCAAGCATTTATTCTCGGGAAATCATTTATTGGCCAAGACCCTAGCGCATTAGTTTTGGGTGACAATATTTTTTATGGCCATGAATTAGTCAATCAATTACACCGTGCCGATCGGCAAACTACGGGAGCCACAGTCTTTGCCTATCATGTGCAAGATCCAGAACGGTATGGAGTAGTTGAATTTGATACGCAGTTCAAAGCTATTTCAATTGCCGAAAAGCCACTCAAGCCGCGTAGTAATTATGCGGTTACAGGCCTGTATTTTTATGACTCGCAAGTCTGTGAGATTGCCGCAGGAATTAAACCGAGCGCGCGTGGTGAATTAGAAATTACCGATGTGAATCGACATTATTTGCAGGCAGGTCAACTCAATGTTGAAATCATGGGCCGGGGTTTTGCGTGGCTAGATACAGGCACACACGATTCCTTATTAGATGCTGCAGGTTTTATTGCCACCTTACAAAAACGCCAAGGTTTAATGGTGGCTTGCCCGGAAGAAATTGCCTATCGGCAAGGTTGGATTACAGCCGCAGGCGTTGAAAAAATCGCTAGCCAAATGATGAAAAGTGGCTACGGTCAATATCTGCAACGCATCTTGCAAGAAAAAGACTGAGGATGAGTAGCGCATGAGTAATTTATTGGTAACACCAACCCGTATTCCTGATGTCTTAGTTTTGGAACCCAAAGTCTTTGGCGATGAGCGGGGCTGGTTTTATGAGTCGTTCAATGCAGCCCAGTTTCTTGCAGCAACGGATATTCAGGCCGAGTTTGTCCAAGATAATCAATCTTTCTCGAAAAAGAACACGCTACGCGGCTTGCATTACCAAGTAGAAAAAACCCAAGGTAAATTGGTACGCGTTACTGCCGGCGCAGTCTTTGATGTCGCAGTTGATTTACGCCAGTCATCAGCCCACTTTGGGAAATGGGTCGGGGCAGAGTTAAGCGCGCAAAATCATCGGCAAATGTGGATTCCAGCAGGGTTTGCCCATGGTTTTTTTGTGCTCTCGGATGCTGCTGAGTTTCTGTATAAGACGACTGATTATTATTACCCCCAAGGTGAGCGTTGTTTAGCTTGGAATGATCCCACGGTAGGGGTTGTATGGCCCATTCCAGAGGGAATAGAGCCGACTATGAATGCCAAAGACTTAACTGGCTTTGCGTGGAATCAAGCGCCAAAATTCTAGTCTTTTAAAAAAGCAAGATAATTAGCGGTATGAGTTCAGCACACATCCGCATTTTGATCGTGAAGTTATCTTCTTTAGGAGATGTCTTACATAACCTACCCCTCGTTTGGGATTTGCGAGAACACCTTCCAGAGGCACAAATTGATTGGGTAGTTGAAGAGGCCTATCTTGATTTACTAGAGCCCTTGCGCTCGCGTAATGGCTTGCGAGGTATTGATCGCATTATCCCCATTGCGTTAAGGCGCTGGAAAAACAATATCTTCAGCTTAAAAACCTGGCAGGAATTTTTTGCTTTTCGTAAACACTTACAAGCGCAGACCTATGACGTAGTAATTGAAACCCAAGGACTTTTAAAGTCGGCTTTAGTTTGTGCCATGACTAAAAAAACCTCGACTACTGTCGTAGCAGGCCTCGCTAATGCCACCGAATACTCGGGTTATGAGCCAATTGCTCGGCGTTTTTATACGCAAGCCGTGCAAGTGCCTCGCCAATGTCATGCAGTTGATCGTTCGCGTTGGGTTATGAGTGCTGCTTTTGATTGGCCATTACTGAATCGCCAGCAACAACCCCCCTATTTTTATCCCCAAGCATGGGTCGAGGGTTTAATCTCCGCCACTCAAAATAGCATTAGCCAAAATTACGTGGTATTTTTTCATGCGACTGCTCGAGAGGCTAAACGCTGGCCCAATAAAAACTGGATTACTTTAGGTCAAGGGCTAGCCGAACAAGGCTTGCAGATCATTTTGCCGTGGGGCAGTGCAGCAGAAAAATTAACCAGTGAACTCATTGCCAAAGAAATTGATGGCGCTGTAGTACCAACCGCGTTTTCGATCAAAGAAGCTTTTGCTGTCGTCGCTGGCGCCCAATTAACCATTGGGGTGGACACGGGCTTAACGCATTTGGCGGCGGTCTTAGGCAGACCGACGATCGAAATATATTGTGATTCACCGAAATGGAAAACGGAGGGCTACTGGTCAGAAGCGATTTGCAATTTGGGTGATCTGAAAAACCCACCAGCGGTGAAAACAGTGTTCGCGGTTGCTGAACGTTTATTGAAAGCAAGCCAAAGCGCTTTATCTAAGCAAGCCATTGATGCTAGTTAAGTCCGAATCCGTTAAGGTACCCGCATACGATTTTAATTTCAGCGCATTCATGATGGTGTTGTAACGAGCCTGATTTAAAGACAGCCGAGTGTTAATCAGGGCGTCAAATGCCAACAGCACATCAATACTAATTAAGGTGCCAACCTCAAAACCCAGTTGGCTTGATTCAGCCGCAGAAGTAGTTGAGCGTTCAGCCGCCTCGTAGGCCTTGACACTCGCTAGACCGCCATAAAATCCAGTAAAAGCTTGGCGCGTATTTTGTGCTGCCGTACGCCGTAAATTGTCATAGTCCGACTTGGCTTTATCTACAAGCGCGGCATTTTGACGAATCAGCGAAGAGTTGTAGCCACCCGAGAAAATCGGAATATTTAAATTTAGTGCTACCGTATTGTTGTAGATATTTTGTGACGCGGCAATATTACTAAAGGTCACACCATTATTACTGTTGTATGCAGCAGAACCAACAAAATTGAGGGTGGGGTAATTGGTTGCTAAAGCAGCGCGATAATTACTTGAGGCAATATCCACATTGAGTAAGGCACCCAAGACCCCAAAATTGGCGTTCTCAGCTTGATGAATCCAATCGTTCAAAGTTTGCCCGGGAGGTAATTGCGGGTTAATATTTTCGGATGGGGCTGGTAATGCCTCTGTCACTTTGGCGCGTGGATCCCTGACCACCCCGTCAATTTTGGCTTCCTTAGCTAGTGGCTTTAGCGCTGGTACGGGCCGCCCTACTAGCTGCTCTAAGATACCCCGCTTCACTACTAAATCGGCTTGCGCAGTAATTTCTTGAGAGATTGCTAAGTCATAGCCTGCTTGAGCAATATTGACATCCACAATTGTTGCTAGGCCAGCCTCAAAGCGTGCTTTGGCAGCATTGAGCTGCTGTTTAATCAAGCCAATTTTCGATTTAAATAACTCCACATTATCTTGGCTATAGAGCACATCAAAATAAGCTTGCGACACGCGTAACACTAAATCTTGTTGGGCTTGGTAAAAACCCATATCAGCAACTTTGGTATTTAAGTCGCCCTGTCTAAATACTTCAAAAGCACTAGCATTGAATAAAGGCTGGGTCAAAGTGACCGCATAATTTCGTTGTCCGTAAACGCGACTATTACCTGTGAAGGTTTGCAGCGCTGAATTATTGGCAGCATGTTGGTAGTAGCGGGTTAATCCGGGAGAGGCAACAATTTGCGGCATGAGTACGGAGAGCCCCTGCCAAAATAATTCTTGTTTTGACTCATATAAAAAGCGAGCGCTATTTAAAACGGGATCGCTAAAAGCAGCCTCTTGGTAGAGCCCCATTAAATCAATTGCTTGTCCAGGGGCAATATTAAATGGGTTGGAACTTAATAAATTAGACGCGCTGGGTTGAGTTGGCACCCCCAAGTTTTGCCTCACCACCATATCGGGAGGAATTTGCAAGCCCGTTAAGTCAGCCGCCGTTAGTGGCTTAGGAATTCCTGAGCGGGGTTTTGTAATGGCTTCGGGTTGACCTTGAATGGTGACATTTGGAGAAGCTGGCTGCACTCCGGTTTGTGCAAGGGCTGCAGTAATTACAAACGAGCTCACTAGACCTACCATGACCGTAGAGTAAATACACCTTAGCGGTAATCTCAGACGCAAATTCAAGGGGCAGGCAAACCAACTCATGTCAATCCAAGGCTTCTCAATATGACCTGAAGTTTAAGGCCAAATGCCAAAATGGGCCTTGCATCGCCATTTCTACAGGAATTTACGGGATAAGGCTTTAATATGCGGGCTATGGATCTCATTTTCTTAATTAAAGCAGTCATTTTGGGGGTAGTTGAAGGGCTCACAGAATTTTTGCCCATTTCCAGCACTGGGCACCTTATTCTAGTAGGCGATTTACTCCATTTTAATGATGGCCATGGCAAGGCTTTTGAAATCATCATTCAATTTGGCGCCATTTTGGCAGTTTGCTGGGAGTATCGGCAGAAATTATGGCAAGTGGTCATTTCTTTAGGTAGTCGTGCAAGCTCAAGACGGTTTATCCTCAATTTAGTCATTGCCACAATTCCTGCGGCAGTCCTTGGAATTCTTTTTGGAAAATATATCAAAAATTATTTATTTGCACCAATCCCCGTTGCACTGGCTTTTATTGCTGGCGCACTGATCATATTTTGGGCTGAAAAACGTCAAGCTCAAGCAGGCCCTCAACTGGGCTCCCAATCACGGTTGGGGCGCTCCATTCATTCGGTCGATGACCTCTCCCCTTTTGACGCTTTAAAGGTGGGCTTAGCGCAATGTGCGGCTTTAATACCGGGCACCTCACGTTCGGGCGCGACCATCATTGGCGGCATGCTGATGGGTTTGCCACGTACCGTTGCCACCGAGTTTTCTTTTTTCTTGGCCATACCAGTAATTGGAGGTGCGACCATCTATGAATTACTGAAGCTCTCTAAAGCACCCACTGCGCAACTATTAGTGAGTCCCGCCGACTTTACCTTGGCGTTAATTTTTGGCTTTGTGGCTGCCTTTATTGCCGCCTTTATATGTGTGCGTTGGTTAATTCACTATGTTGCTAGCCATACATTTATACCCTTTGCTTGGTACCGGATTATTTTTGGTGCCTTCATTTTAATTACCAGCTATACCGGCTTCATTGCCTGGACCCATTAGAGAGATTAGAAAGAGCGCAATGGACTTGTCAATTACCAACGTTACCGCCAATATTCAACTGGCTTTGGCGCCCGTTTTCTTGCTAACTGCAATTGCAACTTTATTGTCAGCCATTACAGCTCGCTTAGCACGTAATGTTGATCGAATGCGCTTTGTCCAAAATGAACTTTACGGAGGTTCTACTATTTCGGTAGATTTACGCACGCATTATTTGGGTGAGCTTAAAGAATTTAAGATGCGCGGTCGCTTATGTACCGCGGGCATTTTTTTTGATGTGTTAAGTGGTTTTTTTATTTCTTGCACAATTTTAGAGCTCTTTTTTGTGCAAGCGGGCGCTGCACAAGTTGTGCGTTCGGGCTTTGCCGTGGGCACATTCGTGCTGGGCATTGTGGCTTTTATGACGGCAATGGTTATGATTCTCATAGAGGTCATCGTGGCTTATCGCTCAGCGAGCTGGGATGTGCCACAAGATGGGGCTGAGCTCTAGGGGCTAAAATACCTTAACTCATTTTTTATTAGCAAATCACCTTTAGGTTCCACTCATTTAGGCTAATCATGGCAAGTAATGCAAGCAGTCAGCTGGGTAATAAAAAAATTCTCATCACTGGCGGTGCCGGTTTTTTAGGCTCACATCTGACCGAACGTTTATTAGAACGTGGCGAAGAAGTTCTAGTCGTGGATAATTTTTTTACAGGTAGTAAACAAAACTTAGCGCATTTATTGGGTAACCCCCACTTAGAAGTCATGCGCCACGACGTGACCTTTCCGCTATATGTAGAAGTAAACCAAATTTATAATTTAGCTTGTCCAGCCTCGCCAGTGCACTATCAACACGATCCTGTGCAGACGACTAAAACCAGTGTGCATGGCGCAATCAATATGCTCGGCTTAGCCAAGCGTACGCGCGCGCGTATTTTACAAGCGTCTACTAGCGAGGTCTATGGCGATCCAGAGGTACATCCTCAACCTGAATCCTATTGGGGTAAGGTTAATCCGATTGGGATTCGTAGTTGCTATGACGAAGGCAAGCGTTGCGCTGAAACTTTATTTTTTGATTACTATCGTCAACATGCATTAGAAATTAAGGTCGTGCGCATCTTTAACACGTATGGCCCCAGAATGCACCCCAACGATGGGCGCGTTGTTAGTAATTTTATTGTGCAGGCCTTACAGGGTAAAGACATTACTATTTATGGCGATGGTCAACAGACCCGCAGTTTTTGTTATGTCGATGATTTAATTGCCGCAATGATGTCGATGATGGATGCGCCAGCAGACTTTATCGGGCCAGTCAATATTGGCAATCCAGGTGAGTTCACCATGTTGGCTTTGGCCGAGGCGATCTTGAAATTATCGGGTAGTAAGTCGAAATTAGTCTTTGAGCCCTTACCCGCAGATGATCCCAAGCAACGGCAACCCGATATTGCCTTAGCGAAAGCCAAGTTGGGTTGGCAGCCGAAGGTGGCATTAGAAGATGGCCTAAAAGAAACCATTGCTTACTTTAGGCAATTGCTGGCTACTTAGTCTCTTCGCTTGAACACGCCTCGCAGTCACACCGGCCGTATTCGATCTTTTGTTTTACGCACTGGGCGAACTACTTCAGCGCAGCAGCGCGCTCTAGAGACACTGTCATCTGCACTGTTAATCCCTTTTCAGCCCATGCAGCTCGATTGGGCTCAGGCTTTTGGGTTAAGTTCGATTTCCTCAGATAAAAATGCGCCACGCATTGTAGAAATTGGTTTTGGCATGGGAGAAACCACCGCTAGTATTGCCGCAGCTCGACCCAAAGACCAATTTTTAGCACTTGATGTTCATTCGCCGGGCGTGGGTGCATTACTAAAACGGATCGATGAAATGGGCCTCACAAATGTGCGCGTCATGCGCCATGATGCAGTCGAGGTCTTAGAGCAAATGATTGCACCAAATACATTGGATGGAGTGCATATTTTTTTCCCCGACCCATGGCATAAAAAACGCCACCACAAGCGCCGTTTAATTCAAGCGCCTTTTATGAAGCTGCTGGCAGAGCGTTTAAAAGTCGGCGGCTATCTTCATTTGGCTACCGATTGGCAAGAATATGCCGAACAAATGTTAACAATAGGTAACGCTGAACATAGGCTGAGTAATACATCGCCAAATAAAACGTATGTACCTAGACCTACTTATCGTCCTGTTACCAAGTTTGAAAACCGTGGCCTTAATCTAGGCCACGGGGTCTGGGATTTGGTCTATCAAAAGCTAAGGTAGAAACGAGCCGCTTAGAGACCCACGCAAACATATTTCATTTCAAGGTATTCATCCATACCCCAAATGCTGCCTTCACGACCTAAGCCCGATTGTTTAACGCCACCAAATGGTGCTACTTCGTTCGACATAATGCCGGTGTTCACACCGACCATGCCATATTCCAAAGCCTCCGCGACTTTCCAGACACGACCAATATCACGACTATAAAAATAGGAAGCTAAACCATACTGACTGTTATTGGCCAACTTCACTACAGCTTCATCATTATCAAAAGGAATAATCGGCGCTACTGGCCCAAAGGTTTCTTCATACGTAATCAGCATATCGCTCGTCACGTTCGACAAAATGGTGGGCTCATAAAAATTGAGACCACTGGTATTGGCTTTACCACCTGTAACTAATGTGGCACCTTTACTAATAGCATCGGCCACATGTTTTTCAACTTTAGCAAAAGCAGCATCATCAATCAACGGACCCTGACTCACGCCTTCAGTCATTCCATTGCCGACTTTAATCGCTTGCGTGGCTTTAGCAAATTTTTCTACAAAGATAGCTTGCACTTTTTGATGTACATAAAACCGATTAGCACAGACACAGGTTTGCCCCGAGTTGCGATATTTAGAAGCAATTGCGCCAGCAACAGCAGCATCAATATCGGCATCTTCAAACACGATGAAAGGCGCATGCCCACCTAATTCTAGGGCAACCTTTTTCACGGATGGCGCACATTGCGCCATCAAGATTCGGCCTACTTCAGTAGAGCCAGTAAAAGAAAGGTGCCGAATGGTGGGCGAGGCACAAACAACTTTACCAATAGCAATCGATTGATCTGCATCAGAAGGAATGATGTTGACCACTCCCGCAGGCATACCAGCGCGCTGCGCTAATTCTGCTAAAGCCAAAGCACATAAAGGGGTTTGCTCGGCTGGTTTGATAACCATGGTGCAGCCTGCCGCAATCGCTGGCGCAATTTTGCGCGTAATCATTGCAATCGGAAAATTCCACGGGGTGATAGCAACACAGACACCAATCGCTTGCTTTAATACCAGCATGCGTTTATCGCCCCAAGTGCTCTCAAGGATCGCGCCCGTTACTCGCTTTGATTCTTCCGCAAACCACTCTACAAATGAGGCGCCATAAGCGACTTCGCCGCGCGATTCTACGAGGGGCTTGCCTTGCTCAAGAGTCATCAAAATAGCCAAATCTTCGGTATTGGCAATAATCAGATCGAACCATTTACGCATTACTATGGCTCGGTCTTTGGCGGTCTTCGAGCGCCAACCGATAAGCGCTTGCTCGGCTGCAGTAATCGCCAACTCAGCGTCTGCGCCATTGAGGTTTGCTACATTGGCAATGATGTCGCCTGTTGCTGGGTTATTAACAGAAAAAGTAGTACCTGCTTTAGCCTTAATCCACTTGCCGTTAATAAAGGCATCTTCGCGGAATAAGCTAGGGTCTTTTAAGTGTGAGCGAATATCAATTTGCTGAAGTGAAGCATTCATAGTGACAGAGATCCAGTTAGGGTTTGCGAGAATACGTGTGCCCCATTTTAGGGGAGTTTGCACATGATAGTGAGTAACAAGCCAATCAAATAAGTCATGATTGATTGGTAATTATTATTAATTTGTAAATTTGTATAAAAACTATAGGTAGGTGTTGATACCCGTTTCAAGAACTAAATATAGGGTTTTCAGACCGATTTTTCGAGTAAAAAGGACAAAAATAAGCCTAAATTCAGTCTTTTTCATATAACAAAAAAGGTGGCCACTAACTTTTATAAACCATTGATATATATAGTTTTTATTTTGGAATGAGGGGGTCTGATTAGCCTTAGGGCAAGCTATACCTACAAAAAGTTATGTATATTGATTTCTATATGCTTGACATGATATATAAGAGTTCCTAAGATGCATCATGTCCATTATTTGCTGCATTGCAATATGCAAGCTAGCCCTGACCTATGAGAGTAGTAAAAAAAATTAGCCCAGCCAACTATTTGAGTCCTCTTTTACAGAGTACCAAAGCATCGCTGCAGCGGGTAGCTAGCTCTTTACTCGGCTTGGGTGTCTTCATGGCAATTAGTTTATGGCTGGCTGGGCCAGGTACCAATGCGGGCCCCTTTGATTTTGCACGTCTTTTAGTGCCTGGTATAGCGCGTGATCTGTTGTATAGCCCTCAAGGTCTCGACGGGTCACAAGCTTGGTTTACCAGCTACAAAGACCAAGTTGGTCAGCGTGACGATACTCAGGCAGAGGCCCATTTATCGCCCGCAAGCTATCCTGCGGCCACAGAGACTCCATCAATAGCTGGTCTAGCAGCAGCTATTCCCAGTCATTTAGTGGATATCGAAGCGGTTGATCGTCATTCGCTGAAGTCGGAACAAGAGCGCAAAGTCGTTTCACAATATTTAGTCGATAAGTACCGCATTACTCCAAGCGAGAGCCTCAGTTATATAAACGAGGCCCTGCAAGTAGCCAAAGAAGTGAATTTAGACCCCACTTTATTGCTCGCAGTGATGGCAATTGAATCTAGTTTTGATCCAAACGCTCAAAGTAAAGCGGGTGCACAAGGCCTGATGCAGGTGTTAACGAATCTTCATCAAGAAAAATTTGAGCCCTTTGGCGGTAAAGCAGCCGCCTTTCTTCCAGAAGCCAACATTCGTGTAGGCGCGTTAATCTTAAAAGCATGTATTGCTAAAGCTGGTTCACTCGAAGCGGGTTTACGTAGTTACTTGGGTAGTCCCAATGCTGCAAGTGGCGAATCGAGTTATACCGGACGAGTGCTGAGTGAGCGTGAGCAGTTACGCAACGCCGCACGCGGCAAACGCTACGCCAGTATTTAATTCAAACATACCCAGTATTGGTTTTTAGACGGCTTGAGTTTCAGCACTGCGCAATGATTTTGCTAACAAGTCGAGCACACCGTTCACATACTTATGTCCATCGGTACCACCAAAAATCTTGGCGAGCTCAACTGCCTCATTAATCGCAACTTTATACGGTACGCTTGGGTCATCCGCTAACTCATAAGTACCAATTAAAAGTGCGGCATGCTCAACTGGTGAGAGTTCATTAATCGGGCGATCGAGGGCGGGGGTAATGAGGCTTTCTAAGGCATCTACCCGCAGCAAAACGCCACGAAAAATCCCCTCAAATAAATCTAGGTTACAGCGTGTAAACGCGGGATCTTCAGCTAATTGCAAGGCAATGACTTGCACATCGGGCAGACTTCCAGCACGCCGCATTACCAGCGATTGGTAAATACCCTGTAGGGCATACTCACGAGCCCGTCGTCTGGGCGTAAGTGAGCGCTTAATTACTTTCTGCTGCACAGCCATTATTTAGATTCTTCGAGGTGATGCATTTCAATATCTAAATCGGGCGTCAGGGCTAAGGCTAAATTGGCCATTTCGACTACTGCACGTGCACAGTCGGCCCCTTTGCTGGCCGAGCGTTGGGTGGCCTGATCATCGTTATCACAGGTGAGTACGCCGTTTGCAATTGGCAAACCAGATTCTAAGCAAACCCGACTAATACCTGCAGCTGATTCATTCGCGACTAATTCAAAGTGATAGGTTTCGCCGCGAATAACTGCGCCCAAAGCAACAAGGCCATCAAAGGTGTCTGTTTCAGCTAAACGTTGTAAAGCAAACGGAATTTCTAAGGCACCAGGCACAGTGACCAAATGAATATCTTGTTGATCAACCCCTAATTGCAATAGCTCACGAATACAAAATTCGGCGAGGGCTGCGCCATGTTCTTGATTAAAGCGCGCTTGCACGATGGCTATGCGCATCCCTTCGCCGTTCAGATCGGCCTCTAAAACCTGCACACCGGGAGCATGATTTGACATAGTTTTACCGATCCTGTAATTTATTCTACAAAGGGCGTATGCCCAGTAATTTCAAGCTTGTAGCCCGACAAACTTGGAGTAGGGCCGGGATTGCCTAATAAGCGCATTTTGCCAACTTGCAAGTCTTTTAAAATTTGCGCGCCAATACCATAGCTACGAAAGTCGGGTTTACGCTGCAGGACTTTATTGGGTTGGGTATTCGTCAATTGAACAAAACGCGCCAGCCAACTCGCATCATTTGGCGCAGAAACACCCGCCACATTTAACAGTACTGCTACACCAACTGGGGCAGCCGCTAATTTTTCTAAGGCTTTAGCTAGGGGCCATGAATGGGTAGAAGCAACTGTATCCAGAAAGTCAAGCACGGTGGCTGGTTCATGAACGCGCACCAAGGTTTCTTGATCTTCAGTGGGAGTGCCCTTGACGAGTGCCAGGTGAATGGCTGAACTCGGCCGATCGCGATACACCACGCCATGAAAATTTCCCCACGGTGTATTAAATTCACGACTTCCTTCGCGCACCACAATACTTTCATTTTGACTACGATACTGAATCAGGTCAGCAATGCTGCCAATTTTTAGACCATGCTCATTCGCAAAGACCATTAAATCTGGCAGCCGCGCCATACTGCCATCATCTTTCATAATTTCGCAAATCACAGCGCTTGGCGAACCGCCAGCCAATAAGGCTAAATCACAACCCGCTTCGGTATGTCCTGAACGAATAAGGACGCCGCCGGGTTGTGCCATGAGCGGAAAAATATGACCAGGCTGGACTAAGTCATCCGGTTTGGCATGCGGGGCTACCGCTACTTGAATCGTACGGGCCCGATCAGCTGCGGAAATACCGGTAGTTACACCAGAGGCGGCCTCAATCGAGATCGTGAAGTTAGTGCCAAGTGCCGTGCCATTGTCACGCACCATCAAGGGTAAATTGAGTTGCTGACAGCGCTCGCGCGTTAGGGTTAGACAAATCAAGCCACGCCCATGCTTGGCCATAAAGTTAATGGCTTCTGCACAAACATGGTCGGCAGCTAAAACTAAATCGCCTTCGTTTTCACGATCTTCTTCGTCCACCAAAATAATCATCTTGCCTGCCCGCAGATCGGCAATGATTTCTTGAATTGGGGCTATCGACTTCAGTTCTTTATCAGACATAGACAGCCATTTTAAGCTGAGGGACATTTTCGCGGCGCTTTACCCTGCCAATTCCAGCTTTTCCTACAGCGAAATGGCTTGCAACGGATAGTGCAGACCGCCTTAAGCGAGCACGATAGGGGACATGAAAACCCGCTCTAATCATGGATTTATTCTCTTGGAAGCCTTAATTGCCATGACCATCGTCGTGAGCAGTGGTCTTGGGTTGGTTGATATTTACCAGCGTTTACAGGGGCAGCACCTTCATTTGCAGGACAATAAAACCAAGCAATGGGCACAGGCTAGCGCATATGAAATGCAAATAAAGGCTAGTGCTAAATACCCAACCACCCCAATCAAGTCCTCAAGCAGTCAGCCAACAAGTCAGGCTAGCAGGGGGAGAAAAAACCCATGAATTTACTCGAATGTATCGTGGGCTTGGGCATTGGCATGATGGTCTTAGCGCCCATGCTCAAAATAACGAGTACGGTTTTAATCAAACAAAGTCAGCTAGAACGGGCCACACTCGAGCTAGCCGATCAAGACCGCATGTTTACTTTAATGGGCCGAGCCATCCGTATGGCCGGTTACCGCGACCCGCTTGCAGAACCCATTAAAAAATCTTCAGCTACAACCCTAAACCCCCTCACGATTCGTAAAGCGGTTGGGTTCAATACATCCGATGAATTGATCATCCATCATGGCTTGCAGCGCCACGCTTCTAAAAAAGCGGGCGCTGAAGTCGATTACGATTGCAGTGGCAATCCCTTAACTGGCGAACGCACTCAACAAGGCCTCGTTCGTTTAGGATTTTCATTAGATCGTCAAACTCAGAATAGCTCCTCTGCTAGCGGTCGTCATTCCCGATTTGCCGGTTCTTTGATGTGCGAGTCATTCGATCGCCAAGGGCGCGCTCAAAAAACTACCTTAATGACTGGGATAGAACAAATTCGCTTTCATGAAATTGCCCCACAGAAAATTCAGGTTGAGCTTATCTTGAATAAAAAAACGCTGGCACGTACTTTTGCGCGCCGCAATGCACCTTGATCATTGCAGCAATTTTAAGTCTTGTGTTGGTCTTAAGTTGGTCGATCGGCACGCTTGAGCGCTTATTAGCAATGGAGCTAAAGATAACGCAAACTGCCAGCTTACAACAGGCCGAGTTTATGGCGACAGAAGCTAGTCTGCAGGCCTGTGAGCAAGGGTTGTTCAGTGCAGAGGTAGGCATTACCGCAATTAATGCTGGCGAATCAATTGAAATTGAAGTGAGCCCCGGACGAGTTTGCGAGGCTTTAGTGCGGCAGCATATTACTGAGAAAAAGTCCTTGCAACCCAAAATCATCAGCACATGGGTTGAAGTAACTACCCTACCTTTCGAGGGTGTGCCAGCCGCCAAGTCAAACGTCAGCTTACAAACTACGGTGTTGTTAAAGCATGCTACAGCAGAAATTGAGCGCCACAATTGGCGCGAAATCTTTATTAATTAACTCATTAGGCGTAAACCAATGCAGAGTTTATTTACTCAACAGCAGGGTGCTAGTTTGCTCGAGATGATGGCAGTGGTGTTCATTGTGGCTATTGCCGCAACAATGGCTGTACCGCGGCTACAGGAACAGTTGTATCAACGCGAGCTCGATACCCTCGCAATGCGATTTATTCAGCATGCTCACTTTGCACGACAGCAAGCGCTTCATTCGGGAAGTGCAGTGCGCATTCGGCCACGCAATGAAGCGGATTGGAATGGCGGATGGCAAGTAGAGTCCGTATGTAAAGTCCAGGGTTGTAAAACACAAGTGTGGTTACAACAAGCTAGCCTTGATCCGGTAGTGATTCATTCACTCACGAATAAGACAGGGCAGCAATTTGCCGATCCACAAACGGGGCGTAAGCAAATCGTTTTTAATGCGGCGGGAGCGGCGCGAACCCAATCAGGGGGTTTTGTGGCTAACCGCTTAGTCATGACGCACCGCAAAGCCCCGACATTAGAAAAGCACCTAATTTTGGCTAGCGGCGGACGCTGGCGCCTTTGTAACCCCAAGCAAGACGCTCGCGGCTGTCACTAATTAGCTCCTTATTCACTGGCGAGGATGGCTTCAGTGGGGTGATACCAAAAAGAGGGAAAATAGCACCATGTTATTTACCGCAGAAGATACCCAATTCATGCACCTTGCTATAGAGCAGGCGCAGCAGGCGCTGTATTTGTCTAACCCTAACCCAAGGGTGGGCTGCGTCATTGTTAAGGAAGGTCAGTGTATTGGCGTCGGTCATACCCAGGCGGTTGGGGGGCCACATGCAGAAATCGAGGCTTTAAAAGATGCACGTACCCAAGGCCATAATCCACAGGGGGCTACTGTCTACGTGACGCTTGAGCCTTGCAGCCATACGGGTAGAACAGCGCCCTGTGTCGAGGCTTTAATCGCTGCTAAGGTTGCCAAAGTCAGTATTGCTATGAGCGACCCTAATCCATTAGTTTCAGGTCAAGGAATTCAACAATTAAGGGCGGCTGGCATCGTTGTACAAATGGGCTTGCTTGAGGCAGAAGCACGAGCATTAAACCCGGGTTTTATTAGGCGTATGTGCCAAGGCCTGCCTTGGGTCCGCATGAAAATGGCCGCTAGTCTAGATGGCAAAACTGCTTTGCCTTCAGGGGAGAGTCAGTGGATCACAGGTCCCTTAGCTAGGGCAGATGGGCACCATTGGCGCGCCCAAGCATGCGCTATCTTGACTGGTGTAGGCACAGTAATCGAGGATGACCCGCGCCTCAATGTACGTGACGTGAACACGACTCGTCAACCCATAAAAATAATTATCGATTCCCATTTGGCCATACCGCTAAATGCACAAATCTTCACTACCGAGGCGAGCGGCGTCATGATCGTTTATGCCGCAGCCAACTCTCATGAACAACAGCAAAAAGCGGCTGAACTTACAGCGCGCGGTGTGGAGTTAATTGCCATACCCAACACAGGTGGAAAAGTTGATCTCACTAAATTATTTTCTATACTCGCGACTAAATATGCCATGAATGAGATTCATGTTGAGGCTGGCTTTAAGCTCAATGGCTCATTACTGCGCGAGGATTGTGTGAATGAGCTTCTGCTCTATTTAGCCCCACGCTTTTTAGGTGAGGGCCTAGGCATGGCGCAAGTCGATCCACCTACCCATTTATCTCAAGACCTAATGGGTAACGATTGGCGCATCATCGACCAAACCCTTTTTTATCCTGATTTACGTCTACGCCTGATGAAAATGAATTAATCTTACTTATGTTTACAGGAATTATTTCTGCTATTGGTCAAATTCAAACCATTACCCCGCAAGGCGATGGTTTGCAACTCGGCATTGCAACCCCACCAAATTATGTAGATGACGTCATCGTTGGCGATAGTATTGCCATTCAAGGTGCTTGCATGACGGTCACGCAAGTTAACCAAGCAGGTTTTATAGTCGATATTTCGCGTGAGTCATTGAATAAAACAGTTGGCTTAGCAACAGTTGGTTCGGTTAATTTAGAAAAAGCCTTGCGCTTAAGCGACCGCTTAGGTGGTCACCTCGTAAGCGGCCATGTTGATGGCTTTGGGCGAGTGATTCACTTTGCTGAAGCAGGAAGCAAAGATACCTCTTGGTTATTACGTATTGCCGCGCCTGCCGAGCTGGCACAATTTTTAGCTTACAAAGGGTCTATCGTGGTCAACGGTGTTTCACTCACTGTTAATAGCGTCAGTGAAGCAACAAGCGCAGACTTAATAGAAGTTAAGCAAGCAGTATGCATATTTGAGATCAATATTATTCCGCATACTTTGCAAAATACCACTTTAGCAGCGCTAAAAGTTGGTGATCAAGTCAATCTTGAAGTCGATTTAATTGCGCGCTATGTGGCGCGTATTCTGAGTCAGAAGTCGCCAAGCACTTAAATGGAATAGCGCGTTGGGTCAACAACCCCAGCTTGAGCGAAACCGATTTTCCGTAAACGGCATGACTCGCAAACTCCGCAGGCTTCACCATCACTATTAGCTTGATAACACGAGACGGTTTTAGCGTAATCAATACCCAACGATAAACCAAGGCTAATGATCTCCGCTTTACTTAAATGAATAATGGGCGCATGCACTCGAAAACGGGTTGCTGCAGTGTGCGACTCAACCCCCGCCTTGGTGGCTAAATTAGCCATGAGTTCAAACGATTGAACATACTCTGGACGGCAATCGGGGTAGCCCGAGTAGTCAACTGAATTAGCCCCATAAAAAATATCCAGACCGCCTAAGGCTTCTGCCCAACCGAGCGCCAAGGAAAGCAAAATGGTATTGCGGGCTGGCACATAGGTAATGGGAATTTCATTCGCAGGACCTGGGGTAGTGGGAACCGCTAAGTTGTGATCAGTTAACGCCGAGCCGCCAAAGCGCGTGAGGTTAATGTCGATGACCTCATGGCGTTCCACCCCCATTTCAACTGCAATGCGTTTAGCCGCATGAATTTCAGAGGAATGTTTTTGTCCATACGTAACGGATAAAGCATACGGTGCATAACCTAATTCTTTAGCTAAGGCTAGCAAGGTGGTGGAGTCGAGGCCACCAGAAAATAAGATGACCGCTGGCGCAAGCTTGCTTCGAGGCGGTAAATAGGATGCAGGAAATCTCATGACAGCAACTTAAAAAATACAGCGAACTTATTTTACTGCGCCAAGCGATTTTTGCGCCTGATTCGCTGCGTCACTATCAGGATAGTTAGCGATGATCTCATTCAAGGTTTTGCGGGCTGCAGCCTTATTGCCACTTTCTGCTTGGCAGTTAGCAATGGTTAGCATTGCAGCAGGAACCCGCGACTGTTTTGGAAAACGTTTCACAAAAGCTTGTAATTGCGCAATTGCGCCAGGGTAATCTTGCAAAGCATATTTAGTATTACCCAACCAAAACAGGGTTAAAGGTGAATAGGGGCTAGCGGGATATTTGCGAATAAAGGCATTAAACTCAGCATCGGCTTTTTTGAGTTGACCACCCTGAAAGGCTTTTAAGGCATCCTCGTACTGTTTCTTTTCGCCAGGCTGTACAGTGCCAGTAATGCCTTCCACTTCAACTGTGCGGGGTTCAAAATGACCTAAGCGCGAATCTAAATCTTGATAATAAGTTTTTTGTTTAGTTAGCAACTCTTCTGTTTGTTTTTCAAGTGTCTCTAGCCGGCCCCGCAATTGGGCATTATCGGCCTTCACTTTTTCTAGTTGATTTTGTAGTTCTGCCGTCGCGCTTTGGGTCGCGGTAAGTGTTTTCCGTAAATCGAGAATTGCCTTACGCGCATCATCATCTTCAAACAAAGCCCAAGCACTCGGCATAAAACTAGTAGTGCCGATTGCAGTTAGCGCAAGCGCGCTCAGAAAAACTACTTTCCTGAGCGCTTTAGCGATGTGTAACTCACTTCGTGATGTAGACAATATCAGCACGGCGATTTTCTGCCCAAGCAGCTTCATTATTGCCATCGGCCTTCGGCTTTTCTTTGCCAAAGCTCACGGCTTCCATTTGGCCATCGCCTACACCCAATAAAGCGAGTTGTTTGCGAACCGCATCTGAGCGACGTTGGCCTAAAGCCAGGTTGTACTCTGTAGTGCCACGATCATCGGTATTACCCTGAATAATAATTTTTTGGGCAGTATTTTGTTTAAGGTAATTTGCATGTACCATCAGCATTTTTTGATATTTGCTCGGGGAAACGTTGTACTCATCAAAGTCAAAGTAAACGCTTTTCTCAAAGAGAGGGCTCTTAGGATCATTCCAAGGTTGCGATCCAAAGGAGCTGGTATCTTTTGCGCCATCGACATCGTCAAGCTTTACACCTGAAGAACAGGCTGCAAGTAGGGCTGCCAAACCAAATAAAGCCAAGCCAACTGCGCGGCGATTAAAAATGGAGAGTAGTTGCATGTTGAATTCCTTATTAAATCGAGAAGAGGTAATAGTACGTAACTTTATTAATTTGATAACAATATTATGCCTTGCTCCCGCCTCAGCCTCGCTTTTAGTCCATGAAGGGTCCCCAAGAGGGTTGGCGGACATCGGCACCGGGAATACTTAAGATTTGCTTGGAGTTACCATCAATCGATACTGCAGCCAGAACTCGGCGAGCACCTACCCGCGTGGAATACAGCACATAACGGCCATTGGCAGCAAAGGAGGGTGATTCATCGTTGACGGTATCGGTGAGCGCCACCGTTTCGCCAGTCGCCAAATTCATGAGATGCACTTTAAAGCCGCTACCACCATTGGCAATGAACACCAGGTTTTTACCATCAGGAGAAATGCGTGGCGAAGTCACAAAAGCCTGCTTAAAACTAATTCGCTTGGCTCCTTCAGACCCTTCACCCTCAGCACTCATGCGATAAATCTGCGGATTACCGCCACGATCGCTGGTGAAATAGATAAAGCGACCATCGGGTGAAAATTGTGGTTCCGTATCAATCGTGCTACCCCGCGTCAGGCGACGTAAGCCAGAGCCATCAGCATTGATGAGATAAATTTGGGTATTGCCATCCCGCGATAAAGCGAGCGCAACTTTTTTGCCATCAGGCGACCAAGCGGGGGCACTGTTATTGCCCTTTTGGTTCGAGAGAGAAATACGCTTGCCGGTAGCCAACTCATGAATGTAAATCACCGGTTTGCGATCTTCAAAGGACACATACGCAACCCGCTTACCATCAGGCGACCACGCTGGCGAGATGATCGGCTCTGCACTATTGAGCGCATTACGAATATTTTGTCCATCCGCATCGGAAATGACCAAGCGATAGCGTTTGCCATCTTTAATCACATAAGAAAGGTTGGTAGAAAAAATGCCGCGTTCACCGAGTAATTTAAAAATAATATCATCGGCAATTTTGTGCGCTACTTGCCGTAAATTATCGGTACTAGCAGTGAGTACCAAGCCATTGAGGCTTTGCGATTTACGAATATCAAATAATTTATAACGGATTTCAAAATTAGTAGCACTTTTTTGTTCAACCGAACCAACTACTAAAGCATCAGCGCCACGTGCTGCCCAAGTTTTGTAATTGGGCGTGCCTTCGTCGCTTTCAGTTGCATTGCCGTTCTCGGTATTTTTAAAATAACCACTTCGAGCTAAATCTTGCCGAATAATATCGGTCACGCTAGTTGGTAACTTAGCCTCATTTTGAAAACGCATCACGGCAATGGGATAGAGCGCTTGACCAACCCCAGTAATTTCAATATTCATTTGCGCAGAAGCAATTGAGCTCAAGCTTAGCGTGCATGTAGCTAAGAAGAATGAAACTAAAACGCGGCATGAATATAAATGAAGTTGCAAGTAAGACATTAATTTAATCCTTGGGTTTAAAGGTTAATTTCAATTGGCGCATTGGTATTAAACCATTGTCATCCTTTGGCAGGCTTTGGGCGCGATCGAGGGCAAGTAAAACCGCACGGTCCCAATTGGTATCACCGCTCGATGAGGCAATATTACGATTTAAAATCGCACCGTCAGGAGCGAGTTCAATCTCAATCACCACCGCAGGGTTACCCACCACCACTTCTGGATTAAACACAATGAAGGGCTTCACTTTGCGCCGTACCTTATCCGCATAGCCCGCAGGCGCATTACCACCAGCGCCAACGCCACTGCCGACTTTACCGCCGCTACCGCCTTCGGCACCAGCGGCCGCTTTCAAGCGCGCTAATTGATCAGCGCGGGCTTTGTCAGTAGCGGGATTCGCTTTAGCTGCGGGTGGGGGTGGAGTCGGTGCAGGCTTTGCGGCCTTAGGTGTCTCTTTAGGCGCCTCTTTAGCCTTTGGAGGCATGGGTGGCGCAGGTTTCACCACTTTGGGTTCCACCTTTGGTGGAATCACTTTATTTTTCTTGAGGGCAATATCTGCATTGTCAATTTTTAGATCGAGTTTAGGGGCAGGCTCGTCAATTACTGGGGTGGGTAAAGTGGCATCCCATAATTCAACTTCAACGCCAGCAGGAGTGCTACTCCGCCAACTAATGCCAAAGGTTAGTAAGGCCAATAAAGCTAAATGCACAATTAATGAGAGGGTAATTGCGCTCCCCGATTTTTCTTTGGGAATTTTCTTGGGCCGTGATTCTGGCGAACCATGAAAGGGAAACCGTGGCGCAGTCCAATTTTGCGTGCTACTCATTAGGCGTCCATGAATTCATGATTGCATTCATCTGGCTTAGGTTTATTGGCTCTTTACAGCTAGACCAACTCGCTTCACACCATTTTCTTTTAGCTTAGCCATGACATCCATTACCACTTCATATTTAACCGATTTATCTGCTGCAAGTACAACAGCTTGGTCAACTGATTTTTCTGCTTGAGTGCGAGCAAAAGTGCCAAGCTCAAGCGCTGTTAGTGATTGAGTGGGTGAGCCCTCGGAGCGCACGGTAATATTTTCTTTGGCATCAATATTTAAAAAGATCGGTGGTAAGGGTTGGGTTTTAGCCCCCCCTACCGTTGGTAAATTCACAATGCCTGGATTGACGGCTGAAGCAGTCACCATAAAAATAACCAACAAGACCAGCATCACGTCGATGTAAGGCACGACATTAATTTCCGACATCACCCGCCGACGGGAAGAGCGAAAAGAAGAGCGGGTTGATTGCGCCATCGTGATTGATCGCCTAATTAATCTTAACGACCTGCTTGGCGCTGCAAAATATTAGTGAACTCTTCAATGAAAGTTTCAAAATGAATTGAGAGGCGATCGATATCAGTGGCATTGCTGTTGTAGGCAATGACCGCAGGAATGGCTGCAAATAGACCTATTGCAGTTGCCACTAAGGCTTCAGCAATTCCAGGGGCCACAGCTGCCAAGGTGGCTTGTTGCACATTAGCTAAGCCCCGGAAAGCATGCATGATGCCCCAAACTGTGCCAAACAAGCCAATATAGGGTGAAACTGAGCCGACTGAAGCTAAGAAGGGTAAATTGGCCTCCAGACGGTCCATTTCACGTTGGTAGGCGGCTTTCATGGCACGACGTGCAGCATCAATTTCACGGGCTTTCAAGAACTCTTGCATTCCTGCCGCAAAAATACGCTCAAGAACAGCAGCGCTATGGGTGGTTCTCTGGGCAGACTCAAGGAGGGTATTGAGATCGCCGCCAGACCAAAAATCCCGTTCAAAGCGTTCAGTATCTTTGCGCACAGCGCGCAAAATCGAACTTTTCTTAAAAATGATGGCCCAAGACGCAATTGACATCACCATTAATAAGGCCATAACGCACTGCACCAGCAGGCTGGCATTAAGGACGAGAGAGAGAATCGAGAGGTCTTGAGCTGAATTCATAGGCTTTTTGTATGATGTAGGGTGATTTTATCGCTAAAACCAAATGCCACTAAATGCTATGCATAATAAGTTAGGTGAGAAGTCAGTAGAATAAATCAGCAGAATAAATAAGCCCAAAAATACGATAGGAGCTGTACATGTTTGACCGTCAAAATACTTTAGCCAAAACCGACCCCGAATTATGGGCTAGCATTGAAAATGAAAATCGCCGTCAGGAAGAGCATATTGAATTAATCGCCTCGGAAAATTACACATCTCCAGCAGTAATGCAGGCACAAGGTTCGCAGTTAACGAACAAGTATGCCGAGGGCTATCCCGGCAAACGTTATTACGGCGGTTGTGAATTTGTCGATGTGGCCGAGCAATTAGCCATCGATCGTGTAAAAGCTTTATTTGGTGCAGAGGCTGCTAACGTGCAACCGCATTGTGGTGCTTCGGCGAATCAAGCGGTATTTTTAGCTTTCTTAAAACCTGGCGATACCTTTATGGGTATGAGTTTGGCAGAAGGTGGGCACTTAACCCATGGCATGGCTTTAAATTTAAGTGGTAAATGGTTTAACCCAATAGCTTATGGTTTAGATAAAAACGAAGTTATCGACTATGAGCAAATGGAGCGGTTAGCGCGCGAGCATAAACCGAAGTTAATTATTGCTGGTGCTTCTGCTTATTCACTCAAAATTGATTTTGCCCGCTTTGCAAAAATAGCCAAAGAAATTGGCGCAATATTTATGGTTGATATGGCGCACTATGCGGGCTTAATCGCCGCCGGTGAATATCCAAATCCTGTGCCGCATGCAGATGTGGTTACTTCAACTACCCATAAAAGCTTACGTGGCCCCCGTGGTGGCATTATTTTAATGAAGGCTGAGCATGAGAAGGCCATTAACTCCGCGGTCTTTCCAGGCTTACAGGGCGGCCCCTTAATGCACGTCATTGCTGGCAAAGCAACGGCTTTCAAAGAGGCGCTTGAGCCGAGTTTCAAACAGTATCAAAAGCAAGTGATTGCGAATGCCAAAGCCTTGGCTGCTGCCTTAACCGAGCGCGGTCTGCGCATTGTTTCTGGTGGCACAGAAGCACACGTGATGTTGGTTGATTTACGTGCCAAGAAAATGACCGGTAAAGAGGCTGAGCGTATTTTGGGCGAAGCCCACATTACCGTCAATAAAAATGGCATACCAAACGATCCTGAAAAACCCATGGTGACGAGTGGTATTCGCTTAGGTTCTCCAGCGATGACAACCCGCGGTTTTAAAGAGGCTGAAGCCAAGCAAGTAGGCTATATGATTGCTGATTTATTGGATAACCCCAATGATCCAGCCAACATTGCGAAAGTGAAGGCTCAAGTAAGCGAGTTGACTAAGCGCTTTCCGGTTTACAGCTAAAAACAGAAATCCAGCGTGCGCTGTCCATTCTGTCATGGTGACGATACTCAGGTAATGGATACGCGTGAGTCCGACGAGGGCGATTCGATTCGCCGCCGTCGGCGTTGCGCTTCTTGCGATAAACGTTTTACAACCTATGAGCGTGCTGAGCTAGCCCTGCCCGCAATTGTGAAGAAAAATGGTAGTCGAGTTGAATATAGTCACGACAAATTAATTAGCTCGATTCGTTTAGCCTTACGTAAGCGTCCTGTTTCAGCCGACGCAGTCGATGAGGCAGTGGGTCGTATTGAAGAAAAACTCTTAAGCTTAGGTGAAAAAGAAATTCCGAGTGAGCGCGTCGGTGAGTTGGTGATGCGCGAACTTAAACGCCTTGATAAGGTGGCCTATATTCGGTTTGCTTCGGTATATCGCAGTTTTGCTGATATTGAGTCGTTTGAAAGCGCCTTAAAAGAGCTTAAATAGACTCTTTACTACTGTTGCTATATATAAGCTTGGGCTGGTATTTACTACCTTTGTTTGAAAAAGGCAAGTAATAAGCCAAGTATTTCCTTTACTCGAAAAAGCCTTCGGAACTTTTTCTTTAGCAAAGGAAATACCTAGCTTTTATGGCATTGTTCTTTTACTAAGAGTAGTTAAGCAGCCGCAAGGGAGGGCTTCGGTGCTTAGCTGTATTTAACGATGCAGTAGATCGCGCGTACACCATCGCGCCAACCAATTTTCTTACCCTCATCATAAGTGCGTCCGTAGTAAGAAATGCCGACTTCAAAAATTCGGCATTTTAACTTTGCTACTTTAGCGGTAATTTCAGGCTCAAAACCAAAGCGATTTTCTTCGATCTTGATGCTTTGAATAATTTCGCGGCGAAACACTTTGTAGCAGGTTTCCATATCCGTTAAATTCAAATTGGTAAACATATTTGACATTAGGGTTAGGAAACCATTGCCAACGCGATGCCAAAAATACAGTACGCGGTGCGCATCGCCACCTAAAAAACGAGAACCAAATACCACGTCGGCCCGATTTGTTAAGATTGGTTCAACCAGTCTTGGATATTCATTGGGGTCATATTCCATATCTGCATCTTGAATGATGACTAAATCACCTGTTGCCGCTTGTATTCCACTACGTAAAGCAGCGCCTTTACCTTGATTCACAGCGTGATAAAGCACTTTGCTAACCCGACCCGAATTTTCTATTTCATTTTTTAATTTATCGCGTGTGCCATCAGTGGAGCAATCGTCCACGATGATAATTTCTTTATCAGGATAAGGTGCAGCATTGACGGCATCAATGATGGTATCAATTGTATTGAGTTCGTTGTAGCAAGGAATAATGACAGATAGGCGCATTGAGAACAATAAGAATTAAATCAATTTACCTTGACGCAGGTTGAAGGGGGTATTTGAATAATATGAGTCATTAATTCATTCGTAGACGCTTCAGTTAGATGGTGAAATTTACCATAGTCTTGCACTCGGGCCATATAAGGAATACATGAATTTGGGGATTGATGGTCATGCCCAGGCGGAAATTTTCCCGAATAACCATTAATGGTTGGTATGCCCAAATCTTGTGCCAGAACCATGGCATCAACTTCGGCAAAATACCACGTTTCCTTACCGCTGTTATCGACAAATAAAACACTCCCTGCTGGAATGGGCTTAGGCAAAAGGACGGATAGTCTATTTAAGCGCTCAGTCCAAATTGCATTTGGTGTTTTAACATGATCAAAAAAGATAACTTCTAGACTCAGTAGCGCTGCCACAATAGCAATGCCAGCTGCACGCCAAAAATAATTATTTTTATTAAGACTACTGATTAAAGTTTCGCAAGCTAAAGCCACCAGAATAGCGATGGGTAAGCCTTGAACCAGAATCAATCTAGTGACAGCTCTAATTGATAAGATTCCTGGAATAGAGAATAAGTACTCGTAAGGGCTTGTTAGTTGCCCACCACCAACGCCATACTGCAGGGTTGATAAAAAAAGAATTAATAATGAAAAAAATGCCAGCTTACCAATTGCATTTTGATCCTTAGCATAAGGCCTATTGATGCCAAAGTAATTAAACCAAGGAATACAACAGCCGATAAAAAATATCAGTGCAACCCCAATACCAATGAATAATTGATGCTCATGTCGATAGAGGGGAATTTGATTAAACCAACTACCAACAAATGAGCTGAAGCTTGAGTTATCAGCAATCAGATAACTTTCTAATCTGGGCAGCATATGCTTTACTTCCACTACATTACCTGTAAATCCATATAACGAAGCTACTTGCTGATATTTTTCAAGCAATAAAATAATGCTGATGGAGCTGGCAATCGCTAAGGCGCTAAGGAAAATTTTGCGGGGCTTGGTTAAATCAAGCCATGAGCGTTTTAAGTCCTTGAATAAATTTTTGTGTTGAAGAATAAGCGCGGCAATAGAAGCGGCAAGAAGGAGATAAACCAGAAATACACCCAAATAAATCGAACAATAAAATTGCACGCAGATCCAAAGAAATAATAGCCCTAAGGCACTAATCTGGCGCTTGTAAATGAAATTCCACAATGCATAAAATGCTAGCGGTATCGCAAAGCGATAGGTTAATTGCGCATGACCCGCCTGAATGATTGCTGGTAGAAAATAAGCAAAAACAAAAGCCCCAGCACTCGCTGCAAATACCGAGAAATGCAGTTTTCTCAGCACAATGTAGGTCACTAGAAAATTCAGCAAGCAGCCGCTGACATACCAAGCACTAAATGCGACTTCTCGTGATAAATCTAAAATACGCAGCAGCGCATAAATAAAGGCATTCCCAAAATGATTATCACTAAAAGCCAGCACATCCAAATTGGGATAAAAGAAGCTTGGACTCCATAGGTCTTGTTGACGGCCGGTAATCCAGTGATAAAAATGCTCTAGGATGACGCTATTAAATCTTCCATCGATTAAGTCACCAGGCGTTGCGGTAAACCAATTGATGGATGGCATTAAGTAGCCAAAAAATCCCAGGCCAGCAAACACAAAGAATGGGTAATACTTACCCAATAAAATTTTAGATTGGGTGAATATGTTCAAACCGATAAAGGCGCGAAAAAATTATTGAAGCGCTTTAAAAATTTCTTTTGTAATAGTGTCAACACTTCCCGTACCGCTGACTTTGCGGTAGGCTGGCGCCTTTACTTTAGCTTGAGGGTCGGGGGTATTTGACCAGTTGAAATAGTAATCGACGAGGGGCCGAGTTTGGTCGTTATACACCTGCAGACGTTTGCGCACGGTTTCTTCTTGATCATCATCCCGCTGAATTAGCGGCTCGCCAGTGACATCGTCTTTACCAGCAATCTTGGGTGGATTAAATGTGAGGTGATAAGTGCGCCCCGAAGCAGGATGCACACGCCGACCGCTCATTCGTTCAATAATGGCTGCAAAAGGCACATCAATTTCTAATACATAGTCGATGGGAACGCCCGCGTCTTTCATCGCTTGGGCTTGGGGAATGGTGCGCGGAAAACCATCGAATAAATAGCCCTGTGAACAATCGGGCTGAGTTAAGCGATCTTTTACTAGACCAATAATGATGTCATCCGAAACAAGGCCACCAGAGTCCATAATTTTTTTAGCAGCTATACCTAGTTCCGTGCCTGCCTTGACAGCAGCGCGCAACATATCACCCGTTGAAATTTGTGGAATGGCAAATTGCTTGCAAATGAATTGGGCTTGAGTGCCTTTGCCAGCGCCTGGCGCGCCCAACAGTATTAAACGCATTGTTATTCCCCTCAAACCGACAAAAATGGATATAAAACGTGATTGTCCTGTATTTTTTCCCGCTTAACGCTGGGCTGAGCTAAGGATTTTCCCGATATTGCCCTTAAATTAGGGTTGTGAGCGGTCGTGGTGTTGCGCCTATTGCCAGATGGCCCTCACCCGCTCGAGTTCTTCGGGTGTATCAACGCCAGCGGGCGGGGCTTCATTAGCAATACAGACTTGTATTGGATAGCCATGCCATAAAGCCCGTAGCTGCTCAAGTGATTCAGCTATTTCAGGGGGGGCAGCGCTTAATTGCGCATAAGCCAAAAGAAAGTTGGCCCGATAGGCGTAGATGCCTAAGTGGCGGTGGTAAGTTGGCTTGGGGGAAGCTAGTTTAGCGCTCTCTGCTGAGACATCACGGCAAAATGGGATGGCTGAGCGTGAAAAATACAGAGCCTCACCAGCCTGATTCAGCACCACCTTAACAACATGAGGACTGGCAATTTCATTAGCGTCTGCAATTGCCACTGCAGCAGTCGCAATTGCAGCGTGTGAATGCGTTAGGAGAGTGAGCGCTACTTGATTAATTAATGCAGGCGGAATTAAAGGTTCATCGCCTTGTACATTCACCACCACATCATTGGGTTTCAGTGCAAGCAATTGGGCCACCTCGGCTAAGCGATCGGTGCCAGTTAAATGATCTGCTCGCGTCATCACACACTCAATTTGATGTAAGGCGCAGGCTGCTTGTATTTCTGTAGAGTCAGTGGCAACGATAACTTTTTTGGCTAGCGATTTTCTGGCTTGCTCTGCTACTCTTACCACCATGGGCTTACCTGCAATATCAGCTAGTGGTTTACGCGGCAAGCGTGTTGAATCAAGTCGAGCTGGAATGAGCACAATGAATTCATTTAATGGCGCAGTGGAACTCATCTTGGGTGCAGAACGAAGAAGTAAAAAGTAATTAAGAAAAGATTTCGTCAGGCGTCAGGCTGCGCGCTTCATCGACTAGCATCACGGGAATGTCATCTCGAATTGGGTAGGCTAATTTATCGACCTTACAAATCAACTCTTTTTTACTGGCATCGAAATGCAGTGGACCTTTGCACAAGGGGCAAACCAAAACATCTAATAAGCGTTTATCCATTATGTCTTTTCCTTATCCAGTTACACATTCATATTAAGTTAATAGTGATGTTATTTCAGGCGTGGATCAGGACGAGAAATAATCGATGTGACCCAGTTCATAAAATCAGTTGACAGGGTAACTTTCATCGGCACCACCCAAATGCGTTCATCAACAATATGTCGACATTTTACGGCATCCTTTTCAGTCATTAAAATACACTCGGCCTTTATTTCAGCGAAAAACTCACTCGAGTAACTACTGTGATCAGGTAAGGCAATGCACCGTGGTTCAAGACCATGTTCATTTAAGCAAGTAAAAAAGCGACTGGGGTTACCGAGGGCAGCGATAGCAACGATCGTTGTGGGAGCAAACATTTGCGCAATTTCTGCCAATGAATATTGCAAAGAATGATCATTCAAACTATAAGCTAAGCCTATTTCAGGCGAGAGATAAACCGCCCGCTGTTCTAAAAAATAATTAGGGTCAGTAGCGCTATCAATTTCGACGCTAGTCATGAGCGTGGCATCGCGTTCACGCAGAGCAGATTCGCGCAGTGGGCCCGCGGGTAATAAAAAACCATTCCCTTCGCCACGGCTATCACGCACCACTAATTCAATATCTCGACCGCCTTCACGGGCAGGCCAACGCGGGAGGCCAAAATTCTGCAGGCCATCATCACTAATGATCACATTGACCTGAGGATTTTTATTGAGCAATGCGGCAATACTTTTACGCCGATTTGCCTGAACCCAAAGGGGAATGGTGCCATGGGTTTTTTGCGCAATCAAAACCGGTTCATCGCCAACTATTGCAGGATCAGAGCGTGGAGTTACTTCGATCGCTTCCCGCAATTTTGTGGCATGGTGGTGGGTAGACTTTTTCTTACAGTCGGCACTTAAATATCCCCGACTAATAATCCCTGGGTGCCAGCCCAGCGCCTTCAGTTGTAGCGCAAGCGCAATCACAATTGGGGTTTTGCCTGTGCCACCAACCCGAAGATTACCAACGATGATGATTGGCACCGGCGCAGCTTTAGCAAAATTGAAATCTTGAGCTAGGTTGCGTAAACTTAAGAACCAACCGTAGATGAGCGCTAGTGGCCAGAGCGCATAACTCAGCAAGCGGCTGAATAAATTGCGTTTATCCCAAAATTGTGGCGCCGTTAGCATATGGTCAGCATATCTTAGGCAGCATCTACTTATTTGGTTTGGCTAGTAAAAACAATATTACTTAAATTGGCATCACGGGCAGCTTCTAGCGCTGTCATCACGGCCTGATGAGATGCGCGGGCATCAGCATCAATACTTACTTGCAGGGCTGACTTAATATCGCTAGAGTTAGTACCAGCAGGCTTAGCAAGGGCCAGCTGCGCTAAAGCGTTGCTGAGCTGCTCAGTACTAACGATGCGCCCATTTAGCGCATAGCGTCCATCGCGACTTACTGCTAAATGAATTTGCTGACTTTGATTTGCAGAATCAGTAGTACTTGCGTTTGGTAAGGCGATGGCCAATTCTTGAAAGCGTGTAAAAGTCGTCGAGATCATTAAGAAAATTAAAATAACCAGTAAGACATCAATAAATGGAATTAAATTAATTTCTGGGGGTGTAGTGGCGCCAGCAGAAGTCCGACTAAGAAACAGGCCGTGATTTTTTCTTAAAGAAAAACGTCCAACGCTAGCTTGATTTTTATTCATCATTAGCGGCGGGGTAGAGTTTTTTAAATAATTGGCGGGTAAATTCTTCACACTCGCGTTGGCGTTGATCGGCCATTGAGCGTAAGAGCCGCCAAGCAGCTAAAGCGGGAATGGCAATTAATAAACCAAAGGCAGTGTTGTAAAGTGCTACCGAAATACCATGCGCTAGTTGTAATGGGTTTCCAACAGCACTTCCTTGACTGCCAAAGATTTCAATCATGCCCACGACTGTGCCAAATAAGCCGAGCAAGGGTGCTACGGTGGCGATGGTTGCGAGTGCACCTAAGTAACGGTCTAGCTTCAGCCAAACTGCCTCAGCGGTGGCCTGAAGCTCTTCTAGGGCATCGTTAGCGGGCTGACCCGCCATCTTTTCTGCCAGAGCGCACGCCAAGAGCGAACCTACAGGTGAAGAATTTGCAATTGCGCGAATCAAATCGGCGAGATGGGGATTTGATTGCTTGCCAGCGACACTCTGGTTTACCTGCAAACCTAGTTCGAAGGCTTCCTGCAAAACCCGTGGCGGCAAAACCCGTTTTTTACGTAAATACCAGCTTCGCTCAATCAAAATGGCTAGGCCAAAAATAGAGACTGCTAAAAGAGGCCAAATGGGCCAACCGGCTGCAAGTAAGATGGTATACATAGACTTTCAGTACTTTAGCAAACTAAACGGAAAGTACGAGTCAAGCCTGTGGATAACTCTGTGCAAAACTTTTTTAAGGGGCTAAGCTAAGTGATTGATTTTTCGGTAAAGTGATTAATTTATCAATTTTCAGTAAGGTAAAAATAGCAATATTTATTGAATTAAATCAATGAGTTACAAAAAATATGTCTGTTTTATGCCACGCTTTGGGTAAGTTAGTGTTTACTTTCAATACTTGGCAGTAAGAAATTTTCCACCTGTGGATATGTATTACAAAAGAAGCACAAAAAATCACCCTAGAAGCCCCATTTTGATTGAATAGAATAATAAATATGTCGGAAATATCAAGGTCAGTACTCACCGTTGGCGAGCTTAACCGCGCAATTGCTGAATCCTTACAAGAGCATTTCGATACAGTATGGGTTAGCGGGGAGATATCCAATTTCAAGGCATATGACAGCGGGCATTGGTACTTCTCATTAAAGGATGAAGAGGGTCAAATTCGTTGTGTGATGTTTCGGGGACGCAATGGTCAAGTGGGCTTCATGCCCCAATCTGGTGATTTGGTTGAAGTGGGTGCCAGCTTAGGTTTGTATGTTCCACGAGGTGATGTGCAACTGACTGTGCAAGTGATGCGCAAAGCAGGCTTGGGTGGTCTTTACGAAGCTTTTCTTAAATTAAAAGAAAAATTGGCGAAAGCAGGTTTATTTGCCGAAGAAGCTAAACAAGCAATTCCGACTCATCCCCGCGCCATTGGCATCATCACTTCACCACAAGCAGCGGCACTAAAAGATGTGCTCAGTACTTTAGCGCGGCGTGCACCGCATATTCCCCTTGTGATTTATCCCACTCTTGTGCAGGGGCCCGAAGCCCCCGCTGGAATCATTGCCGCCTTAAAAGCGGCCAATGTAGAAGCTGAAGTTGATGTTATTTTGTTAGTGCGGGGCGGCGGTAGCATCGAAGATCTTTGGGCTTTTAATGACGAGCAATTGGCCTATGCGCTTGCCGACTCCACCATTCCCGTAGTGAGTGGGGTTGGTCACGAAACCGATTTCACTATCGCAGATTTTGTTGCAGATGTTCGGGCGCCAACACCCACTGGCGCCGCCGAGCTAGCCGCGCCTCGCCGCGATCAATTACTCAACGAGTTAGCTAGTTTTCAGCAAGCCTTACTGCAAAGGCTGACCTTGCGGCTTGAGCGCGAAGCACAAACCTTAGATCAATTGGCCTTACGTTTGAATCATGCCTTGCCTAACCCTGAACGGATGCGCGAGCAATTAACGTTTTTACGGCAACGCTTAAGTCAATCGTGGTTAGTGCGAGTAGAAAGTTGGCAACAGGGCCAAACCCATTTGGGCGCCCAGCTAGAAGCGCTTAACCCCCAGCGCACGCTTGAGCGGGGCTATGCGGTCATCATGCGGGGGATGGGTGAGCAAACCCATGCGGTGCGTAATCCAGATGAATTAAAGCCCCAAGAAACACTTCAAGTGCGACTTGCTGAAGGCGAGGCAGAAATTGTCTTGGGGGCCGTGAAGCAAAAATAATTCAGTTGAGAATATTTAAGTTATTGCTGATTAAGCGCTGAAAGCTGTTTTCGGCCTCGCGATTTAATTTCTTCAATATTGAATTTATTAACGCGCCCATTTTCAAGATCTCTAAGGCCTTGAGCCACGTCCTTTTTTAAAGCAATTATTTTGAGTAATTCCACTATTTCTAAGTTCATTGTTGTCACCCTTTTAAGGAGAGAAAGAGGGTAAAAGTAGAGCATAAAAGAGATGTCGAGATTGCATTGGGGTTATTAAAATTCCCCTCGATAACTTAAAAATACGGTATTATTACGTATACGGCACTTTACCGTACTTAGGAGATAAAGATGGGCAGTACAGCGCGCTTTGATTTAAAAATGGACATTGAAGAAAAAGCCTCGGTTTCTCGCGCTGCTGCTTTGCTTGGCACAACCATGGCCGCATTCGTACGAACAGCAGCAAAAGAGAAGGCGCAAATTTTGCTCGATCAGGAGTCTCGCATCACCATGACGGCAAAAGATTTTGAAGTATTTGCTAAGGCCCTTAATGGTAAGTTCACGCCAAACCCTGCATTACAAAAAGCCTTAAATACTGCTAAAAAGATTTCGCGTGCTTGAGGATCAAGCACTTAATTCTCAACTCCATGATCGTCAAGCTTTTAAATGTGGAATTACTGAACTAGATAGCTACCTTAAGCATTTTGCTACGCAACAAAGTAAAAAAGGGATTGCTACAGTCAGAGTTTTGGTGGATACAACTTCACCAAAAATAATTTTGGGTTTTTATAGCCTTAGTGCAGCCCAAATTGATGTAACACAATTAGATGCTCAGGCTCAGCGTAAATTACCCAGGTACCCAGTTCCCTGTTTTCGCTTAGGACGATTAGCTACAGACTTAAATTACCGAGCATGTGGGTTTGGCCGATATTTAATGGGGTGCGCAGTTACTCGTTGCCTAGAGGCAAAAGAACTCGTAAGCGCTTATGCCCTAATTGTGGATGCAAAAGACAGTCACGCAAAATCGTTCTACAAGCATTACGGATTTAGAGCGACGGCCGATAACTCTATGATCCTATATTTACCTTTAGGAAAATAGGGCATGAAAATAGAATTCCCCCAACTACATTCGAACAGGCTCAATCTCCAGCAAAACGCCAAAGCGATCTTGCACTGCTGATTGAATCTCGCTTGCTAGGATTAGGAGCTCTGTAGCAGTGCCTTTACCGAGATTAACTAGTACCAAGGCTTGTTTCTCGAAGACGCCAACAGCGCCCCTCTGTGCCCCCTTAAAACCGCACTGCTCAATCAACCATCCCGCCGCGAGTTTATGCGAGCCATTGCTCTGCGGATAAGCAATCATCTTAGGGAAAGTATTAAATAATTGGGTCAATTGAGTTTGGCTAACTGTGGGGTTTTTAAAGAAGCTGCCCACATTACCAATTACTTTTGGGTCAGGTAATTTTTTTTGCCGAATAGTGCAGACGGCGTCAAAAATTGCAGTCGGTCTTGGCAGATTTTTTTGTGAAGAAAAGAAATTCGTTAAATCAGCGTACTGCAATTGTGGCACCCAAGTTTTAGGTAATGAAAACGTTACCGCAGAAATAATGTAACGCTGTGGATGACGTTTAAAAATACTATCGCGATAAGCAAACTGACAAGCCGCAGGCGTAAGCTCAACAACTTGTTGGGCAGTGCAGTCAAAGGCAGTGATCGATTGAATTAAGTCGCTAACTTCAACCCCGTAAGCGCCAATATTTTGGATCGGTGCAGCACCCGTTGTGCCTGGAATTAATGCGAGGTTTTCTAGTCCTGGTAAACCTTGCTCTACAGACCAAGTAACAAATTCATGCCAATTCACTCCCGCACCAACCCGAATTTGGGTCGTAGTCTGATCGTTGGAAATAAGCGCTTGGCCACCAATCTCCATCAAGAGGGTTAGGCCCGGTAAATGTGCAGGTAAGACCACATTGCTGCCTCCTCCCAAAACCCGCCAAGGCATGCCAGTTGATAGAACAGTACTCATCAGCAGGGGAATTTGCTCGGCAGAGCGAATAACACAACTCAATTCAGCGGTAGCAGCAAAACCAAGGGAATTTCGCTCCCTCAATTGGGTATTGCGCAGTATGGGTAAGCCGGCACCCCAGTTTAGGCCGGTAGTTTGAGTCGAGTTCATGCCACAATCTTATTCGTTAACAGAATTATTTAAAATTTTTGCCAAATAAAGGAGTTAGTCATGCCCTCATTTGATGTTGTTTGTGAACCCGATATGGTTGAACTCAAAAATGCCCTCGAGCAAGCCAATAAAGAAATTACCAACCGCTTCGATTTTAAGGGCTCTGATTCACGGGTAGAGCAAAAGGAAGAACAAATTGTGCTGTACGCCGATGATGACTTTAAGTTGGGTCAAGTTCGTGATGTCTTGTACGGAAAAATGGCTAAACGGAATGTCGATGTCCGTTACCTCAAAGATGACAAACTCGAAACCATTGGCAGTGATAAGCGTAAGCAAACCATGAAAATCCAAAAGGGTATTGCCGCCGAGTTAGCCAAGAAAGTAGTACGTATTATTAAAGACAGTAAGATTAAAGTGCAGGCTAGTATTCAGGGTGATGCAGTGCGTGTCACGGGCGGCAAGCGTGATGATTTGCAAGAGGTGATGGCCATGCTGCGCAAAGATGTACCTGAATCACCTTTAGGCTTTAATAACTTTCGCGATTAACTTCGAAGATGAACTTTGCAGATTAACTTCGCAGATGAACTGCAGTGAATAATTCGGGCGCGTTGGTTCCCAGTAATGCGGAAGCAATAGAACGCTTCTGTGATGCTTGTTGGTTAGAAGATGGTTTAGCAGCAAATAGTTTAGCCGCCTATCGCCGGGATTTATTACTCTTGGCACAATGGTTGCAAGCGCATTCATCGGTCGATTTATACGCAGCGAGCGAACAAGAACTCACCGCCTATATTGCCCATCGGCGCGCTGATAAAGCGACCACTGCAAATCGCCGCCTTACGGTATTTAAGCGCTTTTATCGCCATGCTTTGCGCCTCAATCTGGTGAAGAGCGACCCATGCATGAAGTTGCGTGCAGCTAAGCAGGCCCAGCGCTTTCCAAAAACTTTAAGTGAAGCGCAGATTGTGGCCTTGCTCAACGCACCGAATGTTGACACCCCCTTGGGCTTACGCGATCGCACCATGCTTGAACTGATGTATGCCAGCGGTTTACGCGTATCAGAAATCGTCACACTCAAAACGATTGCATTGGGCTTAAATGAGGGCGTGGTACGCATTGTGAATGGCAAGGGCGGTAAAGAACGCTTGGTGCCATTTGGTGCAGAGGCTGGTTTATGGCTTAAACGTTATCTCGCCGAAGCGCGCGTGCCTTTGTTGGAAGGTAAAAACTGTAATGAAGTCTTTGTCGGGCGCCATACTGGAAGCGGCCTGACCCGCCAAGCCTTTTGGGCCCTAATTAAGCGTTATGCGCTGATTGCCAATATTCCCATTGCCTTATCACCACATACTTTGCGTCATGCGTTTGCGACTCACTTACTGAACCATGGAGCCGATTTACGGGTCGTACAACTTTTACTGGGCCATGCTGACATCTCAACTACGCAGATTTACACCCATGTAGCTCGAGAGCGCCTCAAATCGATCCATCAACAGCATCATCCTCGGGGTTAGCCTCATTCACTTCATCGCCAGCAGTTTTGAGCTTAAAAGCAGAAAAACTTCGGTACGGTTTTTCACTTTTAAGCTCAAAACGTGCCTCTTGTTTAAGATAGCGGTATGTTAATTTCCTTTTTATTGATTCTGGGCGCTTATTTATTGGGCTCTATCTCCTTTGCGGTGGTGGTGAGTAAGTGCATGGCTTTGCCCGATCCCTATACCTATGGATCAAAAAATCCTGGTGCAACCAATGTGTTGCGTACGGGCAATAAAAAAGCGGCCTTTTTTACTTTGCTCGGCGATGCCTTAAAGGGTTGGTTGGCCGTTGTAATTGCGCGGATGGTCATGAGCGCAGCACCTGCGGATTCGCAAGAGTGGGTTTTATGTGCTGTCATCATCGCGGTTTTCTTGGGACATTTATTTCCCCTCTTTCATGGCTTTAGGGGTGGTAAGGGCGTAGCCACAGCCTGCGGTATCTTATTTGGCATTCATTTCTTCTTAGGTTTGGCTACCTTAAGTACTTGGCTAATCGTGGCTTTCTTCACCCGATATTCTTCATTAGCAGCTATTGCTGCCGCATTATTTGCACCGTTCTACTATGTTTTCCTATTTGGTTTTCATCCCGTAGCGCTAGCCCTGGTAATCCTGTGCGGCCTATTAATTTGGCGCCATCGTAGCAATATTCAGAACTTAATGAATGGCAGTGAAACTCGCATTGGTAAGAAAAAATAAACCTAAAAAAATAAAAAGGAGATGAAGCAATGACCATTGCATTTGCATGTATTTTATTTATGGGAATTCTGCCCATCGTTTGTGCTGGAATTGCCAAAAAAGGCTTCGATGGTTACGACAATAGCCGCCCGCGCGAATGGCTGGCTAAACAAACCGGATTTCGGGCGCGTGCTAATGCAGCTCAAGCCAATACCTTTGAATCCTTGCCTCTATTTTTTGCTGCAGTCATCATCGCGTCCTTTACCCATGAGCCTCAAGGCAGAATTGATCTTTTCGCTGTAGCATTTGTCATTGCCCGTTGTTTGTATGTGCTGTGTTACTTGGCTGATTGGCCAACCCTGAGAACCGTCGCGTGGACTTTAGGATTGATGAGTATATTGGCAATATTTTTGCAGATTTAAATCGTCCCAGAAAAGAGGGCGCAAAAAAAGCAGAATTAATTTAGAGATAAAAATAGAAACCAGAAAGAAGTGATGCCGATTAAAAAGACTCTCGTAGTAAAGAAAGTACCTTCCCTAAAGAAAGCCACTAGTGAAGATGGCATACCTTTATCAACAGTAATACGGCGCCGTATCCAAGCGCAAAAAGCGCGTTTCCATGCGAACGACAATATTGCGGAATTTATTAAGCCAGGCGATCTCGAAGGCTTGGTAGAGGAAGTCGCGCAGAAGATGCAAGGCGTACTCGAGAGTTTAGTGATCGATACTGAAAGTGATCACAATACGCGTAATACGAGCTTTCGAGTGGCAAAGATGTTTGTCAATGAAGTTTTCAATGGCCGCTATGTCAGCCAACCCGAGCTCACCAAGTTTCCCAATATTACCCATCTCAATGAGCTAATGATCATTGGCCCTATTACCGTTCGTAGTGCATGCTCGCATCATTTGTGCCCCATCATGGGCAAAATTTGGATTGGCGTTTTGCCCGATAAAGATAGTGCCCTCATTGGCCTCTCAAAATACTCACGAATTACTGAATGGGTCATGTGCCGACCCCAAATTCAGGAAGAGGCGGTAGTAGAGTTAGCCGACCTTCTAGAAAAGAAAATTAAGCCCACGGGCTTAGCAGTAGTGATGGAAGCCGATCATTTCTGTATGCAGTGGCGCGGAGTGAAAGATCCCGATTCCAAAATGATTAATAGCGTCATGCGCGGCTCATTTCTAAAAGACTCCAACCTACGTAGAGAATTCTTAGCCTTAGTGCAACGTAAGTCGTAAGTTAAGTCAGCGATAGAAATTGAATTGAGAACCGTTCTCAAGAAAATAGTGAATTAAATCAATAAGATGGAAGCTTCATTTAGGATAGGCAACTTGTGATTTATGATCACGGTTGAAATTCTTAACCCAATGGAGCTCGCATGAAAACCAATCGTCGTCAATTTATGATTTTGTCCGCAGCAGGTGCTGCTAGCTTGGCATTAAACAATGGTGTTCAAGCGCAAGCCATGGTTTCGCCAACCGATCCTCAAGCAGTTGCACTCGGCTATGTTGAAGATGCTGCCAAAGTAGATAAAGCGAAGTTCCCTAAGTTTGTCGCCGGCCAAAATTGCGCTAACTGTGCTTTGTATACAGGTAAAGCTGGTGCAGCTGCAGGTGGCTGTACTTTATTTGCTGGTAAGCAAGTAACAGCCAAAGGCTGGTGTAGCGCACACGCTAAGAAGGCTTAATTAAGCGGGCCCTTGCGGCCGTTCTAGCTAGTTCATTTGCGTAGTAAAAAGGCTTCACTTTTAAGTGGGGCCTTTTTTATTGGGGGTTGGCGGAGTATATCAATACACCTTTTATAAAAGTGTGTATAGTGTGTATTTATAATTTGCTAATGAAGAGCAAAGAATTAATTAAGCAGTTAATTGAAAATGGCTGGGTCTTAAGGGGAATTAAAGGATCTCATCATATTTTTATTCACCCATGTAAATGGGGGCACATTAGTGTGCCACACCCAAAAAAAGATCTTGGTATGGGATTAGTGCAAAAGCTGTTGAAGCAAGCAAGCTTGAAATGATAGGAGTGCTAAAAATGAAATATCCAATTGCAATAGAGGCGGGGGATAAAAAAACTGCATGGGGTGTAGTAGTGCCCGATCTGCCTGGTTGTTTTTCGGCTGCCGACTCAGGGGTTGATGAAGCAATTGAAAATACTAAAGAGGCTATCGAGCTCTGGATCGAGTGTGCGCTTGATGCTGGCCAAGCAATTCCCAACCCAAGCTCTATTACTGAGCTGCAAAAGAAAAAAGAATTTAAGGGGTGGATTTGGGCTATAGCAGAAATTGACCCAGCGCTACTTTCAGATGAAATTGAACGGATCAATATAACCTTGCCCAAAAGAGTATTAGCAAGGTTAGACGCAAAAGCCAAATCTGCAGGCGAAAGTCGCTCTGGCTTTATTGCTCATTTAGCAATAGCTGCTTAATTAGTTGGGGTCACGGTCTAGACAGCAAAAATTCCAGCAAGGTGAATTGATTAATTTTACAAGCCTTAGAGTAGAAATAAAAAAGCCGCCTAAGTAAATCCTCAGGCGGCTCATAATGCGTGCAACAAAAAACTAAAGCAAATTAGGCGTTTGCTAAATGGGCTTCTAAGGTCTTCGTAAACTTATTAGCATGGCTACGTTCAGCTTTAGCTAAAGTTTCAAACCAGTCAGCAATTTCATCAAAGCCTTCTTCACGAGCTGTTTTAGCCATGCCTGGGTACATATCAGTGTACTCATGGGTTTCGCCAGCAACAGCTGCTTTAAGAACATCTTCAACCGTTTTAGCGGGCATACCAGTACCTGGGTCGCCAGCGCCACCATCGATCAAGTATTCCATGTGACCATGGGCATGACCAGTTTCACCTTCTGCAGTCGAACGAAATACTGCAGCAACATCATTTGCTCCAGCAATGTCAGACATATTTGCGAAATACAAATAACGGCGGTTTGCTTGCGATTCGCCAGCAAATGCTTCTTTTAAAGACTGTTCTGTCTTAGTGCCTTTTACAGTTTTAGCCATCGTATTGCTCCTAAAAAATAATCAATTAATTTCTGGGGTTAAGTCCAAAACCCTCAATTGCTCAAGGTATTTTGGAATTACCAGATGTTTATTATGGAGATATTCTGAGGTAGTGAAATCGTATTTTTGTATGGTCTTGATAGTTAAAATTAACTAACTTCGGAATAGCTATTAAGTAAATCAAATGGCTATAAATCGGTAAGCTATTGATTTTAATCAGTAATTATTTAATCTAAGTCCTTTTAAATAGCAAAAAAGACAAAAATTGAGGTAAAAGCAGATTAATACCGTAGTTTATTCAAATACAGCAGTCGTTAACCCGATGCCTAAGTCACGGTGGTCAGCATTGTTGTAACCAAGCACAGCGGGTTTGACTGGATTTGAAACTCTAAACTCAATCGATAAGTATTTTTCTGAGTGCATGGCTTTATTTAAATCAAGTTTGAGTAGGTTATCTTCAAATTGAGAGATTCTATATTTTTGAAACCATTTTTCATTAATAAATATATCAAAATCAAGCTGGGGATGCGTAATAGGGTTAACAAATGCTTTGTAATGCAAGGTCAAGGACTTGCTAGTAGCAGACGGTATCAATAAATTTAACACCGCTTTTTTTCCATTGGACCAAACACCCCATTCCTCTGGCAAAGCCCAGCCGCTTCTTAAATAATATGGAGCTCGAGAATTTTTTTCTGAGAAAGTAAAGGGCCTGCCATTCAGTTCTAGAAATTGTGATTTGGTTAATATATCAGCGGGGGGTAGCGCTTGACAAAAGTGACAAGAGACCCAGTTAGGCGCAAGTACAATAAAACCATTTACTTTGGCCAGCAGATTATTCCCACCTAAATTGCCAAGCGCCGAGATGACAACATTATTTTGCAGAATGTAAAGCGAATCTTTTGAAAAATTACCAGAGTTAAGTACACGTTCTAAATTTAGATTACTTACTCTTTCTTTATGCTGATCAATACGTGCAGCATGGATAGAATTGGTACCAAGATGAAAACGAGCTGCTAAGGCTGCAAATTGCTCCCAATGTGGCGGTAAATTCATCGCCGGCACAACAATAATATTTTGATAAAAATGGGCTGCATCTTGCCAAAATTGGCTTTTTAATTTTGGCGAGGCTAACTCTTGAGAAAAATTTTCATTAATTTGTGCCCGGTTTACAAGCCAAGCCTTGCTCGTATCGCCAAGTTGGATGAAAAAGAAAAGGGCGAAAAAAATAGTAGACCATTTTTTTGGATACGCCTTACCAATTAATGTAAGGGCACCTAAAACAATTAAATAATGCACTGGCCACATCAAACGTGCTGCTGAACGCAGGTTATTCAATACGTTAATGACCCGCTCTGGTATTGACAAAATAATCAATTGTCCACCTAAGTGGATACGATGAGTAATTGCTATCAGGATAAAAAGGCACATTAAAGCAATTAAAACGTGATGCTTTCTGAGGAATGCGAGTAGCTGATTGCGAAATGACCAAAGTTTGGGCATGCAGGAAAGTAGCAGCAGAATAATTCCTAAGCCAAGAAATGAGAAGCCTTCACCCCAGTCATTTTTTGGGCTTAAGTTAGGCAATACATAAGACCAGCCATTGGGGTCGATTAAGCCTAAAACATTCATGGCAAAAAAGCCATAGCCACGCTCACTATTCAAGGAGGCGCGAATGGAAAAATACCCAACCAGCCAGCTAAGCGCTACAACCAATAGGAGTGCACAAGTAATTTCAAAAAAGCATTTCAACTTACGTTGTGCAAATTGGCTCTGAAATCGATCTAAATAGTCTGCACTCCACAGGAGGCCAACTATCACAAACAAATAAAAATGCGTTAACAATGATCCGCAAAGTAATAACAGCCAATACCTATAGCGATTTTTAGTTTCATTACTAAGTAAAAGATACAAGCTAGCCAAAATAAAAAAGTGTGCCAGTAAAGAGGCGTGCATTCCTGCGGGGGTATTAATTCGCCAAAGAAAAGAGGGGCATAAAAATAATAAGCCGGTAGCAAAAAAATGAAGCGCGGGATTTTCTTGGGCTATTTTTCCTAGGGTTAAATCAATTAATTTCCAACAGACCCAAGCCTGCAAAACAAAGCAGACCAAAACCCATAAACCAAAATATTGAAATGGGCTCGGCAGAAAAGACGCAAAGACTTTAAAAGGTATTGCAAATAAAGGAATCGAATCGGAATAGACGATAGCGCTGCTGATGTTTAGACCAAAGCTAGGATTTAGTCCAAGTGGAAGAGTCCAAGGAGAATTTCTGAAAAAATCCCAGCCTAAAAAGTGCTGCGCTGGATCGAGTTTATTTAATAACCAGCCAATATTACTTGGGATTAGTGCATTTAGTCCTACCATGAGGCCGAACAAAATGAGGCCCAGTAAAATGGGTAAAAAAACAGATTTGAGCAATTTGGAGATTTTTGACGTCATATGCATCCAAGATAATACAGTCGAGAATGGGTCAAGTATCTTTCAGCGTATTAATGTGACAATAAAGAAATTCCAACATGCTAAAGACTAAAAATTCCCGCCAAAGCTTTTTCCTGCCTCTAATTTTAGGTTTGGCGACATTTTTACTGCTGGTAGGCCCCTCCGTACTAAACCCACGAAATATTGCTTGGCTTTTATCGGGTTTTGATATGACTTTGGAGTATTTGGGATGGGCTTTTTACCGCTATGGGCCATGGACTTTTCCCATCGGTATGAATCCACAATTTGGACTCGATATTAGCTCTTCGATCATTTATTCCAATTCTTTACCGCTGCTAGCCCCCTTCTTTAAATTATTAAGCCCATGGCTTGGTGACCCTTTTCAGTTTTGGGGTTTCTGGCTCATGGGCTGCTTTATTCTTCAAGCGTGGATGGCATGGAAATTGCTTAGCTTAGTTAGTAATAGTGTTTCGATCTTAATTTTAAGCACAAGCTTATTTTTGTTTTCGCCGCCGATGTTGTATCAAATTGGCTTTCATAATTCAACGGTGGCAATGTTCCCATTGTTAGCTGCTTGGTACTTGATCCTACGTCCAGATCAAGAAAGGCGAATATTGTGGTGGACAATTTTATTACCCTGCACGCTCTTAATTCATCCGTATACCTTTGCAATGGTTTTGGTCCTTTGGCTCGGAGACGTCTTAGATCGATTATGCATGCAGAAGATGATGAGCCTTTTTGGGGCGGCTCAGGAGTTTGTATGTGTTTTTGGAGTAACTATTTTATTTGCCTGGCAAGCAGGCTATTTTCAAAGCATCAGCCCAGGCGAAACCGGGTTTGGTATGTACCGCATGAACTTGCTGGCTCTATTTGATCCGAGTGGTTTTGATTCGCAGAATTGGTCTTATTTATACCAATTACCTAAAGTTAGAGCCCTAAATAACTATGAAGGATTTAGTTATTTAGGGCTGGGCATAATTTGGATTCTATTGATGGCAATACCTGCAATTTTAAGCTTTAGAAAACACTTTTCAGATTGGATTAAAAAATACATTTTTGTCTGCTGCGCAATGTTAGGCTGCACTCTTTTTGCATTATCAAACCAAGTTGCTATTGGGAGTTGGACATTTACCATTCCATTAAATTCTACTTTATTTTCGCTCGCTAGCATTCTACGAGCATCAGGACGAATGTTTTGGCCCGTTTTTTATTTCATTCTTTTTATAGGAATATTTTTTGTCATTCGCAGTTACTCAAGAAAGATTACCATCACCATTCTAGCAATAGGCTTAAGTATTCAAGTTATAGATACATCTCCAGCATGGCTAGAAAAGAAAATGGCATTAAATACTCAAGCTGCTAATCTAGGTTTGTCACTTGACAATCCTTTTTGGGACGCGGCCGGTCAATATTATAAAAATATTGTGCGGGTTCCCGTTTGGAATGAACAGGTTATTTGGGAGAAATTTGCAAGTTTTGCTGCCAAACACCATTTAGGTACTAATTCAGTCTTTATGGGGCGAGTTGATAATAATAAAATTATTCAATCCAATCAGCGCATGCAAGATGTGATTCAATCGGGTCAATTTGCTACCGACACGCTATATGTTGTGGAAGATTCAGAGATATCTAAATTTTTAACGCGAATGAATCCCCAAACCGATTTGATAGCCCGAATCAATGAAATTAATGTTTTTGCCCCTGGGTGGAAGAAATGCTCTACATGCATAGCAGTCCCAGTAGAGCTCGAGATTGACCCTAAGATGTCATCTGAGCGTTTAATTAAGTTGGGCGAAAAAATTGATTTATCTCAGTTTGGTAAATATGCCAAATCCTTTTTAATCTCAGGTTGGTCAGTCCCTGAAAAATGGGGCACTTGGTCCATGGGAAATACTGCTGTAATTCAGATTCCATTGCCCGCTTTAAATCCTCAAGGCATAAAATTAGATGCACAGGCCTTTATTTCTACTTTACATCCGTTTCAGGAAATAGAAATTTGGGTAAATGGTCGCTACATTAAAAAAGAAAATTGCGATAAGCGATCAGGAAACTTGATAGATATACCCTTAAAGGGGGACTTAACCCAATCAGGGCCGTTAAAAATTGAATTTAAGCTACCGAATGCCATATCTCCAAAGGTATTGGGCATTGGCTCAGATACACGTCCCTTGGCGATTGGTATTGAAAGCTTACGCTATTACTAGACTAATTTTGCTAGGTAGCTAAATTTGAAACATTAATTAATCTCATTTAAAGTCTTGAGAAAAGTATCTTGACCATGATTAATTTTGTCAGTCCATTCTTTGCCTGCATTAGCATTAGCATCATCTGTAATATATTTAAAGGCGCGCCACGGAAGGTTTTGGTCATATGCAGCCGAGGCAATGCCAAATAACTCCATATCTACTAAATCGATGTTTTGCTCGAATAACCAAGAATCTGGGGCGGTCACAAAACTATCGCCAGTACCGCAAATAGCAAAACCATGTTGTGACGAGAAAATAAAGGGTTGAGAAGAGAAGGGAACGTGGCCACGAGGCGCCAGGGGTTCAGCCATCATGTCCCGTTGAACCACGTGGGCAATTTCGACTAAACCAGCTAGTTCTGGATTCTGCTTATTAATCTTTCCGGCGGTACCAAAGTTGATGATTAATTTAGGCTGGAAAGTCTGAATAGCCTTTAGAGTACCGAGCGCTGCATTAATTTTTCCTGCACCAGTATGAGCAATATGAAAATGCTTTGGAATCAGTAGAGGATCAAGCTCATTTTCTAATGCGGTAATAATCAAGGTATTGGTATGCGTCATTTACAGTTCTCAAAAGGTAAAAAATATGAATTTACTCGATTATCTCCCAGGAATTCCTGATTTTCCAAAACCCGGCATTTTGTTTCGAGATATATCGCCGCTCTTGGGGAATCCTCAGGCATTTCGCTATGCTATAGAGAAAATGGCCCAATTAGCAAAAGATTGGGAATACACCCATATTTTAGGAATTGAATCCCGCGGATTTATTTTTGCTGCTGCTCTTGCACATCATGAGCATAAAAGTTTAGTCTTGGTGCGTAAACCCGGAAAGCTTCCACTAGTAACCCATAAAGCGTTTTATGGCTTGGAATACGGTACAGATTCATTAGAACTTCAAGCTAGCTCGCTACCAATTGGTTCACGCGTATTAATTGTCGACGATGTTTTAGCAACAGGAGGCACAATTTTGGCAGCAGCTAGCTTAGTTAATCAAGTGGGCGGCATAGTGGTTGGCACAATTTGCCTCCTAGAAATTCAGGGTTTAGGTGGTCAAATAGAGTTAGAGAAAAAACAAATACCCAGTAAATTTATTCTGTCGCTGTAGAGAATAAAGAAGCGCTCCTCGATATATTAAGTTTTTAGTTAAATTCAATAGAGGTTAAGCCAATGCTAATTTGCCGATCGTCATTGACGTACCCTAAATTTTTTGGTTTAACGGGATTAAGAAATTGTAGGCGCACGCTAATGTACGGCAAATGAGAGAGTTCTGGGGGAATACGCATGCTAATGGAGTTGCCCTCTAATTTACTAAGGATGAAAAGAGAACTACCTTTACCATTTATATCTACTTCAATTCGTTGCTCAGGATGACTCGGTCCAACCAAAGCCCGCATATTTAAAGTTAGTGTTTTAATATCTGCAGAAGGTAGAGGAAGCGTTAACTTCGCTTCTCTGCCTACGGACCAAACTCCCCAAGTTTCCGGTGAAAACCATCCGCCTGTCTTTGATAAGAATAATTTACGCTCTGATGACGAACCAGCAAAAGAAATGGGCGTATTTACAAATGTTACTGGCATTAATCTATTTAACTCAAGAGCAGAATCGATGGGTGGGCAATTAACACAATTTTTCCACCCTGGGGCAAGTACATAGATGTCATCAATTCTTGCCAAGAGATCTTGCTTTGGATCAAAGATCAGGTTTGTTGGGAATTGCTCCCATTTATCTATGATGTAGAGAGAGTCAGAATCTAATTTCCCTGACTTAAGCTTATCATCAAACTTTATATTAGCAGCATCGATTTTAATGCCATCAACACGTGCCAAATAAACGGAGTTAGTACTACCAAGGCCAAGGTAAGCTAATTCAGCAAGAAAAGGCCATTGATTCTGAAGCATGCTTTTTTCAAATGGAATGGAAATAATTTTATGATAATGATTGCCGGCAGCACTCCAAAAAGGATTTTTTAAAGTTGTAGTAGGCATTCCAAAATTCGTGGCCTTAGTAATTCGATCCCTTATTGGTAGCCATCCTGGAGCCATATCAATAATTTGTAAAATGATGGCTACCAGAAGAATGAATCGGATAGTTTTATATTTGTAAGTTCGAAAAAGAAAGAAAAAAGTAACAAAAAGTATGCTGTAAAAAATCGGCCAAAAGAGCCGACCAGATGCCCTTATAACGCTAAGGATAGCAATTAAGCTTTCTGGCAAAGGAAATGAAAAAGTCGAAGTTCCAATTAATAGATTATTTGAAACACTTAAAAGTAAAAATAGAAACAAGCAGCAAAAAAGAAAAATATGTTTTTTTACACCAAGGAAAAAAGATTTTCTATTTTTATAGAAGCCTGCGAAAGAAAGGACTAAGCAAAAAATAATTCCTAATCCTAAATAATTAAAATCTTCAAGAGTGGGGTGATTTACTCTAAATGGTGCAAGAATATAAGACCATCCCTGAGAATCGAATATACCTAAGAGGTTGGTTTGAAAAGTGCCAAATCCATCTCCGTTAGCACTTTCAAAATCAATTGCAAAATAGCCTGCTTGCCATAAAGATAAGTATAGAAGTGGAATAATCACCACAAGTTCTAAGCTCATGCGGTAATCCCCCCTTATTTAACCGAACCCAGAAGTAGGATTCATTAAGCAACCATGGCCAGTCGCTGTTTCGGGGTAATGCCGCCCAATGCCATGTTTGGACGTTGATAATTGTATTTATACATCCAT